>CAJMOH010000049.1 GCA_905215055.1 uncultured bacterium
GAGTGGGAGTGATGACTCTCGGCTGAGATGTGCTTAAAAAGCCAGTATTTATGCGGGTTTGCGGCGTTCGGAGAAGTCTTTTGATAACCATTTGATAACAGCCATACAAGTGCCATTATTCTTGTAATCCTATGGTTTATGGGTTACAGAATGATGAGAGGCGGCTTGCATGGCAAAAGAAATCCATATTACAAATCCCTTAGCTGTGAGTAGTAACTCATAGCTAAGGGATTTTGCTTTTAGAGGGCTGGGCCGGAAGGTGTGTAAGATGATGGGCTGTTTTGCGGTTTTGTCCATTGCGTTTTCAGGGGCTTGCTGTATAATCAAATATACCGGGTGTCTTCATCCTGGTGAAATGCAAAAGTCTAGAATTCAGATCCTTCGCAATAGGCGGGATCAAGGAGGAGCGCTATGAAATCTTTACCCCATTTTCAATGTAAGAACGGGGTTCCTCAATTTTTGGTAAACGAGGAGCCGGTTCTGCTGCTCAGCGGCCAGCTTCACAATTCTTCGTCCTCCAGCGAGGAGTATATGAAGGCTGTATGGCCCAAGCTGAAGGCTATGCATATGAACACCGTCATCGCTACGGCGTCCTGGGAGCTGATTGAGCCAGAGCCTGGAACATTCACCTTTGAGAGCGTGGATCATCTGATAGAGCAGGCAAGACGGTATGGCTTAAAGCTGCTGATCATCTGGTTTGCCTCCTGGAAGAACGGCTCGTCCACCTATATTCCTGCCTGGGCCAAGCGGGACAGGAAAACCTACTTCCGCTGCCGCACGGCGGATGGGCGCGTGACAGGAACCATCAGCCCTCTTTGCAAGGCCTGTGTAGAGGCTGACGCCAGGGCATTTTCCAGGCTGATGCGCCATCTGAAAGAAATCGATGGGGAAGAGCAGACGGTTCTTGCCATGCAGGTGGAAAATGAATCGGGATTTTACGGCGGGGATTTTGACTGGAGCGAACCCTCTGTCAAGGCCTTTTCCGAGCCCGTCCCAGAAGAGCTGATTCAGTATCTGAATAGGGCAAGCCTGGTTTCTCCCTTGGCGGAGCATTACACCCAGAACGGGGCAAGCTGGGAGGCTGCCTTCGGGGAGATGGCCCACGAGTGCTTTATGGCTTATCACTTTGCCAAAAGCATTGGCTATGTCGCGGCGCGGGGAAAGGAGGAATACCCTCTGCCCATGTACGCCAATATCTGGCCCATGCAGTATCCGGGAGAATTTGCCGCCCTGCGGCCCTGCGGCGGTCCGGACAGCTCGGTGTATCCCATTTGGAAGCAGGCTGCTCCCGCGTTGGATGCCTTGGCCCCAGATCTGTATGAGGAGAACTTTGTGGAGGAGTGCGCCCGTTACAAGCAGGGAGGCACAAATCCGCTGATTATTTCCGAGCTGCGCTATGACCGGTGGGCGCCTGCCATGGTGCTGTACGCTCTCAGCCAGGGCGCGCTGCTGGTTTCCCCGTTCGGGATTGACGATATTGACCGGCGGCCGGAGAAGCAGGTGCCGGACATGGTGCAGGGGGTCCACCAAACCATGTCCCCCCACGATTCCACGGACTTTTTAAAGAAGCTGTATGCCCAGCTGGGCGGTCTGGAGAAAACAATGATCGCGGCGGCGCAAAGGGGAGACCTGTTCGGCGTGATGCAGGGAAACCTGGTGCAAGAGGGCTTGAACATGGGCGAGTACCATCTTCGCGTGACATTTCCCCGCATTGCGGAACCCCAGCGGTATCCAGGCGCGCTGATGGTGATCCGCGAGGCAGAGGGCAGCTTTATCCTGGTGGGCTTCTCGGTGCAGCTGGAGTTCTTCTCGAAAAAAGGCCGGCAGATCGAATGGATCTCCTTGGACGAGGGCAGCTTTGAAACAGGCCGGTGGGTCCCGGGGAGAAGGCTCAACGGCGACGAGCTGAGGCTGGATATGGGGGAAGAGGTTACTGTCTGGCGGCTGTCTTTGGAGAGCTTTTGACAAGCGGACTTGCCTCCCGGTAAAAAATACAGAAAAAACCTTGTGAGAGACCTTGCTGAAAAAGCGCTTTTCGGCAAGGCCTTTCTTTTTTTAAAAGAGTGTCAGGTGACTTTCGGTGTTTCAGCGCCTTCTGGGGAACAGCCGTGAATATTGACAGGATTTGAAAAATGTGAACAGACTGAAAAGAATGCATCCCCCTTCTTGACAGGCCCGGCAAGAAGAGTATAATAGTTTTTGTTCAGACCAGTTATGAAACAGAACGATTATGAAACAGAACTAAAATGGAGGAGGAACTCATTGTGCGGCAAAAATCCACTCTTTTAGAGGACATCAGGCGGATTATACGGCTTTATGACAGCATGCTCAAGCCTGTGTGCCAATGGTATGGGCTTGTCCCGCTGGAGGCTACCATCATCAGCTTTTTGCACAACAATCCCGGCAAGGATACGGCGGCGGACATTGTGGAATACCGCATGCTGTCCAAAAGCAACGTTTCCACCGCGGTGGAGAGCCTTATTCAAAAGGGACTGCTGCTGCGGCGGCAGGATCAGGAGGACCGCCGGAAAATTCATCTGTCCACCACCCCAAAGGCAAAGCCCATCACGCAAGAGATTGAAACGGTGCGGGAAGCGTTTCGGCGAAAGATCTTTCGCGGGTTTTCCGAAAAAGAGCAGGAGCTTTTCGGGGCGTTTCAGCAGCGCCTTGCTGAAAATACAAAAATCGCTATGGAAAGAAGAGACGAGCAATGACCGAAGAAAAAGACTTTTTAGGACAGGAGCCGGTGAGCAAGCTGCTGCTCAAGCTGGCCTTGCCCACTGTGACAGCCCAGATTATCAACATGCTCTACAATATTGTGGACCGCATTTACATCGGCCACATTCCAGATATTGGAGACATGGCTCTGACGGGCGTGGGCGTTTGCATGCCCTTGATTATGATTGTTACGGCCTTCGCCGCCTTCGCGGGATATGGCGGCGCGCCGCGAGCCTCCATATATATGGGTCAGGGAGACCATGAGTCCGCGGAAAAAACTCTGGGCAACTGCTTTGTCGTACAGTGCGTCATCTCGGTTGCGCTGACGGCGGTGCTGCTGATCTGGAACCGGGATTTTCTCCTGGCCTTCGGCGCCAGCGAGAACACCATCGAGTACGGCGTGGAGTATATGAACGTTTACGCCCTGGGTACCATTTTTGTTCAAATGACCTTGGGCATGAACGCCTTTATCACGGCCCAGGGCTTTGCCAAGACCGGCATGCTCTCTGTACTCATCGGCGCGGTGGCGAATATTGTTTTAGACCCCATCTTCATCTTTGGTTTTCACATGGGCGTGGCTGGCGCTGCCTGGGCCACCATCATTTCGCAGGCGATGTCCTGCGCCTGGGTGCTGCTGTTCCTGTGCGGGAAAAAGACCCATCTGCGGCTGCGGGTGAAGAACTTCGGCCTGGCCCCCAGAATCGTCCTGCCCGCTTTGGCCCTGGGCCTGTCCAGCTTTATCATGCAGGCCAGCGAAAGCGTTATCTCTGTCTGCTTCAACTCCTCTCTGCTGCGCTATGGCGGCGACATCGCTGTGGGCGCCATGACCATTCTCACCAGCGTGATGCAGTTTGCCATGCTGCCCTTGCAGGGCTTGGGACAGGGCGCTCAACCTATTATCAGTTACAATTACGGAGCGCGGAATCCCAGCCGGGTCAAGGAGGCCTTCAAGCTGCTGCTGAAAGCCAGCCTGGTGTATTCTACCTTGCTGTGGGCCTGTGTCATGCTGTTCCCACGGGCCTTTGCCGGCCTGTTTACCAGCTCTCCAGAGCTGTTGGACTTTACCCAGAACGCCCTGCGAATTTATATGGCCTGCCTGCTGTTGTTCGGTATTCAGATCGCCTGTCAGATGACCTTCACCTCTTTGGGCTATGCCAAGGCGTCCATTCTGGTGGCGGTAATGCGGAAGTTTATCCTGCTGATTCCCTTGATTTACATTCTGCCTCAGATTTTCACCGGTAATCAGACCACGGCAGTCTATATGGCAGAGCCTGTGGCGGATTTTCTGGCGGTCTCCTTTACCGCCGTGCTGTTCACCTTCCAATTCCGCAAAACCCTCAAGCAGATCTCCGGCTCGGAAAAGGACTCCGGCGTTTCATGACGGAGGAGAGCTCTTGCCGGAAATGGAAAGATTTTCGCCGTGCAGCCGGCCGTTTTGCCCCAGGGGCCGGGCCGGAAAAACTCTTGATCAACAAGCGGAGTGTCCGCCGGAAGGCGATTTTTAGTGAAAGGCTGGCGGGCCCCGCTTGAGAAATACATGACAGAAAGGAAATATATAGATGAGTAAGCTGGAAAAAGTGAAAAAATATGTGGAGAGTAAAAAGGAGGGTAAGCTGCTGAAGCTGGTTCATGACAAGGACCAGCAGGTGCGGTTGGCCGCCATTGAAGGTTTGGGCAAGGTGGGAAAGGACGACGGCTTTAACGCTCTGATCACGCTGATTGCGGATGAGAACGGAACGATTCGCGCCGCCAGCGCCCGCGCTCTGGGAGAGCTGGGCAACGAGCACGCGGTGGCTCACTTGGTCTATCGGATGGAGCACGAGACAGATCAGGAGGTTATCAGCGCGATTAAAAATGCCATCAGCACTCTTCACGACAAGGAAGAGTAACGCAGCGAGAGCAAATACAAAGGAACGCACGAAAAAAGCCGGGATGATTTCCCGGTTTTTTTCTTTGTGTGGGAAACACGGGGAGCAAGGCTGCTTTTAAAAGGCAGAAAAATGCTGTTCCTGCCCCCCAAAAAGCTCTTTATTTGAAAGGCCGCCCTTGAGTAAAATGAAAGGGGAGAAACCTGTTAGGAGGCGTATAAACGTGAAAGAACAGATCATGATGGCAAAGGATTTGAGAGATTTTGAGGAAAAGCTCCGGCGAGACGAGCGGTCTGCGGGAACCATTGAAAACTACCTGCGGCATGTGCGGGCGTTTTTCGCCTGGGCGGGAGGCCGGCCTGTCAGCAAGGAGGTCACCTCCGCCTGGAAGGACCAGCTGTTAGCCCGGCGGTACTGCCCCGGCACTGTCAATACCATGTTGGTTTCCCTGAACCGGTTTCTGGCTTTTCTGGGATGGCACGAGTGCAAGGTAAAAACCCTGCGAATCCAGTGCCGGGTGTTTCGGGAGGAAACCCGCGAGCTGACCCGAAGGGAGTATGAACGGCTGCTTGCCGCTGCCCATTCCCTGGGACGGGAACGTCTGGCGCTGCTTATGGAGACCATCTGTTCCACTGGAATTCGCGTTTCAGAGGTCAAATACATCACGGTAGAGGCGCTGAGGGCCGGCCGGGCGGAGGTCTCCCTAAAGGGGAAAATTCGCACCATTCTTCTTCCAGCCAAGCTGTGCCGAAGGCTTTTGAAATACTGCAAGAAACAGAAAAACGCTTCTGGAGAGGTGTTTCTCACCAGAAGCGGGAGGAGCGTTTCCAGAAAGCAAATCTGGGCGGAGATGAAAGCTGTTTGTGAAAAGGCAGATGTCGCGCCCTCAAAGGTGTTTCCCCACAACCTGCGTCACCTGTTTGCCAGAGTGTTTTACAGGGTGTGCCGGGATGTGGTAAAGCTGGCCGATGTGCTGGGCCATTCCAGCGTGGAGACAACCCGAATATACCTGATTTCCACCGGGGCCGAGCATGCCTCCGCCCTGAACCGCCTGGGTTTGGTTTGTTAGACAATTTTATTATATTGTTTCCAAGATGTGGAAATACGCTGGAGCTGGATAGCTTTTCGTTTTTGTGCGGAGACGCTGCTTCCAGCGGCTGGAGAAAGAATGAAAGGGGCGCTTTCCATGGCCAAATATGAAAGAAATCCATCCGCCAGACTGTCTCCGCGGCATGTCCGAGGGGAACAGGACTCTCCGCGCCAGCCCAGGCGAAAAAGAATCGGTCTGCTGGCAACGGTCTGCCTGATTGCTCTGGCAGGCGCCGTGGGGATTGCGGCCCAGGCCATTTCCGGTCTGCTGGCCAGAAGTGAGCCGCAGACGGTCTCCAAGACCATCGTCTGGCAGGACAACAACAATGAAGAGGACCTGCGCCCCTCCCCAGATCCAGAAGAGGAACTTTCGTATGCAGCGCCTACCCTCACATTGACGATTGGGGATCGCACTTATACCAGTGACTGCGAGGGAGTGGAAGAGGCTCTGGCTTCTCTCAATCTGCCTTCTTGGCCTGACTATACCATCACTCCCACCGGCAGCACATGGACTCTGTCCTATGGAGCACTGGAAACCACAGTGTATGAACTTGATCCCGAAACGGGAGAAATTAAAATAGATGATGATGGCAATCCCGTTCCAACAGACGAAACAGCCAGTTGGAGCCTGACCCCGCCGGAGCAGGAGGGATACACGCTGATTGACAGCGCCTCTGCGAGTGGGGAATATGAAGGCATAGAGGCAAATACCTGGTTACTATCTCCTAGAGGATACCAACACTTTTACCATTGACCTGCGCCACGGCAGCCTGACCAATTTGCAGGGCATTGCCCAGGCCATCATGGAGCAGTTCCAGCTGGGAGCCTCCTATTCCTCGGGGGGTACCTGGCTGAACATTCCCTTTGAGGATTTGGAGGGAAACAAGGGCTACGCGGATGTTGCTTTTCAAACTTGGAAAGATGGCAAATGGGTGTCTTGGAACCCAGACGAAGATACAGGCGAAATTCCCGAAGAGCTGCGCCTGTCTATTGTTGCGCCTAAATATACCGTCAACGGAGAACCCATTACCTACCGGGTGTCTGAAATTGCCGGAGAGGGGGAGGCGCCGGACAACAAGCTGGACTACACAAGCGATTCCCTGGAGGATGGAGACCATTTCGCCATCAGCTACGACAATACGGCGTCCTCCAACCATAGCAGCGACAGAGAGGGAGCCTATAACGGCGGCTCTGTCATTCTCACCCTGACCGGCACTGTGGATTATCATGCCACCAAGGTCTGGCAGGATGCAGCGGATTCCTCTAACCGCCCCGGTGTGGAGCTGCAGCTGTGGCGCTACCGGGCCGACCAGGATTTGAGCAGCGCCGCCCCCGTGCGGGACGAAAATGGCGGAACGTACAGCATCACCATCGAAGCCGGCAGCGAGGAAAAGGAGGTGCCGATTGCTTTTACAAATGAGGACGGTACTCCTGTGGACTTCCCCAAGTACGACGCCGAGGGCTACCGCTATATTTATGTGGTGCGGGAGTACGCCGCGGAGCGGGCCATTTCCGGCTATGACCAGGTGTTTGGAGAAATAGACGAAAACGGCAATGTGGTAGAAGATTCCGACGTGGTGCTGGAGCAGCAGGAGGATGGCACCGTGACAGACACAAACACCCGCGTCGAGGGCAACACCTACCTGTACAATGGGGGTACCCTGAACAACGTTCTCAGCGGTACGGTGTCCACCTCCGCCACCAAGGTGTGGGAGGCCCCAGCCTTCCAGGCGGAATTCGGGGACGTGTCCGTAGAAGTGACCCTGCAAAGCAAGCCGAAAAGTGCGGACGGTGACGCATGGGCCAACGTCCAGGGAGAGAAAGGCGATGTAACAGCGACCATTACCGATTTCACCGCGGAGAACCTTTCCGGCGTTACCATTACCCAAAGCATGCCCCAATATGATGGTCTGGGCCGGGAGCTGGAATACCGCTGGGTAGAGACCGGGGTTTATCAGGATGGCACTGAAGGCAGTTTGTTGAAAGAGAACGGCTCCTTTACCTTGCGGCAGCAAGAGCAGGGATCTGATGCACTGCGAGACGTACACTACACCTCTAAGGTAACCTATCCGACCAACGAGGACGGTACAGCCTCTACCCTGATTACCAACTCGGTGGACGGTGAAATCTCCTACGATGTGGACAAGTGGTGGGAGTTGAGTCCAGAAGAAGCAGACGCAATTGAGGACATAGAAACTAATTCAAATTATGAACACCACGGCAATACCTGGTACACCAAGGAGTATCCCATAGACGAGGGCGACGCGGATAGCGCCACCTTCTACCTGTACCGCGTGAGAAGCGGGGAAAAGCTGAATATTGAGGAGGATTCTCAGCATCTAGCTTTTACCATGCAAAACAATTCTGTTTACCCTGAAGCGTTTACTACGCCAGAGGGGGACGAGTTAACTTTGGAAGCGAACGCAGATTCCCCCTGGCATGTCACCATTGAGGGCCTGCCGGAGTTTGACGAGGACGTCCGCCAGTACGAGTACATCCTGGTGGAGCAGGGCCGCACCCCGGACTATGTGACAGAACGGGGAAACGGCAACTATACCACCACCGTGTACAATCCCACCCAGCCGGGAGACATCCTGCTGATTTTGGTGCAGAAAACCTGGGTTGACGACAGCGACACCACCCACCGCCTGCCTGTGACCATTCAGGCCTATAACAAGAAAACAGGCGAGGCTGTTGATGGAGCTGCCGTCACTCTGGGAGAGGACGGCGTGTGGTACGATTGGCTTGCCGTTCCCCTGGACAGTCAGGACACCGCGGGCGGCTCCACCGAGGGAGAAACCGGCCAGTCTGCGGGGGACACTGACGAGGCCGAGGACTCTCTCGGCGAAAACGCTGACGAAAATACGGACGGCAATTCCAGCCCCGAGGGCGGTAATGACGAAGCGGGTACCGGTATATGTGACAAGGACGACATCTACCTGCTGGAAACAGAGGTGGGAGACGAATCACAAAAATCCCAAGTGGACCACGAAAATGATGATTATACCGCCTGGCCCACAGGTGTCACCGGCGATGTGACCACCCAGTACCACCGCTACGAAGTGACCTACTCTGGCATAGAAAGCCTGGATGGAATTTCTGACAACATGTGCGTGGCCACCGTCACCAACCGGCGGCTGGGCAACATTGACGTGGAAATCACCAAGAACTGGGCCTCTGGGGACAACACCCAGGTTGAGGCTCTCAAACAGGCCTTGGAAGGAGCCAGTATGTCCCTGGCCCTGAAGCTGGATTTCCATGAGAGTATGGGCGATACCGCGGACAAAGGGTATAAGATAGATTACGAACACGGCACAGTTTCCCTGGGCGGCGGAGAAGCTGTTCCCATTTACAACCAAAAGCGGAACACAGGTGAGGGCAATGCCTTTGAGGAGGACCAAAAAGGCTCGGCTATCATCAAAATGGATTTGCCTGCGGACGGTACTGGTAAAACAGCCGCCTATTATTTCAGCAACCTGCCCAAGTTTGACACAGCGGGAACCATTGTCCGCTATACCGTGGAGGAAGGGCTGGTGGATAATACTACCGGCACATTTATCAGCTTTGAGGACTATCGAGCCAGTGCAAGTCCCAACCAAGCCTTGCTGACGGCCCTGAATAACTGGTCCATGAGCATTTCCCAAACAGGTTACACGTCTGCCATAGATATTAAAGATCCAAACTTGGCTGAGGACAAGGACGTGGACTATCAGGAGATGACTGCCGACAACCAGCTGGTCGGTACCAAAGAAGCCAGCTGGCACAAGCTGTGGAAGGACGCCTACCGCTACGACCTGAACCAGCGTCCCGACATCTATCTGGACATTTACCGGGTGGTGCACACTTCAGAAGATGCGAATGCCGTCCAAATTGAGCTGTACCAGGCGGATTACCGTTGGACAGCCCAGGAGGGCGATGGAACCAACTCCTGGACCGCCACCATTACCGGCCTGCCCAAGTATGACCAGTACGGCTATGAAATCACCTACTACGCGGTGGAGCGTACCGCCGTAAACGCGGCCAACTTCGACTATGGCCCTGTGCAGTATTTGGTTGAAAAAACAGGTACAGAAGGGTTGACCTTGATCGGCGACCGGGTAACGGTGAACAGCGAGGATGCAGAGAATTCATTCTATGTCTACCCGCTGACTGGTATGGTGTACGACCTTGATGGGGAAACAGTGCTGGATATAGACGACCGTTACAGTGTAAAGGTCAACTACGCCCTGACCCAAGACGGCACCTTCCAGAACACCCTGCAGGCCAGCCCCATTCTCACCGGTCAAAAGCTGTGGAACGGCGTCCCCAGCGGATTTGCCATGGAGGATCTTCCCCAAGTCACCTTTGCCCTGTACCGCCAGCTCGCGGACGAGGACACCGGAACTCCTGAGATAGAAGCCACCCTGACCGTGGCAAACTGGGCCAGCGCGTGGTCCAACGGTTCCTACCAGTTCCAATTCCTCTTTGAAGGGCATTGGACCATGTCTGCTGGAGAAAACAATACTATTCTCTATACGAATAATGAGAATCCCGATTTAAAGGTCACAGTAAATGCGGACGGCACACTTCAGGAATCCCTTCCTGAAGGTGTGGTTCGCCTGCCCAACTATGACCCGAACGGCAAGCTGTATGCCTACTCCATGCGGGAGCAGAGCATTACCTTGACGGATGACCAAGGGATAAAACATATCATTACGCTGAATCCAGACGGGACACCTGTGGATGGAACAGGTGATACTGCCCTTAAACTTTTCAACTCCATCTTCCAGTCCATCGGCGTAACCCAAGGCACCTATCGGGCTGAGAATCAGTACAAGAAGGACCAGGACGGCCAGGTGACGGTGCAGAAATGGCTGAAGCTGGAGAAGAACGGAGAGGATTGGGTCTACCCTGCCGTCACCGTGGAGCTGTACCGCACCTATCCCAGTGCAGATCCGGATACGGACCCAGAGCTTGTTGCCACCCATACCTGGGATTCCGAGGATGTCAGAACGGCGTTTAACAGGGCAGAAACTATCAATACGGTAGATGGCTGGGTACTTTTAGATCCCCACACCTTTACAGACCTGCCTATCTATGCTGTCAACGGCGAGACATACCAGTATTCCTTTGCGGAAAACAAAGACCAGCTGAAAGGCTATGACACTTGGGTTACAAACGGGCCTGTTGGGTACGGCGACTTAGAGGACAAGATGAAGGCGACGCAAAGCACTGAAAGCGCCACTTTCTACGCTGTTGCTAACGATGAAACCGTAGACGCCACCTTCATCAATCAGTACAACACGCCCACGATTGCCCTGCAAGGCACCAAGGAGTGGCAGGACTGGGAAAACAACAAATTCCGGCCGGAAATAGAAGATGGTAAGGTAAAGGGCATTACGCTCCAGGTTACCCGCACCGCCGCCTCCCAGGACGGCCAGGACAATGGTCTAACTGAAACACTGAAAGAGGACGAAGATTATGTTGTCACCTGGGATGTAGATCCTGATAATCAGGATCAGTGGATCTACACGATCAAGGCGAAAGAGGAAAATAGTGGTGAACTGGCCCAATACGCCCCCAACGGCATGCCCTGGACCTATACGGTCACAGAAGAGTTGAGTGGTGGGTTGGAGGATATTTACAGCGGCGGCAACAAGAAAGTGACCATCAATGGGGGGAACGCAACAGGCCCGGACGGCAATTTGGTTGCGTTCGCAGGCCAAAACCTGGTAAACAGCATGAGAACCAGCGCGGTTTTCCAGAAAAAGTGGCAGGACAAAAACGGTGGTTCTGTCACCTCCAACTACCTGGGCAACGTGACAATTACATATGCCTTGCAAGTCAGCAATGATGGAGGACGTACTTGGACAGATGCTGATACGTTTTTCACCGATGCTAATTCCCCTTGGGAAGATGGGGGCAAACCAGCCTTTGAAGACACCATTACCCAACCCGCCAACGCCAGTGCCGGTGCTTGGCGGCGCACTATTGACGACCTCCCCACCGCTATTAAAAATGAAAGCAGCACGCCCAACTACACCCTCCTGGAATACCGGGTGGTGGAGAGAACCATCACCTATGCCCTTCCGGGACAGGGGGGAATGCCGGTAACGGTGACAGTAAAAGCTACTCCGCCAGACAATGGCGATAACGGGCAATATAACCTGAAGGTTGAGTCGGAAAACTCTCTCAACCTGATCACCGGGGCCGAACTTGCTGTGTCTGGCATTACCAGCACCAGCACCAACACCCTGGCCACCGTGGACCTGGAAGTCACCAAGACCTGGGTGGACGACGGCAACCGGTACAACACCCGTCCCGAGGGGGAGGGCGTGGATTGGTCCGTCACCTTCCTGGTGCAGTATTCCATGGATGGCACAACCTGGAGTCCCTTCCTGGTCCCCGCTGCCTCTGGTGACGGCACAGTGCCCTTGACGGTTACCGTCACCGGGAGCGATGCAAACAATTCCGGAACCCAAACAGTCCATGACCTGCCCGCGGTTTCCACTTGGCAGTACCGCGCCGTGGAGCTGGGTTCAGATTACGCGGAAGAGGATATTGACAATATAGGGGACTATATTGTTCAGGACGGCGGGATGTTTAACACCGGCTATAAGACAACATACGGGGACAATCCCACGACTGAAGAAAACGACGAAGACAAGGTAACCAAGTATAAATCTTCCGCCACCAACACCCTTCTCACCACCTCGGTAAGCGTGGAAAAGCAATGGACTGACAACACCCCAGAGGACGGCAAAGTGCCTGTCCAAATGGAGGTGCAATATCTGGCGGCAGATGGAACAACCTGGAGACCTATCTCCGGTACACGGGTAACGCTTGGAAATGGGGAGCATCCTGCTTGGACCCACACCTGGTCTGGCCTGCCCCAGTACATGCCCGGAAGCGATACTACTACCGGCCAAACCCAGTATCAAGTAGTAGAGATTTCCGGTGACGGCTACGAGGAAGAGAAGACAAGCGGCACTGGCACAGAAGAGAATCCCTTCGTTATTACCAACAAGGCCGTGGTGGACTACACCGTGAGGAAGGTGTGGAACGGCACGCCTGCCGATGTAAATGGTTGGTCTGTCACAGTCCAGCTGTACCGGAGTGTAAACGGTGTTCGGGATGAGACCTATTCAGAGAATGCCACGCTTTCTCGGAGCAATTCTTGGCAGCACACCTTTGAAAATCTGGACAAGTATGATGAAAAGCAGCAGCCATACACCTACTACGCTGAGGAAATTTCTGTCACGGTAGGCGCTGAGAAGATTGACGTGGTAGACGATGCGTTTACGGTCACTCTGGGGGACGGAACCACACTGGACTTCGCAGTGGACTACAACACGAACCCTGAGAGTGACCCCAACACCACCATCATCACCAACCGCACCGCGGGACAGATCGCCGTTACCAAGCATTGGTGGGACGAGGGAGGAGAAACCTCCCGCCCGAAATCCATAATCGTGGGGCTGTACATACGAGTGGGCGATCAACTGAATGCTTACCCGTCTACGGACGACCACTTCACCATAACCCTCAATAAAGAGAACAACTGGGCCGGCACCTTTGAGGACCTGCCTGAGTACGACAGCAACGGCAATAAGATCACCTATGTGGTCCGCGAGCTGGAAAATGGGACGGCCGTAGAGAAAGGCGAAAACCTTGGTGACTATACGGTTCACTACGGCGGCACCGGGGAGATTCACAATTTCCGCTATGACAATCTGATTCTGGAGAAAGTGCTGCTTGGCGCCGCGGCAGACCCTGACAAGGAATTTCACTTCACAATAGACTTTGAGTACCCAGGCGATATGCCCCATGGGGGGACCCTACACCTATCAAATTTCCGAAAGCGATGGTCTCCCCACACCGGAAGATGGAACCATTTCCAGCGAGGGTGGTGAAATTATCCTAAAGGGCGGCCAGTACGCGGCCATTAGCGGTCTGCCAGCAGGCACCAAGTACACCATCACCGAGACGGAGGCCAACCAGGAGGGCTACGCCACCAGCATAGAAGTAAATGGAAACACCGTCAGCGCCGCGGAGGGAACGGTATCCGTGGATGAGGAGAAGAACCGTGTCACCTTTACCAATGTCCGGGACCCTGGCACGCTGATTGTCGAAAAACAGGTTATGGGCTATGGCAATACTGGCAAGGATTGGCACTTTACAATTCAGCTGACAGGCCCGGACGGCCAGCTTTGGAAAGATTCGGTGAAAGCGGCCTTGTCCGACGGCACAACTGTTACAGTTGTTACCTTGGAGTTTAACGGACAAGGCGAAGCCGCCTTTACCCTGAAGCACGGCCAGACCCTGAGGATTGACAGCTTGCCCAACGGTACGGCCTATCAGGTGACGGAGGCAGAAGCCAATCGTGATGGCTATACCACCACAATGAGCGGGGATGCGGGGACCATCACCGGTGAAGGAACCTCCCACGCCAAGTTTGTAAATGATAAGCCCGGCGGCGGAGGAGGAGCTACTCCCACCCCGCGGCCCAGTGAAAGTCCCACGCCCAGCGAAAGCCCGGAGCCAAGCGGCAGTCCCGCTCCCAGTGAAAGTCCAGAGCCCAGCGACAGTCCCGAGCCCAGCGGCACGCCTGGCCCCAGCGCCAGTCCCGTTCCCAGCGGCACACCGGCGGTCAGCCAAAGCCCCAGTCCCACCGGTACGCCGGAGCCTGGAGATACGCCGGACGATACCCCCACCACAGGGGACCCCACTCACACCGGCCTGTGGCTGGGCCTGGGCGGATTGTCCTTGGGGGCGCTGGTGCTGGTGATCGCCACCAAACCGAAAGGAAAACGCCCGAAGCACTATAAAAAGTAAGCGAAGAAAGCAACTGTGAAAAGCGCCGGTGAGGAAAATCCCACCGGCGTTTTTCGAAAGGGGGCAGCAATGAGGCGAAAAAATCGAAAGGGCTTTTCCTGGCGTCTGGCAGCGGGACTGCTCTGCGGGGCGGTGTTCCTTGTTTCCACGGGGATGGCGGCGCGCAATTTGCTCCGCTCCCATCAGGAGCAGGGGGCCTACACCGCTTTGGCCCAGCAGGTGCGGGACACGGCCTCTCTTTTGGAAAGCGCCGTGGAGCCTGGGGCTTCCTTCCAGGCCCCCCGTTTAGAGGCCTATGCCCAGCTTCACCAGGAAAACCCTGACATGGCCGGCTGGATTTCCATTCCCGGCACGTCCGTCGATTACCCCGTGATGTATACTCCTCAAGAGCCGGAATACTATTTGCGCCGGGCTTTTGACGGCAGCAGCGCCGTCAGCGGCAGCATTTTTGTGGGGGAGGGCAGCCAGCCGGAGGGAAATCATGTAATCCTCTACGGCCACAACATGGACGACGGCAGCATGTTCGCGGACCTGCTGGACTATGCCCAGGAGGGCTTTGCGGAGGACCATTCCACTGTGCTGTACGACACCCTGGAGGAGCAAGGGGAATACCAGGTTTTGGGAGCCTTTTACAGCAAGGCCTACGGGCAAAGAGAGGAAGGAGTTTTTCGTTATTATCAGTATACGGACCTTTCCGATCCCCAGGTGTTCCAGGAATATGTGGACCAGGTGCGAAGGGCTTCTCTGTTCCAAACCCAGGTGGATCCTCAGTATAGGGACCGGCTGATAACGCTCTCTACTTGCAGCTACCACACCGGCGAGGGCAGGTTTGTGGTGGTTGCCTGTCAGTCCCAATAAAGCGCGGCGCCGCTTTTGCGGAAGTGTTTTGCCAGGCTCAGGGCATCCTGCCTTAAAAGGCTTCTTGGCGAAAAAAAGACCTGAACGCAAATCTGCGTCCAGGCAAAAGAGTGGCGCGCCCGAAGGAATTCGAATCCCCGACCTTCCGCTTAGGAGGCGGACGCTCTATCCTGCTGAGCTACGAGCGCATAGAAACGCGATGGAGACAAACGTCATGGGCCATCGCAAGCTTACTGCCTAGTATTGTACAACATTTCGGGGGATGTTGTCAATTTGAATTTGAAAAAAGACTTGCATTTTTTCCTTTCTCGTGGTATCATAATCTCTGCGTTATTGGGCATGAAGGAGGTGTGACTTATGCCAAACATCAAATCGGCCAAAAAGCGTGTGAAGGTGATTGCCACCAAGACGATGCAGAACAAGGCCATCAACTCCCAGCTGAAGACGGAGATCAAGAAGGCCAATGCCGCGATTGCCAACGGCGACGAGGGCAAGGACGCCGCTGTGCGTGTTGCCATCAAGAAAATCGACCAGGCTGCCGCTAAGGGGATCCTTCACAAGAATACCGCTGCCAGAAGGAAGTCCGCCCTTGCCAAGAAGCTGAACGCTGGCGCCTAAGGGCTTTTCTTCAGCGTTTGCGGAATCGTTCTACAAAAACAGTTATTAAGACAGCGCGCAGGGCATGATGGGGCCGGCAGAGGAAACGCTCAGCCAGCCTTTGAAAATTGCCCCTGCGCTGTTTTTTTGCCCATTTTCCCGGTTGACTTTTTTGCTCTAATTGGGTATCATAAACTATAAGAAGTGAAATACTACCATGCGTGGAGGTGCTCTACTATGAAAAAAGGAAGCAAGCTGGCTTTGTTAATTGGCATAATCGCTGCGGTGGCCGCGGTGGTGGCGGCTCTTTCCGCTCTGCTGCTTTATCTGGATAAGAAAAAGGATGACGAGGAGCTAGAGCACTATCTGGACTGCTCTATCCAATAATCAGGCCATTTTAGAGAGAAAACCAAGGGCGGCGGGACAAACCTGCCGCCCTTTTTGTGAACCGTCAAAAAAGGAGAGAGCTGTTTGGCTCTCTCCTCTTTGTTTGCTTTTCCAGCTATTACCGTTTTCTGGCGTTGATAAAGCTGATGCTCTGATCCGCCGCCACCGTGATGCCCTGGGCGCTGGGACTGACGGCGTAGTAGGTGTTTTCCTGGAAGATGGGATAAAAGACATACAGCTCCTCCAAAAGCTGCTCCGCCGTCTGGTAGGAGGCCAGGTCAAAGGTCAGGGAGGCAAGGGCCTGGTCGTATTCGGCGCTTTCCAGCAGCGTGGGGGAGGCGGTGCTTTCAAAGGCCTTCAGCACGTCGTAGGGGGTGGTTCCTCCTGCCCGCAGGGTGTACAGGGCGGCTTCATAATTGCCGGAGGAAATGCGGCTTTGGAACTCGCTGGGGGACACCCGCTCCAGATTGAAGGCGTTGCCCAGGGTGCGGTTCCATGTGGAGAGAAAGGTGTTTACCACTGCCACGTTTTCTGGGTCATCCACGCAGAGAACCGTGATGCTGGGTACTTTCTCCAGGTCCAGCTGATTCAGCAGAGAGGAAAGGCCCTGGACGGCCTCCTCATCCTGAAGGGTGTAGGCCTGGGTCCCCTGGGCGTAATAGGGCTCACCGTCCCAAAGGACACAGGCAGGCATAATGCCCTGGGCCTCCACGCCGCTGGCGCGCTGGGAGAGCAGATCCTGGCGGTTCAGCACCTTGAAGAAAAGGGAGCGAAGAGCGGCGTTTTCCAGCTTCTCCGACGCGGGATTGAGCAGCAGGCCTGTTACCGCGTCATTCAGAGTGAGGATCTTGCAGTCCTGCTCCTGAGCCTGCTGGGCCTGCTCCTCGGTCAAG
This sequence comes from uncultured bacterium, assembly GCA_905215055.1. Taxonomy (GTDB): domain Bacteria; phylum Bacillota; class Clostridia; order Oscillospirales; family Acutalibacteraceae; genus Acutalibacter. The sequence goes on from CAJMOH010000049.1 coordinate 17,225, forward strand.
GTGAGAATGTCCACATTTCCGCTGACCAGGGCGGTGACAGGGTCGGAATCGTAAGAGGCGTCGTAGTCAATCAAGTAGGTGACGCTGGCGGCCTGCACCCGGCGCTCTCCCCGGTAGGTTTCCGAGCGGGTGACGGTGATCGAGCGTTCGCCGGTGTCTGTCTGCCAGGCGTAGATGCTGGCAAAGGTGAAAGGTCCGTTGGTAATCAGATATTCCGAGGACAGGCCGTAATGCCCCTGGCAGGTCTCAAAATAGGCTTGGTTGCAGGGCATGTAATGAGCGCCCGCTGTAAGGGCGGGAAAATCTGGATTGCTCTTTTCCAACCGGATTACCAGGGTGTGATCATCCTCTGCCACAACCCCCAAGCTGGAGGCGTCGCTTTCCCCAGAGGCAAAGGAACGGGCGCCCTGAATCAGCAGCAGATCCTCAGCGGTGGAGCCGGTAGAGGGGGACAAGGCCCGCACAATGCCATAGACAAAGTCCTGGGCCGTGAGAGGGGTGCCGTCGCTCCACTGGGCGTTTTCCCGCAGGTGAAAGGTGAACTCGGTGTCGCTGCTGTTGGACTCCCAGCTGCGGGCCGCGCCGGGAGTAACCTCTCCCTCTTCGTCCACCCGGCAAAGGCCTTCGAAGAGAGAGCTTATCACAATTTCCGCTGCGCTGCTGGAGGCTGTCTGCGGGTCCAGGGAGGCCACGTTCTGAGGCAGCAGAACGGTAAAGCTGCCGTCCGCCTTGTAGCCCCCACAGCCCGCGCACAGAGCGCACAGCAGCAAGCACAGCGCCAGACATACCAATCGTTTTCCCATAAGGCCCCATCCCCTTTTTCTTGCGTGATAAATTTTAGTATACACAGAGAGCGGTTCTGTATAGTTCTCTCTAAGAAAAAAGTTCCCTTTTCCCCCTGCAAATTTGACGGGATAACGGGCAAAAAGGAATGGGGAAAGCGCTGGATTTTTTCGGCGTCTGTTGGTATACTGAAAAAAACAGAAAGGGGAGAAGCTTGTATGAGCAGTTTGGGAAATAGCCTTTACAACGCCCGGAAAAGCAGCGGTCTCACCCAGGAGGCGGTAGCGGAACGGCTGGGGGTCAGCCGGCAGACCATCTCCAAGTGGGAGCTGGACGAAACCCTGCCGGACATCCGCCAGGCCAAAAGCTTGGCCCAGCTTTATCACACCACCTTGGATGACCTGATCGACTACGACGCCGAAGTGCAGGAGATCCAGCGTGTCATCCGGCACACCAGCGAGGAGACCCAGCAAAAGGTGGACTGGACCAAGCTGTGGGGAGAGATGTATCCCATTCTCACTACCTACTCGCAACAGGTGGAGCTTTCCCGCTATACAGGCCCCCTGGAGGCCCTTCTCCGGGATTTGGAGACCACCTATCAGTATACGCCTCTGGACGCCTTCCTGGTGCTCAAGGACATTCTGGGCAAGCTGTGGACAGAGCAGCCAAAGTCCAGCTGAAGGGCGCGGGGGAAGGCATGGCGCAAAAGAGCCGGAAATTCTCGCAGTCCTGAAAGAAGCGCAAAAAAAGCAAGGAAGAGAATGAAAATCCTCTTCCTTGCTTTTTTAATAGTAGGGATTTACAGGATAATGCTCTCTCCGGTCATCTCGGCGGGCTGCTCCAGGCCCAGAATCTTCAGCATGGTGGGGGCAATGTCCGCCAGGCGGCCGCCCTCCCGTAGCTGGCAGGGATGGTTAATCACGCAGAAAGGCACGGGGTTGGTGGTGTGGGCGGTGAAAGGCTCGCCGTCCTCGTCCACCATCTTGTCGGCGTTGCCGTGGTCGGCGGTGAGCAGCACGCAGCCGCCCATTTCCTTCACGGCCTCCACTACCCGGCCCACGCAGGTGTCCACGGCCTCCACGGCCTTCACAGCAGCCTCGAACACGCCGGTGTGACCCACCATGTCGCAGTTGGCGTAGTTGAGGATGAGGGCGTCGTACTTGCCGGACTTGACAGCCTCCACCATCTTGTCGGTGACCTCATAGGCGCTCATCTCGGGCTGCAAATCGTAGGTGGCCACAGCGGGGGACTTGACCAGAATGCGGTCCTCGCCGGGGTACTGCTTCTCCACGCCGCCGTTGAAGAAGAAGGTGACATGGGCATACTTCTCCGTCTCAGCGATGCGCAGCTGGGTCAGGCCTTTGTTGGAAATATACTCGCCAAAGGTATTGG
>CAJMOH010000050.1 GCA_905215055.1 uncultured bacterium
GCGGAAACGGAAAAGGAGGCTCGAAAATGAACAAGGGAACTAAGAGCGGCGACTACAATTTCGCCTTTTTGGATGAGGGCTCCAAGCGGGAGATCCGGCGGGCGGTGCTTCATGCCATTGCTGTGCCGGGATACCAGGTTCCCTTCGGCTCTCGAGAGCTGCCCATCGGCCGGGGCTGGGGTACAGGGGGCATTCAGTTGACCATGTCCCTCATTGGCCCGGAGGATACCCTGAAGGTCATCGACCAGGGCAACGACGACAGCGTTAACGCGGTGAGCATCAAACGGCTGATCTGCGACACCACCGGCGTGGAAACCACCACGGACACCGCCCAGGCGGACATTATCCAGTCTCGCCACCGCATTCCCGAGGAGCCTCTCCGGGAGGACCAGGTGCTGGTGCTTCAGGTGCCTACGCCCGAGCCCCTGCGCAGCGTGGACCCACACGAGGAGGTCACCCGCCAGCTCCACGCCGACGGGGAATATACGGGCATTTGGGTAAACCTGTTTGAGCAGCTGCTCACCCGGGGATCTCCCTTCCGGGGGGCGGACCATCCTGTGCTGACAGACGGCCGCTATGTGATGAACCCCAGCCCCATTCCCCGCTATGACAACCCCAAGCTGCACCAGGCCCAGTGCCTGTACCTCTTTGGCGCGGGGCGGGAGAAGAAGATCTATGCCGTGCCGCCCCATACGGACGTGGTGTCCCTGGCGTTTGAGGACCATCCCTTCCAGCAGGAGGACCTTTCCGGCCGGAGGTGCCGGCTCTGCGGGGCGGAGAACGTCTACTTCGACGAAATTTACGACGCCGAAACGGGCCAGCGCTATTATCAGTGCTCCGATACCGGCTATTGCCTGAAGCGGCGCAATGCTCAGCAATCCCAAGAAGAGGGGGAAACAACTCATGAATGAGAGAACACCTGTGATGGAGGGCAAGCACATCACCGTGCGGTTTGGCCCTGGCTGCCCCTATTGCCGGGAGCATACCGAGCTGGAAAAGGGCCGCTGCCCCGTGTGCCGCACCATTTGGGGCGTGCGTGACGTGAGCTTTCAGCTGTATCCCGGAGAGATTTTGGGCATTGTGGGGGAGTCCGGCTCTGGAAAAAGCACCCTGCTGAAAACCCTCTATTTTGACCAGCCCGCCACCAGCGGCGAGGCCACCCTCTCCATGTACCAGGAGGGGAAGGCCAACATCCTGGAGGCCAGCTCTCAGCAGCGGCGCTACCTGCGGAACCACCTGATGGGCATGGTCTATCAAAACCCCATGCTGGGCCTGCGGATGAACATTTCCTCCGGGGCAAACATCGCGGAAAAGCTTATTGCCGCGGGCAGCCGCAATGCCGGCCGGATGATCGCCCGCAGCTCTCAGCTTTTAGAGCATGTGGAGATTCCGGTGGAGCGCCTGCGGGACCAGCCCCGGGTCTTTTCCGGCGGCATGCAGCAGCGGGTGCAGATCTCCAAGGCCATTGCCAACAACCCGCCTCTTCTGCTGCTGGACGAGGTGACCACCGGCCTGGACCTGAGCGTGCAGGCCAAGGTGCTGGACCTGATCCGCACCATTCAGCAGGAGCTGGGCATTGCTATGATGATTGTCAGCCACGACCTTTCCGTTATCCGCATGATGTCCGACCGGACCATGGTCATGCTGGGGGGCCGCGTGGTGGAGGAGGGCCTGACCGACCAGATTTTGGAGGACCCTCTGCACGCCTACACCCAAACCCTGGTCAGCTCGCTGTTGTAAGGAGGCGCTTATGGGAGAGATTGTCATTCAAAATGTAAATGTGGTGCTGCCGGAGCAGGTGCTGGAAAGCGGCTCAGTGCGGCTGCAGGACCATTTGATCCAGGAGGTTTCCGAGAATCCCTGGCTGACGCCGGAGGATCCCAACGGCCGCATTGTGGATGGACAGGGCGCCTATCTGCTGCCTGGCTTTATCGACATTCATTCCGACAACATCGAAAACGTCATCCAGCCCCGGCCCCAGAGCATGATCGACTTTGAGCTGGCCATGCGGGAACAGGAAAAGCAGCTGGTGTGCCAGGGCATCACCACTATGTACCACTCCCTCACCATTATGGATACCAATTTTGGCGGGGAGCGGGTGGCCCAGAAGCAGCAGCTCCGCAGTCCGGAAAACCTGACCAGGCTGATTGGCCTGATCCGCAATTTTCACGAGGGCGACCATTTGATCCGCCACCGGTTCCACTGCCGGTATGAGATCACCAACACCCGGGGCTACTCCATGCTGCTGAAGTTTATCCGCAACCGGGATATGCAGCTGCTGTCCTTTATGGACCACACCCCTGGTCAGGGTCAGTACCGAAATTTGGAGTTCTTCAAGAACCATGTGATGTCCCAGAGCCAAAGCGAAGAGGAGAAAAACCAGATTCTCTCTCAGCGCATGAACCGAGCCAAGCTGACGGCGGAGCAGCTGGCGCTGGCGGCGGATATGGCTGTACAGGCGGGTATCCCCATTGCCTCTCACGACGACGACAGCCTGGAAAAGCTGGACTACGTCACCCAAAGCCTTCATGCCCGTATCTGCGAGTTCCCCGTGGAGCTTTCCGTGGCAAAGGAGGCCCACCGCCGGGGAATGTCCGTGGTGGTGGGGGCCACTAACGTGCTGATGGGCCGGTCCCATTCCAACAACCTTTCGGCGCGGGAGGCCATTGAAAACGGCTGTGCCGACATTCTGGTATCCGACTACTTCCCGGCGGCCATTCTTCACGGCGTGTTCAAGCTGTGGGAGGACGGCCTGCTGTCCTTGTCTCAGGCGGTGAACATGGCCACGCTTAACCCCGCCAAGGCAGTCAGGGTGGCGGATCATCTTGGCTCTATTGAGCCCGGCAAGTGCGCCGACCTGATCCTGGTGAGCAAAAAGGGCGACATCCCCGTGATTTTGTCCACTTTCATCAACGGCGAGGAGGTGACCCACCTCCACTACCGCAACGACTTTGTGGGAGAGGACGGGGCCAGATATGACTGAGGAAACCCGTCCCCTGGCTGATTTTGCCAGAAGCCTGGTGCTGGCCTGCGGTGTGCGCCTGCGGGAAAGGCGCCGCTCTGCGCCCTTCGCGGTGCGGGAAAAGGGGGATTACCGGGACATTGTCACCGACCACGACCTGTGGGTGCAGGAATACCTGCTTTCCAGGCTGCTGGCCCGCTGGCCGGACCACGGCGTGCTGGGAGAGGAGGGCGCCCGGCGCTCTGGAAGCTCCCCCTGGACCTGGGTGCTGGACCCCATTGACGGCACCACCAATTACTGCCAGCTGGGAAAAGACTACGCCATTTCTCTGGGGCTGCTGCGGGAGGGAGTCCCGGTCTGGGGCCTGGTGCTGGACGTGGCCTCCGGCCGTCTGCTGGAGGGGGAACCCTCCGGCGAAAGGCGGGAGCGGCCCGGCGGGCTTCACCAAGCCCTGCTGCACATGGGGTGCAAAACTATGGAGGCCCTAAAGGCCATGGGAGCGGACCCCCTGCTCTTTGCCCGGCAGTTTCAGGGAATGCGGTATTTTGGCTGCGCCTCTCTGGAGCTTTGCGCCGTGGGGGAGGAGCGCTGCGGCGTGTATGTGAACGCCCATCTCAAGCTGTGGGATTTTGCCGCTGCCTGGGCTGTTTTACAGGGACAGGGCTGCCACATTGCCGCGGCTCCTGTGGAGGAGGACAGTTGGTTTGTCTGCGCCGCCTCCAGCCGGGAGCTGTACCGGGCCTGCTTGCCCTATTTTCCCCAGAACATCCAAACGAAACTGGAAGAAACAGGAGGAATTTTATTCCATGCTGCAAATTGATTCACTGTCGAAAGAATTTATCATGCACATCCGGGGAGACGCCCAAATTGACGGGTTCCAGGACATCAGCTTCTCTGTGGAGCCGGGTACTCTGGTAGCCATTACCGGGCCGAGCGGTTCGGGGAAGTCCTCTTTGCTCAAGTGCATCTACCGCACCTATACCCCCACTGGCGGCCACACCTGGTATACCCGGGAGGACGGCTCCGTCATGGATTTGGCCACGGCCGAGCCTTGGAAGATCATTCAGCTGCGGGAGCGGGAGATTGGCTATGTGTCCCAGTTTTTCAGCGTGATTCCCCGCGTCTCCGCCCTGGACATCCTCACTCACACCCAGACCGCCCGGGGCGTGGAGGAGCCTCTGGCCCGCAAGCGCGCCGCCCAATACCTGGAGCGGGTGGGCATTTCCCCTCAGCTGTGGGACATGTACCCTGCCACCTTCTCCGGCGGCGAGAAGCAGCGGCTGAATATTGCCAACGCCCTGATTACCAAGCCGCGGCTGCTGCTGCTGGACGAGCCAACCGCCTCTCTGGACGCCAACAGCAAGAGCTGGGTCATGGACATGATTCTGGACTTAAAACGCCAAGGCACCGCCATGGTGGGCGTGTTCCATGACGAAATCGCCATCCACACCCTGGCGGACTGGCGGTATGAGATTCGGGAAAAACAGATGGTTCCCATGGATTACAAGATGGATTACGCCATGGAAGAGCTGGCGGCCTTCGCATGAGCGCCCTGCTTGACCTGCACGTTCACTCTCACTGGTCCGATGGGGACCGCTCCCCCTGGGAGCTGGTTGCGATGGCGAAGGAGCGGGGGCTTGCCGGTTTGGCCCTCACCGACCACGACACCCTGGCTGGCTGTCCGGAGCTGCTGAGGGCGGGGCGGGCGCAGGGACTGCCGGTGTATCTGGGGGTGGAGATCAGCTGTGTTCAGGCAAATGGGCGCCAGCTTCACCTGCTGGGCTATGCCGTTCCCGAAGAGGGACGAGAGGCAGTAGAAGCCTTTTGCCGTCCCATCCGAGAGGGGCGGAATCAGGCGGTTTTACAGGCTGCGAGAGCCTTGGCGCGGGAGGGCTATCCCATCTCAGAGCAGCGCCTGCTGGCCCAGGCGGGACCCCAGGGCCAGCTGTGCAAGCAGTATCTCATGGCCCAGCTGCTGGAAGCGGGGCTTTGCCAGGAGCTTTATGGCCCTCTGTACAAGCGGCTGTTCAAAACGGGGGAAGGAGGAAGGCCTCCCATTGCCGGACTTTCTTTTCCAGTGGCAGAGCCGGAGGAGGCTGTCCGCCGCGTCACGGAAGCCGGGGGAAGGGCGGTGCTGGCCCATCCCGGACAGTATGGAAATTACCAGGAGATTCCCCGGCTGGCGGCGGCCGGCCTGTGGGGCATTGAGGCCTATCATCCCAAGCACAGCCCAGAGGATGTGAACCGCTGCCTGGAGCTGGCCCGGCAGTATGGGCTGGCTGTCACCGGCGGCTCGGATTTTCACGGCAGGTACGGGGAAGGGGAGATCCTGGGCGAGCAGGGTGTGAGAGTTTCCCCTTTCGCAGAAGAATGAATAGGTGATATACGAAAAGCAGGGCGGTTGCCCCGCTTTTTTACTTCAAAAGGAGGTGCGCGTTTTGATTCTGCGTCCGATGGAAATGAAAGATTACCAGCAGGTGTACGCCCTGTGGCTGGCTTGCCCGGGCATGGGCCTGAACGACCTGGACGATTCCCCAGAGGGGATCCGCCGTTTTTTGCAGCGAAACCCGGAAACCTGCTTTGTGGCGGCAGAGGGTGAAACCATTGCCGGCTGCATTTTAGTGGGTACCGATGGCCGCCGGGGCTATATCTACCACACTGCCGTTCACCCAGAGCTTCAGCGCCGGGGCCTGGGCAGGCAGCTGGTGGAACGGGCGCTGGAGTCTCTCCGGCAGATGGGAATCCACAAGACGGCGCTGGTGGTGTTCGCCCGAAACCAGCAGGGCAACGCGTTTTGGGAACGGATGGGCTTTACCCTTCGCACTGACATCCTCTACCGCAACCGCGCCCTGACGGAAATGACCCGAATTGACACCTGACGCTTGAGAAAACACCGGCGTTACGACAGTGTTTCTTCTGGCGAAGAGAGACCTCCGCGAAGGACTCTCTTGCTTGTAAAAGAGGGAGCAAGGGCGAGGATGTCTGCCGGAAGGCCCCGCTTAAAACGCTCTCTTGAGAAACGCCGTTTTGCGGGAAGAAAAAACGCCCCGCCTGTTGGCAGCGCTTGGATAGCTGAACAGGCGGGGCAGCTGTATTATTGGGGAGGCTGGGATTCGTCCTCACGGAAGGCGTACTTGCTTAGCAGCCTTCCAAATACCAGGCAAACGGTCACTCCCAGAATTCCCAGGAGAAACAGCAGCAGGGCCGCTCCAGAGCCCTTCCCCGTGCCGAACAGCGAGGTTGCCAGGCTGCCGCTGGGCTGGGAGGCCATCCAAGGCTCGCAGACGCCGTCGATCATGGCGCCGCCGGACAGCAGGCCCAGAGGAATGGTAAAAAACTGCAGGGAATTCCGGCAGGAGTACACCCGGCCCTGCATTTCCACAGGGATGGTTTTGCGGAGGACCACATCCAGGTTGGCGTTCATCAGGGGGACCAGCAGCCAGCCGATCAGCTGGCCGGCGCACCACAGCGCCGGCTGCCGGGAAAAGGCCAGCAAAAAGTTTTCCGTCCCCAGGGAGAACAGCATGGTAAGGGAGATGACCCGCACTCGATTTTTGGGCGGGGGCAGCACCACGCAAAGCACGCTGCCCAGCAGGGTGGCAATTCCCGCGCAGGAGCTGACCATGCCCAGCACCGCCTGGCCCCCGTTTTCCCGAGGGAGGATCAGGGCGGGCAGGGCCGCGTCAAAGGCGGAGGCCACAAAATTCACCCCGGCGAGAAACAAAATCAGGGTGAGGATCATCCTGTTTTCCCGCAAATAGCGGACGCCGGATTTTACCGTCTCCCAGAAGGGCAGGCGCTTTACGGCGTTCAGGCCGGCGGTGGTGGGAATCCGCACTCCAAAGAGCAGGGCCAAAAACGCCGCGGCGAAGGAGAGCAGATCCAGGAGGATTACCCCGTCCATGCCGGAAAAGGCAAAGACCGCCGTGGCCAGAACGGGGTTTAAAATGGTGACAAGGGAGTTGGAAAAGGACCGCAGCCCGCTTGTCCTTTGATACCAGCTGGGAGGCGTAATCAGGGTCATGGCCACGTCGCTGGCAGGCTGCTGGACCGTGTTCATCAGCCCGCTGAACGCGTTGAGCGCGTACATGTGCCAGGGGGCCAGCAGGTCCAGCTTCAGCAGGGCCAGCACCGCCACGGTGGACAGGGCCGCCAGAGTGTCGCAGGCCAGCATGGTCTTTTTCTTGTCCCACCGGTCGCTGAAGGCTCCCGCGAATATGCTGGTCAGCACATAGGGGGCATAGGAGCAAACCGACAAAAGCGCCGTTTGCAGGGCGGAGCCGGTCCGCTGGTACAGCCACAGCGTCAGGGCGAAGCCGGTCATGGCGCTGCCCAGCTGGGACAGGGATTGGGTGCTCCAAAGCACGAAAAAGGATTGCAGCTTGTGATTGGATGGTTTCATAATACTTTGCTCCTTTGATGGAAATTTGGTTCCTCAAATAAGCAAAGCCTGAGGACTGGCCTGTCAGGGCCTTCCGGTGTTCACCGGTCCTCTCCATGCGCCGTCCTCAGACCTCGCATGGAGCGCAGTCAATGCAAAGCTTCATACAGATTTCCTCCTGAAAGCGAGATTGTGAGGCAAGTATACCACGCCGCCCGGGGCTTGTAAAGTCTGGGAGGGATCACACGCCCAGGGCCTCTCCCACCAGGATCACCTTGATGCGGCCCGTATACCGGGAGTGGCGGGTGATGACAATGTTGCAGCACATGCAGTCCGGGGAGCTGCAGCTGCTGCACACGCCCGTGACGGCGCAGGGCGTTTTCCGCCCAGTGCGCTCCGCCAGAACGGGAGCCACCGAGGTTTGAATCCGGTGGACGCCGTCCTCCACGGTTTTCACCAGCTTGTTAATCCCCGCCACCACCAGGACCTGCTTCGGCCCGTGGAGCAGGCTGGAAAGGCGGTTGCTGGCCCCGTCGATGTTCACCAGCTCTCCCGACCGGGTGATGGCGTTGGTCCCCATGAGGAATACGTCCGCTCCAGCCACCTGCTGAAAGATGGGGCTGCCAATGTGTACCTTTTCCCGGGCGGGATATTCGATCATCCGGCACCCGGCCTTCTCCAGCCGGGAAAGCACCCCCAGCTGGCTGATGGTGGCCGAGCCGCCCCAGCTGACCGAGGCCCCCTGGGGTACCAGGGAGCAGATCAGCTCTGCCGCGGCAGCCCGGTCCGGGCAGTAAAAGCCCTCCATATTCCGGCGCTTCAATTCCTTGATAACGGTTTCCGCCATGGTTTGATAGATGGACATCCTTGATTTCCCCTTTCCCCTGCCTGGGAAAGCCGGCAGGCTCTCTTTTCTTCAGTGTACCGAAAACCGGGGAAAAAATCAATTCCTTTCCAAAAGGGGCCGCTCTGCCCTTTCAAAAAGCGGGACGGCTGAAGGCGGAAAGGCCGCGCCCTTGTTTCTCCAGCGGCTCCGTATAAGCGGCGGGGTTTCTGGCAGACTAAAGGGAAAAGGAAGGTGACGCTTATGAAATTCCCATCAAAGGAGGAGTACAGCCAGCGGGTAAAGCGAGCCTCGCCCCCCTCGCCAGTGCTGAAGGACTGCGCGCTGGCATTTTTGTGCGGCGGGGCCATCTGCGCCTTGGGGCAGGGGCTTTGCAATTTGTACCAAGGCCTGGGGCTGCCGCTGTCTCAGGCCCGCGCCTGGGTGTCCATCAGCCTGATTTTCCTCTCGGCATTGCTGACAACCCTGGGCCTGTACGACAACATCGCCAAATACGCTGGGGCCGGAACGCTGGTACCCATTACCGGGTTTGCCAATTCCATGGTCTCTCCCGCGCTGGAGTTCAAAGCGGAGGGCTTTGTCACGGGGCTGGGAGCCAAGCTCTTTTCCGTGGCGGGGCCGGTGCTGGTGTTTGGGATTACCGCCTCGGTGGTGTACGGGCTGATTTTGTACCTTCTCAGTCTGCTGTGAGGTGACCTTATGAAGCGGATTGGCAAAAGCACCCTGGAATTTGACCGGCCCCCTACCATTCTGTCTCAGGCGGCGGTAGGGGGAAAAAAAGAGGCCGAAGGCCCCCTGGGAGGAGAGCTCGACCAGACCTTTGGGGACACCACCTTGGGACAGGACAGCTGGGAGCGGGCAGAGGCCCAGCTGCAAAAGGAGGCTGCGGCCCTGGCCATGAAAAAGGCGGCGGTCTCCGCGGAGGAGGTGGATTTTATCCTGGCGGGGGATCTGCTGAACCAGTGCATTTCCTCCACCTTTGGCCTGCTGGACTTTGGAATCCCCTTTTTGGGACAGTATGGGGCCTGCTCCACCATGGCCCAAACCCTGCTGCTGGCCGCTGTCCTGGTGGAAAGCGGCGCTGCCCGGCGGGCCTTGGCCGTGACCAGCTCTCACTTTTGCTCCGCGGAGCGGCAGTTCCGCCTGCCGTTGGAGTACGGCGGCCAGCGTTCTCCCACCGCCCAGTGGACCGCCACCGCCGCCGGATGCGCTTTGGTGGGGCTCGGGGGCAGAGTGCGGGTGCGCCGGGGCCTGGCGGGGAAGATCCGGGACCTGGGCGTGAAGGATACCGCCAATATGGGGGCGGCAATGGCCCCCGCGGCAGCGTCCAGCATTTTTGAGTTTTTGCAGGATACTGCCACCCAGCCCCAGGATTATGACGGCATCTTCACGGGGGATTTGGGAGCGGTAGGGTCCCAGCTTCTGTACCAGTGTTTGGATGACAACCGCGTGGATCTGCGCCCTGTCCACCAGGACTGCGGGTTGCTCCTCTACAACCGGCATAGCCAGGATGTCCACGCGGGCGGCTCGGGCTGCGGATGCTCCGCCTCAGTGCTGTGCGGCCACCTGCTTCGCCGCATGGAGCGGGGAGAGCTGAAAAACATTCTCTTCTGCGCCACCGGCGCCCTGATGTCTCCCACATCCTCGCAGCAGGGACAGTCCATTCCGGGAGTGTGTCATGTGGTGCAGCTTACCACGGCGTAAAAAGGGACCTCCTTTCGGGAGGCCCCTTTTTACGCGCTTTTCTTACCGGTATCCCAAAGCCCACATGTACTCTTGAATAACGGTTCGCACATGATGGTACTCTTCTCCCGAAAGCTGCTTGAGCTGTTGCAGGATTTGATCCAGATCCAGATCTACCACCCGCCCGGTAAGCAGGTAATCGGCGCTGATGTCAAGTCCCATGGACAGCTTCAGCAGGCTTTCTCCCCGGACGTTTTTTCCGCCCGTTTCAATGGAGGCGAAAAACTGGTGAGACAGCCCGCAGCGCTCGGCGGCTTTCTCTTGGGTTAGGCCCAGCTCTTTTCTTCGCTGGGCAACCCGCTTTCCCATTTCTTTTGCAAAACAACAGTTTTCTTTCACAGGCTGACCTCCTTAAAATATAATCGATAGTAGATAGTTTACTCTTTTAGAGAGAAGATTATAATTGCCAAAGAAAGAACTATCTTATACAATTGGATATAAAAGGAAGAAGGTGCTGTGTTTGGAAGAAAAATCCGCGGGAATACAGAGAAGCCGCCGGGTTCGCTACGACGGCGGCTGGGAGACCGTCTACTGGCTGGACCCCCAGGGAGCGCTGGGACTGCCCCAGCCGGTTTTAGAGACCTATGGCCTGTGTCCCGGGGACAGCTTGGCCGTGGGAAGAATCTGTCCCCAGTCGGTAGAGCTGGTTCCCGGAAGGCCGGGAGAGGCGGCCATCAGCCCCAGCGGGTTGCTGCGGCTGCCCCTGGGGGTGTGGCGGCAGACAGATATGGTGCCGGGGGCTTCCTGGCTGGCGCTGTTTCCATTCCGCCGGACCCTGTTTCTGGTGGACCGGGAACTGGTATAAAAAAGGGCCGCCCCCCCTGGGCAGCCCTTGGCGCTGTTCCGTTTCTCAAGCAGTTGCCTGCTGTACGAATTTTTCCAGCGGCGCGCAGTCAACGCCCTCTCTGTGGTTTCTCAAAAACTCCAGCAGCTTGGCGGCGATCAGCAGGTTTCCTCCGGAAGCGTCGCTCTCCAGGTTGATGGGAAGAATGGGGTCGTGGACAGACAGCCGCAGCAGGAACCAGCCCTGGCCCTCCCCCTTGGGGAAAGAAACCCGAATGCCCTCCCGGTTGTCTGGGGCGATGGCCCAGCCCTGGTCCTTGGCATAGGCTTCCAGGGCGGCGATGAGAGCTTCGCCTCTGGCCCGGAAATTTTCCTCCGTGATGGGCAGGCGCACCTCGGCGGCCTCCGCGGGCTCCCGCAGGGGGGCCAGCAGGTCGTTGAGATCCTTGCCCTCTTGCCGCAGAGAGGCCATCTTGATAAGGATTTTCGTCACCAGATAGGCACCGTCGTCCAAAAAGTGGTTTTCCCGCATGGCGGCGTGGCCGCTGGTCTCAATGGCCAGAGGGCAGTTGACCCCTTCCCCGTTCAGGCGGAGCGCCTCGTTGATGACATTTTTGTAGCCCCGCTTAAACCGGTGATGCTTGCCGCCCAGGATTTTCTCGATGTATTCCTTCAGCCCGTCGGAGGTGATGGAGTCGGTGACAATGGTGCCGCCGGGGTTGCCCTCCAGCGCGATGGCAGAGGCCAAGGCCACCAGCCGGTTCCGGTTGATCTCCTCGCCCTGGCTGTCCACAGCGGCGCCCCGGTCCACGTCCGTGTCAAAGATCACCCCCAGGTCCGCGCCAGCGGCCTTCACCGCCTGGCAGATGGAGGCCATCGCCGTCTCGTTTTCCGGGTTGGGGATGTGGTTGGGGAACATGCCGTCCGGCTCCAGAAATTGACTGCCGGACACGTCCGCGCCCAGCGGCGCCAGCACGTCTGTGGCGTAGAAGCCGCCCGCGCCGTTGCCGGCGTCCACCACAATGTGGAAGCCGGCCAGGGGGAGGTCATAGTCCTCCGCCTGCACGCCTTCCTGGATGGTCCGGCGCAGCCGGGCGGCGTAATCCTTCATGTAGCCGCAGGGTGTTACAGAGCCGGGAGATTCCTGCTGGGGATGGGCGCCCTCTTGGGCCAGGGACAAAATCTCCGCGATGTCAGGTCCGTCCAGGCCCCCCTGGGGTGTGAAGAACTTCAGCCCGTTCCGGTGATAGGGGTGGTGGCTGGCCGTGATCTGCACCGAGCAGTCGCAGGGCAGGTCCAAAGTGGCCCAGAACATGGAGGGCGTGGAGGCCAGCCCGCAGTCCAGCACCTGGACGCCGTACCGGACAAAGACCCGCTGCAGGGCAGCGCTGATCCTGTCCGCGGAAATCCGGGAGTCGTGGCCGATGGCGATTTGCAGCCCGGCGGCAGTTTTGTTCAGGCGGCGGGTTATCCACACCAGAAAGGCCGCGGCGATGGTTTCAATGGTCTGGTCGGTCAGGTTCACCGGCTCGCCGGGAACGCCCTCCACCGCCACGCCCCGGATGTCCGTGCCGCTTTTCAGTTTGTTGTAGTCCATAAGAGCTTCCTCCTTTGTTATTGTTTCCTCCCATAGCCTAGGCCTTGAAGCCATTGCTTCACATGCTCCAGGTTGGGGCTGCAAAGCATGGGGACGGCCTCTGCCAAGGCGGAGGGGTCCCAGTCCCACCATCGGGCTTCTAACAAGAGCTGGGTTAGTTGGGGATCAAATCTGTTTTTTAGAAACCGGGCGGGGTTTCCTCCCACCACGGTGTAAGGCGCCACGTCCTTTGTCACCACAGAGTAAGCGGCGATAATGGCGCCGTCCCCTATGGTTACGCCAGGCATGACGATGGTTTCTCTGCCCAGCCAAACGTCGTTGCCCACCACTGTGTCGCCTTTTCTCGGCAACTGCTCCAGATGGGGAGGAGCATTTTCTTCCCAGGCGCCGCCAAACACAGCGAAGGGATAGGTGGTCACGCTGCACAGCCGGTGGTTGGCGGCCCCCATGATGAAGGTGGTGCCGCTGGCCAGGCAGCAGAATTTGCCAATGGTAAGCCTGTCGCCAAACTCCGGGTAGTTGAACAGGATGTTGTTCCGTTCAAAGCCCGTGGGGTCCTGGGGGTCGTCGTAATAGGTGTAGTCTCCAATGGTCACGTTGGGAGCCTTCACCACGTTTTTCAAAAAGCAGGATGTCTTGTATGCGTTGGGAAAGACCACGCTGGGGTCTGGAATGTTGTGTGCCATAAAAAATCCCTCGTTTCTTGTTGTTTCACCTCCCAAACCAGATGATTTCTGCCGCGGCTGCGGATTTCTTCTTTCGCGGTTCTCTCATAGAGCGGTTCACCTGTTTCTCAAAGATTGAAAAAGCCCCTTGCTTTCTTTTTCTTAATCATATCAAAAATAGAGGGGAAATTCAACGAGGAGCCCCCGGAATTTTGCCCGCTGTCTCTTCTTAAAAGGGGCCGGTCTCCCGCACTTGCATATTTTGGGAATGTGTGGTAAGATGGCTTTGGAACTAGTGCAAAGGAGGAATGACTATGTCACCCAAGATGGTAGAATTGCACGACATTGATGTACCCGCGTTTCTGAAGGTGCTGGACAGCTGTGAAGGCGAAGTCTATCTGATGACCCGTGACGGCAACCGGCTGAACTTGAAGAGCAAGCTTTGCCAGCTGGTGGGCCTTACCGCGCTGATCGAGGGAGGCAAGATCGCCGAGGCCTTTGTCATGTGCGAAAAGGAGTCTGACGAGTCCAAGCTGTTCCGCTTCAACCTGTATAAGCATCCAGAGGACGAAGAGGAGTAATCAAAAGGGGAGACACAGATGCTGACGGAAAACAAAAAGGAATTTATCGAGTTTATGCTGGAGGCCCAGGTGCTGCGTTTTGGCCATTTTGTCACCAAAAGCGGCCGCAATACCCAGTATTTCGTGAACACGGGAAATTACAGGACCGGCGCGCAGCTTTCCCGGCTGGGCAGCTATTACGCCGGGCTTGTGAAGGACACCGTGGGCAGCCAGTTCGAGGCCATGTTTGGCCCGGCCTATAAGGGCATTCCCCTGGCCAGCGCCTGCTCCATCGCCCTGTACAACGACTACGGAATCGACAAGCCCTATTTCTTTAACCGCAAAGAGGTGAAGGACCACGGGGAGGGCGGCGGCACCGTGGGCTACGCTCCCCAGGACGGGGACCGGATTATCATCATCGAGGACGTGATTACCGCCGGCACCGCTGTGCGGGAGACCATGCCCATCCTGAAGGCCTGCGCCAAGGTGCAGGTGCCTCACATGTTCATCAGCGTGGACCGGTGCGAGGTGGGCCGCACTCCCGGCAAAACCGCCATTATGGAGGTGGAAGAGGAGTTTGGGGTGAAGGTTCATCCCATTGTCACCGTGAGGGATATTCACGAGTATTTAAAGGACCACGGCACCGACCCAGAGCTTTTAAAGGCGATGGAGGGCTATATGGAGCAGTATTGCGTGCTGTAAGGCGCCCTTAAAGTATCAAATTGAAAAGAAAAACAGACGCCCCCCGCTTTACAGGCTGGAGGGCGTTTGCTTTATATGGAGTCAGCTTGAAAGGGGGAATTTCTCATGCCGCTGCCTGATGTTTCGCAGCCGCAGGCAATTCAAATCAATTCTTGGCTGCGGCTGCGCCGGTATGACGGACACTGGGAGCAGCTGCTGCCCGGGTATCAGGATCCGGTGGTGTATCAAAATTCCGAGGGCATTTTTGACGAGAGTGACATTCCAAACGGCGACTATGTAAGAAATATGTGCGGGTTTTTAAACAGCACCGGAGAGCTTTATTACATAGAGGTCAAGGAGGGAGAGGAGTACCGGCCCGTTGGGGATGTGACGGTAAAAGGCGAAAATCCCCCCATTGCCATTTGGATGGAACACTATCGGGGGAAGGGGATAGGAACTCTGGTGATGCGGGCTGTGATTCAAAGGCTGAAGCAGCTGGGCTTCCAGAAAATTACCGGCTCCACTGTGTACAAATGGAATGCGGCGTCCCAAAGGCTGCACGAGAAATTGGGATTTACGCTGGTTTCGGAATCGGAACGGGAACGGATCTATCAGCTGGACCTGAAGGAATAAAAGGGAAGGCTTCCCACAGAGCCCAGGGGCTGGGAGGGAAGACTTTTCTTTTTATTTTCGGTTGGGTTTCCGCTTGAGAGCCAGCAGCCTCAGATACTCATCGAAGCTGTCGGCGCTGGTAGGATAAAACATCACCCATTTTCCATCGCGATAGGTTTTGGCCTCATCATATTGCCTGCAAACGGCGGGAGAGAGACTGTCCCGGACAGCTTCGACTTTAGCCCGCTCCTCCTTCCCGAAAATCACCATCCACCCCATGCAATGGCTTTTGGCGTAAAGGCAGCAGAGGGTTTTGCCGCCTCTGCGGTATTTGTACTCGTAGGTCCAGTCCTTGCCGCCGGTATTCCACAGGCGCTCCATATCGTACCGCTCCTCGATGGCCTGGCACAGCTTCTGCCAAACTTCAGCCAGCTCCGGCCCCAGCAGCTCTTCCAGCATGGAGGAGGTTGGCGGGTATTTCAGCATGCACATCTCTCCCAAAAGTGTTTGTCATGGTTTGTAGCGCCGCCGCCCCTTGCGCTTTCCCAGCTGCCGCAGAGGGCTTTGCCGGTTGGCGATAACGTGGTCCACCAGGTGGAGCAGGGCCAGCATCATCACAATGGAGAACAGCAGCATGGGGGCCAGAGCGATGAGCATGGGCAGCGTCAGGGTGGTCAGGGCGAAGAACTCTCCCAAAAATACCAGCGCGCCGATGAAGGCTGCCAGAAGCACCCCGAACAAGGCTCCCCGCAGGCCATTAAAGGGTGTGCTGATCTTGAACAGCATGATAAACCCGGTGGAACAGGTAAGCACCACCGCCAGGGTAGACATGTCCTGACTGGAAAGGCCCAGCGGCCCGCTGAGGGCGCACAGCAGCACAATGTTGGCGGTCATAGTCAAAGCGGCAGGAATGCTTTGGCGAATCACGTTTAAGATAAACTTGCCCCGCAGCCGGTCCTTATTTGGCTCCAGGGCCAGAATGAAGGAGGGCGTGCCGATGGTCAGGGTGGAGATCAGGGTTTGCTGCACCGGCTGGAAGGGATAGCTGTAATTGATGAAGATGAACAGCACGGCGATGAGGGCCGAGAAAATGGTCTTGGCCAAAAACAGGGCGCTGGACCGCTGGAGGTTGTTGATGGACCGGCGGCCCTCCTGCACTACCACCGGCATGGAGGCAAAGTTGGAGTCCAGCAGCACCAGGCTGGAAACCGTGCGTGCGGCGTCGCTGCCCGAGGCCATGGCAATGGAGCAGTCCGCCTCCTTTAAGGCCAGCACGTCGTTGACGCCGTCGCCGGTCATGGCCACGGTGCGGCCCTGAGCCTTCAGAGCCTTGACAAAGGCCAGCTTCTGCTGGGGAGTCACCCGGCCAAAGACGGCGTACTGGCTGACTGCCTGCCGGATATCCTCCTCGGTGCGCAGGGTGGTGGCGTCCACATACTTGTCCGCGTTTTCCAGGCCTGCCTTCCGGGCGATGTTGGCCACGGTGACGGCGTTGTCCCCGGAGATGACCTTCAGGTCCACGCCCTGGTCCGCGAAGTACCGCAGAGTCCGAGGGGCCTCCCGGCGGATTTTGTCGCTGATGAGCACCAGGCCCAAAAGCTCCAGCTGTTCTGGCAGCTGCTGCCCGTCAAAGTCCTGGGGGCTGCGGACCACCAGCAGCACCCGCTGGCCCCGCTGGGAGTAGCCCTCCACCTGGTCACGAATGGCGGAAAAGCCATCGCCCAGAATAAACTCTCCCGCCCCCATGACGTAGGCTCCCCGGCCGGGGAAGAAGGCCCCGCTCCACTTTCGGGCGGAGGAGAAGGGCACCAGGGCGCTGGCCCGCCAGGGGCTTGGCTCTTCGTAGCGCTCTTGAATGGCCTGGAAGGTGGGGTTGCTGTCCCGCAAGTTGGACACCAAGCCGTTGAGGGCGGCGTCCAGCTCCTGCTCGGAGACGCCCTCAAAGGGGACCAGGCCGTCCACCTGCATGGTGCCTTCGGTGATGGTGCCGGTTTTGTCCAGGCACAGGGTGTCCACCCGGGCCAGGGTCTCCACGCAGTACAGGTCCCGCACCAGGGTTTTCCGGGCGGAGAGCTTTACCACGCTGACGGCAAAGCACACGCTGACCAGCAGCACCAGCCCCTCGGGAATCATGCCCACCATGGCGGCGGTGGTGCTGACCACGGAATTTTGCAGGGTGTCCTTCAGCACGAAGAACTGCTTCCAAAACAGCAGGGCGCCGATGGGAATAATGCCAAAGCCCACCCATTTCACAATGCGGTCAATGGAGTCCATAATCTCCGAGTTGCGCTTTTTGATGTACTTGGCGCCGCCGGTGATTTTGGTGGCGTAGTTGTCCGCGCCCACATGCTCCACCTGGGCAAAGGCGTTTCCGCTGACCACAAAGCTGCCGGAAAGCAGGCTGTCTCCGGGGTGCTTTAAGATGGGGTCGCTCTCTCCGGTGATGAGGGACTCGTTGACCTCGCATTCCCCGGCGGCCACAACGGCGTCGGAGCAGACCTGGTTACCGGCGGAGAGCACCAGTATGTCGTCCAGCACCACCTGCTCCACGGGAATCTCCCGCCGCTGTCCCTCCCGCATGACCACAGCCTTGGGCGCGGAGACAATGGACAGCTTGTCCAGGGTGCGC
>CAJMOH010000051.1 GCA_905215055.1 uncultured bacterium
ACTGACCCCTCTGGGGTCTGAGCAAACCACTAGTTTACTAGTGGTTTTGATTTTCGCGATGTGACCAGGCCTATAAGCCGAGTTCTGTCGTGGACAGTCATCTATCTTGGCCGAACGTTGCCGTTCGGCTCGCGCCACCTCCTCGGAACGCGCGGGCCGCGCTGTGTGTTCCTCCACGGTGTTGCTCCGGATAGGGTTTACAGGGCCGCGCAGTCTCCTGCGCGCCGGTGAGCTCTTACCTCGCCTTTCCACCCTTACCGGGAAAATCCCGGCGGTATCTCTCTGTTGCACTTTCCCTGGGGTCGCCCCCGGCGGCGGTTAGCCGTTATCCTTGCCCTTTGGAGCTCGGACTTTCCTCAGACGAGGGGTTTCCCCCTTCGCCCGCGACCATCCAGCCTGCTCACACGGTGTCTATTGTAGCGGGAGAAGCCTCTCCTTGTCAAGTGGCTCTTTCCGAAAGCATCCTGTTTTTCTCGTCCCACAGCCTTTGAGAGAGGTCCACATAATAATTGTGGGGATTTTCAAACCGAGTGACCTCTTCCCACAGCGTGTCTACCTGGGCCAGACAATACGCTTTAATGGCCTTCAGCGCCCGAGGCGTGTACACGCACTCGCCCCCCTTGAAGATAGGCTGCAGCAGGGGCACCGCCGCGAAATTCTCCACAGTTTTCCGCTTCCAGGTATGCTCCGGGTCAAACAGCACATAGGGTTTTTCCTCATCGATCACCTCGTCGTGAAGGGTAATCACGTCTGCAATGGCCTTGTCCGTCTCTTTGTCAAACAGCCGCCACACGCTCTTGAAGCAGGGCGTGGTGATCTTGGAAACGTTTTCGCTGATTTTGATTTTGGGGATAAGATTGCCCTCCTGATCCTCCACGGCAGCCAGCTTGTACACGCCGCCGAACACCGGCTCGGAGGAGGAGGTAATCAGCCGTTCGCCAACACCGAAGGAGTCCACCTTGGCCCCCTGCATCAGCATGTCCCGAATGATGTACTCATCCAGGGAATTGGAGGCGCAGATGGGACAGTCCTCAAAGCCGGCGTCATCCAGCATTCGCCGGGCCTTCCGGGACAGATAGGTGATGTCGCCGCTGTCGATGCGAATGCCAGCCGGACGAAATCCCTGGGGTACCAGCACCTCGTTGAAGACTTTGATTGCATTGGGTACGCCAGACTTCAGCACATTGTAGGTGTCCACCAGCAGCACGCAGTTGGCGGGATACTCCTGGGCATAGGCCTTGAACGCCTCGTACTCTGTGGGAAACAGCTGAACCCAGCTGTGGGCCATAGTTCCCAAAGCCGGCACGCCGTAGTGCTGGTCGCTGATGGTGCAGGCGGTACCCGCACAGCCGCCGATATACGCCGCCCTGGCCCCCAGCATGGCGCCGTCAAAGCCTTGGGCGCGGCGAGAGCCAAATTCCATAACAGCCCTGCCTTGAGCGGCGCGGACAATCCGGTTGGTTTTGGTGGCGATCAGGCTCTGATGATTGATGCACAGCAACACCATGGTCTCAATAAACTGGGCCTGAATGGCCGGTCCGCGCACCGTTACAATGGGTTCGCCAGGGAAAATGGGCGTACCCTCGGGGATGGCCCAAACGTCGCAGGAAAAGCGGAAATTCCGCAAATATTCCAGGAACTCCCGACTAAAGATATGCTTGGAGTGAAGAAATTGAATATCCTCTTCGGAAAAGGACAAATTCTTCAGATACTCCACCAGCTGTTCCACACCGGCCATAATGGCGAAGCCGCCGTTGTCCGGCACCTTGCGGAAGAACATGTCAAAATAGCAGATGGTGTCTTGCAGGCCGTTGGCGAAATAGCCGTTTGCCATGGTCAACTCGTAGAAATCTGTCAGCATGGTTAAATTGGGCTTTTGGAAACTTGTGTTCATCTTCTACATCCCCCAGTGATATATGGAACGAACCGCACGTTCTAGCATGCTTTATTATAGCATTTTCCCGGAAAAAGTACAGCACATATTTTACATTTGCGCGGCTTTTTCAAGCTGGGCCGGACTTTTAGGGGCTTTTGTTAAAAAATCGTTGCATTTCTCAAACAAATTCCAAAAAGAACTATTGATTTTTCCCTGCCCTTTTTTTATAATGAAAGAAAGCCGGAACTTATGTATACTGGGAGGGATAAGGATGAGGCTTCGGAACCAACCCTTGGGCTCTCGAAACTTGATAGGCGCCCGGGTGGAAACCGCCCGGAAGGAGCAGGGCATGAAGCAAAAGGAGCTGCTGGCCCAGCTTCAGGTGCGAGGAGTGGATTTAAGCGCTTCGGGCCTCTCCAAGCTGGAAGGCCAGCTGCGGTACGTCACCGATTTTGAGCTGCTGGCCTTCGCGGAAATTTTGAATGTGTCCGTCCAATGGCTTTTGACCGGCGAAGAAAAATAACCGGCCCCCGCTTTTCTTTGACGCGGGGGTCTTTTTTTACCCTTTGGCGGATAGATTTCCTTCCGCTGGCGCATACTCCATAAGAGAAGTCTGCGGAGGGAGGGGTACCTGTGTTTTCCATCAAACGCTGGAAAAGCCTTCTTCCTCTGCTGATTTTCTTTTTGACCTATTCCCTGTTGTTTCTCCTGTGGGTAAAAACCTTTTTCTACACGCTTCCCTTTTTGGCGGGATTTCTCATTGCCCTGGCCATTCAGCCTGTTGTTGGATTTTTTCAGAAGCGCCTGCGCATGCCCAGAGGGGCCGCGACAATTCTCTCCACCGTTTTGGCCTTGGCGGCTCTGTGCGGTGTGCTGGTTCTGGTGGGAATCCTGGCCGCGCGGGAAATTGCCGCCTTTCTCTCACGAGCCTCTAACAGCGGCTTTTCCGAATTTTCCCAGCCTGTCGCGGATTTTCTCAACAGGGCGGCGGAATTTCTCTCCCGGTTCAACCTGGAATTTCTGGAGCTGCACCAGCAGGAAATTATGGAAACTCTCCAAAGGAGCATGGACCTGGTGGCGGCCTGCATGGGCGCCGCCCTCCAGCTTTTGACCTCTATCCCCACAGTGGTGACGCTGGTGATTGTCACGATCTGCGCCGCCTTTTTCTTTGCCCGTGACATGAAACGCCTGCTGGCCTGGGGGCGGGGCTTTTTCTCCGAAACGGCGGTATTCCATGTCAAAAGCGCCGTGAAGAATTCGGGCGGAAACGGTAGGAAGTATCTGCTTTCCTACCTGTTTCTCTATTTTCTCACCTTCTGCCAAACCTGCGTGATTTTAGCGGTGCTGGGAATTCCCTATCCGCTGACCATCGGAATCATCACCGCCGTGGCGGATGTGCTGCCTGTTCTGGGGCCTGGAATGGTGCTGGCCCCGGTTGCCCTTTATCAAGCTCTCACCGGCCATTACGCCAGGGCCTTGGGCGTTGTCCTGGGATGGCTGGTCATCACCGCGATCCGGCAGGTGGTGGAGCCAAAGCTGGTAGCCTCCTCGGTAAAAATTCACCCGCTGGCAACCCTGGCGGCTGTCTACTTCTCGCTGGTGGGAGGAAATCTTTGGATTCTTTTCTATGTGCTTGGACTCTGCACCCTCTACGCCGCCTTTCGGGAAACAGGAGCCTTGCCCTCCCTTGCGGAAGTCCCCTCCAAAGAGGAGCAAGGAAAAGAGCCGCCAACCTCCCGTTAGCGGCCCTGCTTTTGCATGTATAGAAAAGATACTAGTTCTGGTTAAAAGCGCTCTGAGAGAAGCTTCTCGCTGGCTGCCAGACGGACGCAGATGCACAGCAGGTGCATGGCCTGCCGCAGCTCCTCCTGAGGCGGGAAGGTAGGCGCCACCCGGATGTTGCTGTCGTTGGGATCGGCCCCATAGGGGAAGGTAGCTCCCGCGTCGGTAAGGATCACTCCAGCCTCCTTGCACAGAGAAACAACCCGCTTGGCACAGCCGTTCATCACGTCCAGGTTGACAAAATAGCCTCCGTTGGGCTTGCTCCACTTGGCAATGCCCAGTTCTCCCAGCTCTTGCTCCAGGGCGTCCTCCACAATGTGGAATTTGGGTTCCAGAATCTTCCGGTGTCCCTGCATCAGATTGTAAACGCCGTTGATGTCGTGCAGGAACAAAATGTGCCGCAGCTGGTTCAGCTTATCCGGGCCAATGGTCTGGGTGGTGATGCGGCGCTTTAAGGCCTCGATATTGGCCTTGCTGGCAGCCAGGGCCGCCACCCCCGCGCCGGGGAAGGAAATTTTCGAGGTGGAGGCAAAGAAGAGCACATTGTCCTCGGTGCCGTTTTTCAGGCACTCGCCGTAAAGGTCCAGCAGCGTGTCGGGGGTGTCGGTCAAATCGTGAACGCAGTAAGCGTTGTCCCACATAATGCGGAAATCCTTGGCGGCAGGCTTTAAGGCCGCAAAACGCCGGACTGTTTCATCCGAATAGGTAATACCGGTGGGGTTGGAATATTTCGGCACGCACCAGCAGCCCTTGATGGCAGCATCCTCCGCCACCAGACGTTCGATCAGGTCCATGTCCGGCCCCGTTTTGAGCATGGGAATGGGGATCATCTCAATGCCGAAATACTCTGTCACGGCAAAATGCCGGTCATAGCCGGGGGCGGGACACAGAAACTTGATCTTTCCCTGCTTGCACCAGGGCTCGCAGCCGCCAAAGCCATGAGTATAACCCTGGGAGATGCAGTCGAACATCATTTGCAGGCTGGAGTTGTTCCCCAGAATAATCAGCTCGGCGGGGACATCCATCATTTTGCTGAAAATCGCCCGCATCTCAGGCAGACCGTTCCACACGCCATAGTTCCGGCAGTCGTCGCCGTTGGAGTTGGCAAACTCGCTGCGGGCGTGAAGAGCTTCTAAAACCCCCAGGGCCAAATCCAGCTGCTCGGCACAGGGCTTTCCCCGGGCCATGTTCAGCTGCAAATGCAGGCTTTTGAAATCCTCATATTGCTCCAGCGCCTCCTGATGGATTTGCCGCAGTTCCTCCGTGGTTTTTGCCGCCAGCTTCATCACAACATCTCCCATATGATAATTTTTTGAATGAGAGTGCAACTCTCTTTTTCATTTTTAAGCGATAAACCTTTCATATTTTACTCTATTTCCGGGAAAAATGCAAGTTGATTTTCTCTTTCTTGCAGCTTTTACGTTTTGTAGGAACATCCGATTTGCCAGGCGCGTTTTCTGTGCAACCTTGCTCAAGATCCGCGGGGCTGGAAAAAGCGCAGAGAAAGTGTTTGTAGATTCCCGCGGCATGTGCTATAATACATGGTGTTTTGTTTTTGTTAGGAAGGCAATTTCATTTTTCGGGAAACTGTTTGGAGGGATTTTATGGGCGGATTTTTTGGCGTCGCCGCAAAGGACGATTGTATGTTCGACCTGTTCTTTGGAACGGATTATCACTCGCATTTGGGAACTCGCCGGGCAGGCATGGCCGTATACGGCCGGGAAAAGGGCTTTGACCGGGCGATCCACAACATTGAAAACTCTCCTTTCCGGACGAAGTTTGACAAGGATGTAGCCAGCATGAAGGGCGGCCTGGGAATTGGCTGTATTTCCGACTATGAGCCTCAGCCCCTGATTGTGCGCTCTCACCACGGCACCTACGCCATTGTCACCGTGGGCAAAATCAACAACACCAACGAGATTGTAGATCAGCTGTTCCGCAGCGGCCATTCCCACTTTTTGGAAATGAGCGGCGGCGATGTGAACGCCACGGAGCTGGTGGCCTCTGTTATCAACCAAAAGCCCAATTTGATCGAGGGAATCCAGTACGCCCAGGAAACCATCGATGGCTCTATGACTATGCTGATCATGACGCCCAAGGGAATTTTGGCAGCCCGGGACAAGCTGGGCCGCACGCCAGTGGCCGTTGGCAAGAAGGAGGGCGCCTACTGTGTCTCCTTTGAAAGCTTTGCCTATCTAAACCTGGGATACACCTCCGAACGGGAGCTGGGACCGGGAGAAATTGCCATTGTCACTCCCGAAGGGGTGACAACCCTGGTTCAGCCCGGCAAGGACATGAAGATCTGCACCTTCCTGTGGGTGTATTATGGATATCCCTCCTCCTCCTACGAGGGCGTCAGCGTGGAGGAGATGCGCTACCGCTGCGGCGCCATGCTGGCCCAGCGGGACAACGTCCGGCCCGACACGGTGGCCGGCGTGCCAGATTCCGGCACGGCCCACGCCATTGGCTACGCCAACGAAAGCGGGATTCCCTTCTCCCGGCCCTTTATCAAGTATACGCCCACCTGGCCCCGTTCTTTCATGCCCACCATTCAAAGCCAGCGGGACCTGATTGCCCGGATGAAGCTGATTCCGGTTCACGAGCTGATTCAGAACAAGAGCCTGCTGCTCATTGACGACTCCATTGTGCGCGGCACCCAGCTGCGGGAAACCACCGAGTTTTTGTACCAGAGCGGCGCCCGGGAGGTTCATGTGCGGCCGGCCTGTCCTCCCCTGCTTTACGGCTGCAAATACCTGAATTTCTCCCGGTCCACCTCTGTGATGGATCTGATTACCCGGCGGGTCATCAAGGAAATGGAGGGCACCGAGGAGCCTGCCAATCTGGGCAGCTACGCAAATCCGGAAAGCGGCGAGTACAACGCCATGGTGGAGTACATCGGCAAGAAATTGAACTTCACCTCCCTGCGGTACCACCGGCTGGACGACATGATTCAGTCTGTGGGCATTGACAAGTGCAGGCTGTGCACCTACTGCTGGGATGGCAGAGAGTAATCCGAAGAAACAGTCAAAAAAAGAGGAGAGCGGTTTTTCCGTTCTCCTCTTTCGATTATGGACCTTTCCAATGCTTCAACTGCGGCAAATAGCCCTGCAAATATGTCCTGACCTGCTCCGGCGTCCAGCTTTCGTTGGACATGGCGCCTTCCAAAAAATCTAGCAGCTCTTCCAAGGAGGAGTAGGCAAACTTACCCTCTGTGTAGCACCATTTGCAGTATTCCTCGTTCAAGGAGCCGTCTGGCTCCCGGCTGAGAACAGAGTCCTCCAAGGGCATGCCGCAGCACTGACAAACAAGCTTCCGGGGCGAACCCAGCAGCGTGTTGATAGACACATCATACAAAGCTGAAAGGAGCTGGAGCGTTTCCGGGGTAGGAAGGGTCTCCCCTGTTTCCCAGCGAGACACCGCTTGCCGGGTAACGAAGATTTTTTCCGCCAGCTCCTCTTGAGACAGGCCCCGCTCTTTCCGCAGGGACCGCAGAACATCTTTTGCTTCCATTTCGTTCACCTCGCCTATCCAGTATAGCGGAAAAGGCGCCGCGGCACAAGCAACCATCTGTTGCGGCATAGAAAAAGCCCGCGCGTGCGCAGGCTTTTCGATTTTACGATTAGAACTCCGCAGAGCCGGTAGTGCGGGGGAAGGGCAGCACGTCCCGGATGTTAGAGATACCGGTGAGGTACATTACCAGCCGGTCAAAGCCAATGCCAAAGCCGGAGTGGACCGTAGTGCCAAAGCGGCGCAGATCCAGATACCACCACAGATCCTCCTCGCTCATGCCCAGCTCCAGCATACGGTTCTTCAGCACCTCGTAGCGCTCCTCCCGCTGGCTGGCGCCCACCAACTCCCCAATGCCGGGAACCAGCAGGTCTGTGGCGGCCACGGTCTTGCCGTCGTCGTTCAGGCGCATGTAGAAGGACTTGATATCCTTGGGATAGTCGGTGACAAACACCGGCCGGCCGAAATGCTTCTCCGCCAGGAACCGCTCGTGCTCGGTCTGGATGTCCTCGCCCCAAGCGGCCTTGTACTCAAACTCGCTGTTGTGCTCCTCCAGAATCTTCACCGCGTCGGTGTAGGTAACGCGGGCAAAGTCAGAGGCGGCAACATGGCGCAGACGGTCCAAAAGTCCCTTATCTACAAACTGGTTGCAAAATTCCATGTCCTGGGGGCAGGTTTCCAGCACATAGTTGATGACGGATTTCACAGCCGCCTCAATCACGTCCATGTCGTCGCTCAGGTCGGCAAAGGCGATTTCCGGCTCGATGTGCCAAAACTCAGAGGCGTGCCGGGGGGTGTTGGAGCGCTCCGCCCGGAAGGTGGGGCCAAAGGTATACACCTTGGAAAAAGCCTGGGCCATGGTCTCCACCTGAAGCTGGCCGGAACCGGACAGAAACACCTGCTTCTGGAAGAAATCCTGGCGGTAATCCACCGTGCCATCCTCAGACTTGGGCAGGTTGTTCAGGTCCAGGGTTGTCACCTGGAACATCTCTGCTCCCTCGCAGTCCGTGGTGGTGATCACCGGCGTGTGGATGTAGACAAAGCCGTTTTCCTGGAAAAACTTGTGGATTCCATAAGCCGCCGCGGAACGGATGCGAAACGCGGCGCTGAACAGGTTGGTACGTGCCCGCAGGTGGGGAATGGTCCGCAAAAACTCCACTGTGTGGCGCTTCTTTTGCAGGGGATAATCGGGAGTGGAAGAGCCCTCAACCACAATCTGGGAGGCGTGAATCTCAAAGGGCTGCTTGGCCTGGGGCGTTTCCACCAGAGTGCCTGTCACCCGCAGAGCCGCGCCCACATTTTGAGAGGCGATCTCCTTGAAGTTGTCGATTTTTCCGTCCTCGAACACAACCTGAACGCCCTTAAAAGACGTGCCGTCGTTGAGATCGATAAAGCCCAGCACCTTCGAGTCACGGATGGAACGCGCCCAACCGCACACGGTGACAGTTTTTCCCGCATAGGCGGAAAGGTCCTTATAAAACGATGCCACTTCTTCTCTTTTCATACATTGGCACAGCCCAGCGGCTGCTCCCTTCCTTTCTGTAATATCAAACTTTGCCTTTTATCATACCGCACCAACAATGGGTTTGGCAAGGGAAAATAAAAGAAAAACGCTGAATTCTCGTGAATCCAGCGTTTAGATGGCGGAGAGGATGCGACTCGAACGCACAATGCCTTGCGGCACACCACATTTCCAATGTGGCTCCTTACCATTAGAATACCTCTCCGTGTGGCGCTTGATTATTATAACGGATGTCTCTCAAAAAATCAAGGGGGTAATTCAAAAAAATTCAAAAAAACTTGCGAGGACAGTTTTTCACCGGAAAGAAAAAGGCATTTTCCTTGGAAAGCAGGAGGATTCCCTCTTATTTTGCCGTTTCTTATGTTAAATCCATGTAAAATGGGCAAAAAACCGTGTTAAAACATGGGAACTTGATTTGAATATACGCTTTTGTTTTGATATAATTAGGACAATACATTCTCCATAGGAGGGATACCCCTTGAATAAAAAAAGCGCCGCCCGCACGGCCGCCGTAATTGAGATCGGCTCAAACAATGTGCGGATGCGGGTCTCTCAGTGGACCAAGGGCAATGTGGTCACTTTGGACCGCCTGGAATATCCGGTAGGGCTGGGACACGACGTATTTTCCAGCGGAGACATCAGCTTTGACAGCCTGCGGGAGCTTTCCAGCGTGCTGGCGAAATTTACTGCGGCTCTGCGCTCGTACAACATTGAAAAGCCAAAGGTGATCTCCTGCACCGCCCTGCGGGAAGCCAAAAACCGCGCTCTGGTGGTGGACCAGCTGAAGGTTCGCAACGGGCTGGAGGTCAACGTTTTGGAGGACAGCCAGGAAAAAGCCTATATCTATAAGGAAGTGATTCAGCGCCTGGGAGACGCCAAGCTTCAGCAGGGCAACACCATGATAGCCTATGTGGGCTCTGGCAGCATAGGCGTGGCGGTGTATGACGGCCAAAAGGTGATCTATTCTCAGAACATTTCCATGGGCGCTCTCAAGCTCCATGACGTGCTGCGCCATCTGCATCAGGAGGCAGAGGACTTTTACTACATTATTGAAGAGTATCTGGATTCTATCTTTAACCGGATCGCCATCACCCGCTTTCAGGTGAAAAACCTGATTCTCACCGGCTCTCAGCTGGAGCTGGTGGCCCGGCTGTGCGAGGCGAAAAAAGCCGGCATTCCCTATCAGATCAGCGTGAAAAAGCTGACCTCGCTGTACCAGTCCATCCGGTCTGCCACAGCGGAAAGCATTGCCGACCGCTTTAGCATCACGGAGGAGCGGGCAGCTTTGCTTTACACCTCTCTCTCCATTTACAACGCGCTGCTTCGGTTCTGCCCCCAGGCGGAAAACGTGATCTCTCCCCCGGTGGATATTTCCGAGGCCATGCTGCGGTATCAGCTGGTTCCCAAGGCAGAGGCCGGCTTGGCAACGTACCTGCGGGAAAGCGCCCTCGCCTGTGCCCAGACCACAGCTCTCAGCTTTGGCTGCAATTTAGAGCATTCCGCCTATACGGGACAGATTGCCTGTCAAATCTTTGACAAGCTGAAAAAAATTCACGGCCTTGACGTTTCCAAACGGCTTTTGCTGGAGCTGGCCTCCACTCTGCACAGCTGCGGCAGCTTTGTCAGCGTGCGGCAGCACAGCCAGTGTACCTTTGATCTGATCAAAGGCATGGACATTTTCGGCCTGCGGCAGCAGGATGTATTGGAGACAGCCTTTGTGGCCGGCAGCAGCTCCAACGCGCTGACCACCGAGGAAAACCCGGACTTTGCCTGGCTGCCAATGGAAGAGCGGATTGTCATTTCCAAGCTGGCGGCTATTTTCCGGCTGGCCAACGCCCTGGACAAGTCCCACCGGCACAAGCTGCGGGACCTGAAAATCCAGCTGGAGGACGACCAGGTGCTGTTTAAGGCCAAGGCCTCGGAAAACACCCTGCTGGAACGGTGGGCCTTTGCGGAATCGGCCCAATATTTCAAGGAAGTGTTCGGCTTATCCCCCGAGCTTTCCATCAAATTTGATATGATATGAGGTGTGCTTCATGGCAGAGAAAAAAATGCCCTATTATAACCGGGAGCTAAGCTGGATGGACTTTAACGCGCGGGTGCTGGAGGAGGCCCTGCGGAAAGACAACCCCCTGATGGAACGGCTGCGCTTTCTGGCCATTACCGGCTCCAACCTGGACGAATTTTTCATGGTTCGCGTGGCGGGCGTCAAGGACCAGGTGAACGCCAATTACAAGCAGAAAGGGAACACCTTTGACCTGACTCCCCAAGAGCTGCTGCCCTTGCTGGAGGAAAAGACCCATCGCTTTATGGAGCGGCAGTATTCCTGCCTGCACCGGTCCATTGTTCCCATGCTGGAGAAGCAGGGCATCCGCTTTCTGGGGATTGAGGATATGGACGAGGAGCAAAAGGCATATTTGTCCCGCTATTTTCAAAAGGTCCTCTTCCCCGTGCTGACGCCCTTGGCCGTGGACGGCAGCCGGCCCTTCCCCCTGCTGGCCAATAAATCCCTGAACATTGCCGTGTGCCTGAAAAGCAAAGAGCATCGCAAGGAGGAAAAGGTTTTCGCCATTGTACAGGTTCCCTCCATTCTTCCCCGGTTTTTGGAGCTGCCCTCCAAGGAAGGCCGGGAATTCACCCTGTTGGAAGATGTGATTATCCACAAGCTGGACGAGCTGTTTGAGCTGCACGACATTGTGGCGGCCTGCCCCTTCCGGGTTACGCGGAACTCTGACCTGGAAATTGACGAAGAGGCCGAGGACTTTATGAGCGAGGTGAAAAAGTCTATCCGCAAGCGGAAGAGAGGCGCCCCTGTGCGGCTGGAGCTGCTGAACAAATGCAGCCCCGACATTAAGGCGTTTCTGGTAGAAGAGCTTGGCATGAAAAAATCTGAAATTTACGAGCTGCCCGGACCCCTGGATTTGACATTTCTCTCCAAGTTTGCCGGGGTGCGTGGGTTTGAGTCTCTGTGCTTCGCCCCCATCCGGCCTGTGAACCCGCCGGCGGATTTCTGGGGCTACACCGATATTTTCCAGGCTATTCGGGAAAAGGACCGGATGGTGCATCACCCTTACGAGAGCTTTGACGTGGTGGTGCGTTTTATTGAGCAGGCCGCCGAGGATGAAAACGTGCTGGCCATCAAGCAGACGCTGTACCGTGTCTCTGGAAACTCCCCCATTGTGGCGGCGCTGATCAAGGCCGCGGAAAACGGCAAGCAGGTGACGGTTCTGGTAGAGCTGAAGGCCCGCTTTGACGAGGAAAACAATATCAACTGGGCCAACAAGCTGGAAAAGGCAGGCTGTCACGTCATTTACGGCCTGCAAGGATTAAAGACCCATTGTAAAATCGCCCTGGTGGTGCGCCAGGAGGACGACGGCATCCGCCGCTATCTGCATCTGGGTACGGGCAACTACAACGACTCCACCGCGAAAATCTACACGGACATTGGCCTGTTCACCTGCAACAGCCAGTACGGCTCCGACGCCTCCTCCCTGTTCAATGTGATTACCGGCTATTCCCGGCCGCCGGAGTACCGCCACTTTGTGGTGGCCCCCCACGGCATGCGGACCTTCTTCTGCCGGATGATCCGCAACGAGACGGAAAACGCCAAGCGCGGCCTGCCCAGCGGCATCACCGCCAAGGTCAATTCCCTGGTGGACCCGGAGATTATCTCTCTGCTGTACGAGGCCTCTCAGGCCGGGGTGCCGGTAAAGCTGATTGTACGGGGCATCTGCTGCCTGATTCCCGGACTGGAGGGCATCAGCGAGCACATCACCGTCATCAGCATTGTGGGCCAGCTGCTGGAGCACAGCCGGATTTTCAAATTTGCAAACGGCGGCAGCCCCAAAATCTACATGGGCAGCGCCGACTGGATGCCCCGCAACCTGGACCGGCGTATCGAGCTGGTGTTCCCCATTGAGGATGAGGATCTGAAGCAGCGGGCCTTTGAAACCCTGGATATCCTTCTCAGCGACAACACCAACGCC
Source organism: uncultured bacterium (assembly GCA_905215055.1). Taxonomy (GTDB): domain Bacteria; phylum Bacillota; class Clostridia; order Oscillospirales; family Acutalibacteraceae; genus Acutalibacter. Next base: position 12,674 of record CAJMOH010000051.1, read on the forward strand.
CGGATGATGCTGCCGGACACCAGCTATCAGCACATCAGCCGCCGGGGAAAGACAGCCTGCACCGCCCAGCTCACCTTCTACGGCATCGCTCAGGAGCGCCTGAAGGCCAAGCAGGAGGTAGAACAGGACAGCCCCTTGATTCCCATCCATTCCGCGGAAGAGGCCGGAAAAGCTTGACAGGGATAAAATCTCTGTTAAAATGATGTTGAAAGCATTTTTTGTGCGGATTCGCGCAAGCAGGCAATCCGGCGGACTTCTTTTCAGAGAGGATGATCAAAGTGAAACGAGTGGGTATTTTGACAAGCGGCGGCGACTGCCAAGGCTTGAACGCCGCTATTCGCGGCGTGGCCAAGGGACTCTATGAGGAATTTGGCAAGGAGCTGGAAATCTACGGCATTAAGGACGGCTATAAGGGCCTGATCTTTGGCGAATATAAAAAGATGGCGGAATCTGATTTTTCCGGCATTCTCACCCTGGGCGGAACCATCCTGGGAACCTCTCGCCAGCCCTTTAAGACCATACGGGTCATTGATGAAAACAGCGTGGACAAGGTCAAGTCCATGAAGGAAAACTACAAGAAGATGAAGCTGGACTGCCTGGTAATTCTGGGCGGCAACGGCACCCAGAAAACCGCCAACCTGCTCAGCGAGGAAGGCCTGAACGTGATTCACCTGCCCAAGACCATTGACAACGACATTTGGGGTACGGACGTGACCTTTGGTTTTCACAGCGCGGTGGAGATTGCCACCAACGTGATTGACTGCATCCACACCACCGCCACCTCTCACGGACGGATTTTCATTGTGGAGGTCATGGGTCACAAGGTTGGCTGGCTGACTCTCTCCGCAGGCATTGCCGGAGGCGCCGATGTGATTCTGCTGCCGGAGATCCCCTATGACATTGACAAGGTGGCCAAGTGCCTGAACGACCGCATCAAGAAGGGCAAGAAGTTCTCCATTTTGGCTGTGGCGGAAGGGGCTATTTCCAAGGAGGAGGCGGCGCTTTCCAAGAAGGAGTTCAAGAAGTCCAGAGCCGATTTTCCCCACCCCTCCATTGTGTACCGCATTGCTGAGGAGCTTTCGGAGAAAATTGACAACGAGATCCGCGTCTGCGTGCCTGGGCATTTCCAGCGAGGCGGCAGTCCCTGCGCCTATGACCGTGTGCTGTGTACCCGCCTGGGCGCCACAGCCGCCCGGTTTATCAAGGAAAAAACCTTTGGCGTAATGGTGGGCATGGTGGGAGGCCAGTGCGTTCCTGTGCCGCTGAAGGACGTGGCCGGCAAGCTGAAATCCGTCCCTGTGGACTGCGACGAAATCAAAGCGGCCCGGCAGATCGGCATCAGCTTTGGCGACTGACGGCATTTTTATCAAGATGTGTACCCGGCTGGATTTTCCCGCCGGGTTCCGCTATTTCACTGAAAAAAGGGAGGACTGACATTGGAATATTCTGTAAGCCTTTACAGCTTTTACAGCGCCATTCAAAAAGGGGAAATGACTCCCCTGGACTGTGTGGAGAAAGCCGCTGAGCTTGGCTTCGACGCGGTGGAGGCTGTGGATTTTGTAAACTTCAGCGGCGCCCCGGAGGAGCGTCAGGCCAAGGCCCTGGAGCTGAAGCAGGCCGCCGAGGCAAACGGCTTGAAGATCTCCTCGCTGGCCATCGGCGCGGATTTTCTCAACGGCAGCGGCGGAGACAGGGACAAGGAAATCCAGCGGGTGAAGGAGTATGTGGATCTGGCCGCTTTGCTGGGCGCCCCCCGCATGCGCCACGACATCACCCAGGGCTACGCCCGGGATTCCGGAAAATACCAGAGCTATGAAAGCCTGGTGCCGGTTCTGGCCCAGGCAGTCCGCCAGGTGGCCGATTACGCCGCCTCCAAGGGCGTGGAAACCATGACGGAAAACCACGGCTTCTTCTCCCAGGACTCCCGGCGGGTGGAGCTGCTCTACACCGCTGTGAATCATCCCAACTTTGGCCTGCTGTGCGATATTGGAAACTTTCTCTGCGCTGACGAGAACCCTGCGGAAGCTGTCACGCGGATCGCTCCCTATGCCCGGTACGTCCACGCCAAGGATTTTATCCGCAAGAGCTTTTACGGCGAGGATCCCGGCGAGGGAGCCTTCCGCACCCGAGGCGGGAATTTCCTGCGGGGAACCATCATCGGCCACGGCAACGTACCTGTAAAGCAATGCCTCCATCTGCTGAAGGCGGCAGGCTTTGACGGCACCATTGCCATTGAGTTTGAGGGCATGGAGCCCTGCGTGGATGGGGTACGCATTGGCTTGGCAAATTTGAAAAAGTATTGGAGTGAAGTGTAATGTCCGTAAAAGACGTATTTTTAGATCTGGTGTCCTACAACACCGCGTCGGATGAAACTACCGGCACCACTCCCAGCACCCCTGGACAAAAGGTGCTGGGCGCTCATATCGTGGAGCATATGAAGGCCATCGGCATCGCGGACGCCCATATGGACGGCCTGGGGTATGTGTATGGCACCATCCCCGCCACGGAGCCCCGGAAAACTACGGTGGGCTTCATCGCCCACATGGACACCTATGGCGGTGTCTCTGGCGAGAACATCAAGCCCCAGGTTATTGAGAGCTATGACGGCGGCGTCATCCCCCTGGGCGGCAGCGGCCTTGTTCTGGACCCCGAGATCGATCCCGCCTTGAAGAAACATGTGGGCAAGACCATCATCACCACTGACGGCACCACCCTGCTGGGGGGCGACGACAAGGCCGGCGTGGCGGAAATCCTCTGCGCGGCGGAGGAAATCATACAGGAGGGCAAGCCCCACGGCACTGTGAAGATTGGCTTTACTCCCGACGAGGAAATTGGTCAGGGAGCCGATCACTTTGATGTGGAGGGCTTTGGCGCCGACTACGCCTATACTGTGGACGGCGGCTCCCTGGGCGGACTGGATTATGAAAACTTCAATGCCGCCTCCGCCGTAGTGGAGGTGACGGGCGTTTCCACCCATACCGGCGGCGCCAAGGGCCGAATGGTCAACTCCATGCAGGTGGCCATGGAATACTGCCAGCTGCTGCCCAAGAACCAGATTCCCGAGGTGACTGAGGGACGAGAGGGCTTTATCCATCTGGACTCCATCAAGGGCAATGTGGAACACACCACCATGCACTTCCTGATCCGGGACCACGATATGGACCTGTTCCGGGAAAAGAAGGAGCTGCTGGGACAGGCGGCCTCTTACATCAATGTGAAATATCCCACCCATCCCCTGACCTTGACAGTAAACGACAGCTATTACAACATGAAGGAGCAGATTCTGCCCCGGATGGAGATTTTGGAAAACATGGAACGGGCTATGCGGGAGAACGGCGTGGAGCCACACTCCTCTCCGGTGCGGGGCGGCACTGACGGCGCCCGGCTGTCCTTTATGGGCCTGCCCTGCCCCAACATCTGCACGGGCGGCGGCAACGCTCACGGCAAAACAGAGTATGTGGTGCTGGACGATATGGAGAAGATCAAGGACATTATCAAAACCGCGATTTACAATGTGGAGTAACCTCCAGGAAGGAAACAGCCTATGCTGAGATTTGGAACCATCGGCTCGGGATGGATTGCGGATGAATACATTCACGGAGCCAAGGACAGCGGTCTGTGGGAGCTGACAGCTGTTTACTCCCGCACCCAGGAGCGTGCCGCCGCCTATGCCAAACAACACGGCGCGAAGCACGCCTTCACCAACCTGGAGGAAATGGCAGCCTCCGACGTTCTGGATGCGGTGTACATTGCCAGCCCCAACGCATTTCACTATGAACAGGCCAAGCTTTTTTTGGAACACGGAAAGCATGTGATCTGCGAAAAACCCCTGTGCGCCCAGGCCCGCAAGGTGTGGGAGCTGCAACAGATTGCCAAGGACCGGGGACTGGTGTATCTGGAGGCCATCATGTTTCTTCACCTCCCCCAGCGAAAGCTGCTGGAGGACGCCCTGGGTCAGCTGGGACAGATCACCCTGGTGAAGCTGGACTTTTGCCAGCGCTCCTCCAAGCTGGACCGGTATTTGGAGGGGGAGTTGCCCAACATTTTCAACCCTGCCATGGAGACCGGCGCTTTGATGGACCTGGGCGTCTACTGCGTCTATCCTGCCCTGGCCCTGTTCGGCGAGCCGGAAAGCTTTACTGTGGAGCCCCAGATGATGGAAAGCGGCGCCGACGGCGCAGGGATTGTTACCATGCGCTATCCCGACAAGCTGGTGACGCTGACCTACTCCAAGCTGGGACAGGCCGGCGCCAACAGCGATTTTCAGGGAACGAACGGCACCCTCTCCGTGGAGTCTATTTCCAGAATAGCCGGGCTTTCCCTGTGGCGCAAGGACGGCACCACGGAACAGCTCTATGGCGATGATGAAAAGTACAAGCTGATGGGCTGGGAGGCTAAGGACTTTTACCGTTACATCTCCGATCCGGAAGGTTCCGCCCAGGAGTACGCCGTCTGCTCAGATTTGAGCCTGCGGGTTTCTTCCTTTATGGAGCGTGTACGCAAGGAGGGGAAGATTCTGTTCCCCTCGGACAGCCAGTAAAGATCAAATCAAATCAAAACCACTAGTAAACTAGTGGTTTGCTCAGACCCCAGAGGGGTCAGTA
>CAJMOH010000052.1 GCA_905215055.1 uncultured bacterium
CTCCTTCCCTGCCAGCAGGGTTTTCTCCGCGCAGGCTCCCAAGGGTCGCCGGGCTGTGGGGGGGCGGCAAACAGGCGGCGGCGCCTTCGCGTGGGCTGACAGTGGTATTTTACCACAAACAGGGACGGTTTACCAGGAGAAAGAGTGGGAATTTTCCTTTTCACAGGAGGAGAAGGCACAGGTTTCGCAAAGGATTCAGAAGAAAATTGCAAAATAAAAAGAGATAGACGGGTGTCCTTCAATCGTGGATTTGTGAAAAACGCCAGAGAGTGAGGGCGGCAGACGGGAAAAAAACCCGGGAAAACGGTTACAGCGCTGAGATATTTTCGGCGGAAAGCTGTAACTTTTTTGAGAAAATAGAAATTCTCAACAAAAATCCCGAAAGAGGCATTTTGCATTTTTCGGTTTCGTCAGTTGCAAAATGCTTCAACATGGTGTATCATTACAGTATTGTGAGTCGATGGAGACCCGGTTGGATGACCCAGCGGCTCACAAAATTTTATACTCTGAAAATCAGGGGGAATTTCGAATGAAGCTGAGAAAGATGCTCGCTCTCGTGTTGGCTCTGGCTCTGCTGTGCGCCACCCTTACCGCCTGCGGTAATGACAGCGGCACCAGCTCCACCGCCAGCGGGAGCACGACCAGCGAGGCCGAGTCCGGCGAGACCGCCTCTTCTGGCGATCAGAACATGGACAACTATATCAATATGGAGCCCACCAGCCTGAACACGCTGCTGGCTACCTATGCCGCGGACTTCAACGTGCTGCGCGCTCTGTATGAGAACCTGATGGAGCTGGACGAGAACGACGTGGCCCAGCCTGCCGCCGCCGAGAAGGTTGATATTTCCGAGGACGGCCTGGTATACACCTTCACCCTGCGGGATGACGGCGTGTGGTCCAACGGCGACCCTGTCACCGCCGATGACTTCGTGTTCGCTTGGAAGCAGGCCCTGGATCCCAAAGTGGCTTCTGACTACGCCTACATGCTGTTCTTCATCAAGAACGCGGAAGCTTACCTGAATTACCAGGGCTACGCTCTGGACCCCGCCGCCTGGGAAGAGGCCAATCCCGACGAGGAGCCTCCCGCCGAGACCACCTGGGAGGACGTGGGTGTGAAGCTTCTGGATGAAAAGACCATCGAAGTCACCCTGGAGCATCCCATTCCCTATGCCGGCTACCTGTTCACCTTTAAGACCCTGGCTCCCATCAACCAGAGCTTCTATGAGGAAGTGGGCGCCGACGCTTACGGCACCGACGCCGACAAGCTCTGCACCAATGGCCCCTACACCATTGAGGAGTGGTCTCACAACAGCTATGTGCGCGTTGTGAAGAACGAGAACTTCCACGGCGCCGACGAGATCACCGTGCCGGAGATGACCTACAACATTGTCACCAACGCCAACACCGCCGTCAACTCCTTCCTGTCCGGCGAGCTGGACTATGTGACTATGTCCACCGGCGAGCTGATCACCCAGGTGGAGAACGCCGGCTACGAGGTTGTGAACCAGGATCCCAGCTCCTCCTTCTGGATGTACTGCAACACCGAGAACCAGTACATGTCCAACGTGAACCTGCGCCGGGCTCTGGCTCTGTCCTTTGACAAGCAGGCCATGATCGACGCCATCTATCAGAACGGCAACCAGGCCATGACCAGCTTTACGCCTCCCGCTGTGATGGGCGCCAACGACACCTCCTTCCAGGCTGCTTTGCAGGAGGAGTACGGCGATCTGGTACCCGCCAACGGCGATGTGGAAGCCGCTAAGGAATACTTCCAGACCGCCCTCAGCGAGCTGGGCATCACCGCCGAGCAGCTCAGCGGCCAGCTGTCCATCGACTGCTCTGACGATCCCACTGTGCAGGCACAGGTTGCCTTCTATCAGGAGCAGTGGAGACAGAACCTGGGCATCGAGGTGACCATCAATCCCATGCAGGCCACCCAGGTGAACTCCAACCGCCAGAACGGCAACTTCGTCATGTCCATCGGCGGCTGGTCTCCCGACTACAACGATCCCATGACCTTCCTGGATCTGTTTGTCACCAACGGCGGCAACAACGACTCCAAGTGGAGCAACGCCGAGTATGACCAGCTGATCGCTGACGCCACCGTGGAGACCGACGAGAACGCCCGTCAGGAGATGTTCTACCGCTGCGAGCAGATCCTGGCCGACGAGTATCCTGTGATCCCCACCTACTGGAGAGCTGACTCCTACGCCATCAACCGTGACCGTGTCACCGGCGGCGAGCTGATCACCTCCTTCCAGACCAAGTTCTTCTACGCAGACCTGGCGTAAGGAACGTTTTTAAGCTAACCTTACACCGCGTGTACGCAGGCGAGGGCGCTTCGGTGTCCTCGCTTGCCGGTGTTTCCAGGTTCTTTTCCAAATAGGATGGGATAGGGAATGGGAAAAGAGTTCTTTTCCAGCGCGTGGGACCCCCTTGCGGGTCCCACCAGCGCGCTCTATTCCCCGCAAAAAGAGAGAGAACGCACAGAAATGATTGATAAAAAAACTGGAAAGGAGGAAATTGCCGTATGATCAAGTATACCTTAAAGCGGCTGGGCTATGCCATTGTCACCCTGTTTGTGCTGGTGACGCTGACCTTCTTCATGCAGCGCCTGCTGCCCGGCGACCCCTTTGTGGGTGAGAAAGCCCTGCCCGAAGCAACCATGGCGGCTCTGCGGGCCAAGTACGGCCTGGACCAGCCGGTGTGGATGCAGTATTTGATGTATCTCGGCAATTGCCTGCACGGAGACCTGGGTCTTTCCCTGCAGAATAACCGCCCCGTCACCGATATTATCGCCGAGTCCTTTGTGGTTTCCGCCGACGTGGGCATCCGGGCCGTGCTGTTTGCCTTTGTTCTGGGCGTGCTGCTTGGCACCATTGCCGCCATCAACCGGGGCCGGGCCGCGGACACCATCGCCATGCTCATCGGCTTGATCGGCGTTTCGGTGCCCAGCTTTATTGTGGCTTCAGTGCTTCAGTACTTCCTGGGCCTGCAGCTGACCATGGCAAACGGCGGCAACGCCATCTTTGCCACCACCGGCTGGGACGACTGGAATTCCAAGATTCTGCCGGTGTTCGCTTTGGGCTTTGGCTCTTTGGCTCAGATTTCCCGGCTGACCCGCACCTCTATGCTGGATGTGCTGGGGCAGGATTACATCAAGACCGCCAAGGCCAAGGGCCTGTCTCAGCCGGCCATCATCTGGAAGCACGCCCTGCGCAACTCCATTACCCCGGTGGTTACGGTGCTGGGTCCCATCACCGCCGGCGTGCTGACAGGCGGCTTTGTGGTGGAAAACATCTTTTCCATTCCCGGCCTGGGCCGTTACTTCGTCCAAAGCACCCAGTTCCTGGACTACACCATGATCTCGGGTACCACCATTTTCTACGGCGCGTTTTTGATCCTGGCCAACCTGGTGGTGGACCTGGTGTACGGCGTCATCGACCCGAGAGTAAAGCTGCAGGAGGGCTGAAGCTATGGAAAAAATTGACAAGAGCAGGTTTGCCTGGGTGGGCGCCGACCCGGAAAAGCGGGAGGGCATAGCCCGCCCCAGCGTAACCTATTGGAAGGACGCCATGGGGCGTCTGGCGAAAAACAAGGTGGCCGTTGTCTGCCTGGGGCTGATTGTCTTGCTGATTCTGGCCTGTGTGCTGGTACCCTTCTTCACCCCCTTTGACAGCCGGGAGCAGCATTTGGCTGAGTCTAACCAGGGCTTTTTCACCGCCTGCACCGACGAGCGCTACGAGGGACAGAATCTGGTTCATGTGTTCGGCACCGACCGCCTGGGCCGGGACCTGCTGGTGCGCACCTTTGAGGGCGGCCGGGTGTCCCTGATGATCGCCTTCTCCGCCGTGTTTGTCAACCTGATTATCGGCATGATCTACGGCGGCGTGTCCGGCTATTTCGGCGGCATTGTGGACAACATCATGATGCGTATTGTGGAGATTATCAACGGTATCCCCTATCTGATCGTTGTGGTGCTGCTGATGATGGTGCTGCCAAAGGGCATCTTCACCATGGTGGTGGCCTACGCCACCGTGGGATGGACAGGCATGGCCCGGCTGGTGCGCGGCCAATGTCTCTCCCTGAAGAACCAGGAGTTTGTGGTGGCGGCCGAGGCCATGGGCGCCAGGGCCAGCCGGATTATCGGCAAGCACCTGCTGCCCAACACCCTGTCGGTCATCATCATCAACGTGACCCTGCAGGTACCCAGCGCCATCTTTACCGAGGCGTTCCTGTCCTACATTGGCATGGGCGTACCGGTACCCCAGCCCTCCTGGGGCATGCTGGCCCAGGAAGGCGCCAGCGTTTTCCAGAGCTATCCCTGGCAGCTGTGGATTCCCGCCATCGCCATCAGCCTGACCATGCTGTCCTTTAACCTGTTGGGCGACGGCCTGCGGGATGCCTTTGACCCGCGTTTGAGGAGGTGAGCACCGTGGCAAAAGATATGAAAAAAGTTGTGTTAGACGTGAACGACCTTCACGTTTCCTTTGACACCTATGCCGGCGAGGTTCAGGCCGTGCGGGGCGTCACCTTCCAGCTCCACGAGGGCGAGGTGCTTGCCATTGTGGGCGAATCCGGCTGCGGCAAAAGCGTGACCGCTCAGACCGTGATGAAGCTGAACCCCATGCCCCCTGCCCGCATCCCCCAGGGCGAGGTGCATCTGGGCGAGCACGACATCGTCAAGGCCTCTGAGAAGGAAATGCAGAAGCTGCGCGGCAAGGAAGTGTCCATGATTTTCCAGGACCCCATGACCTGCTTAAACCCCACCAAGCATGTGGGCAAGCAGATTGTGGAGGCCATCCGCCACCACCGGAAGCTCTCCGCGGCGGAGGCCAAGGAGGAGGCCATCAAGTATTTGAAGATGGTGAACATCCCCAACGCGGAAACCCGGGCCAAGCAGTATCCTCACGAGTTTTCCGGCGGCATGCGCCAGCGGGCCATGATTGCCATGGCTTTAAGCTGCAACCCCAAGGTGCTGATTGCCGACGAGCCCACCACGGCTCTGGACGTGACCATTCAGGCCCAGATTATGGATCTGCTCAAGGAGATCAAAGAGGAGACGGACACGGCCATCATCCTGATTACCCACGACCTGGGCGTTGTGGCGGGCATGGCCGACCGGGTGGCCGTGATGTATGCTGGCAAAATTGTGGAGACCGGCACGGTAGAGGACATTTTCTACCGCAATTCCCATCCCTACACCCAGGCCCTCTTGAAGAGCCTGCCCACCGTGGAGTCGGAAAAGAAGGACCGGCTGGTGTCCATTCCCGGAACCCCTCCGGACCTGCTGGCGCCCCCCAAGGGCTGCGCCTTTGGCGCCCGGTGCAAGCACTGCATGAAGATCTGCCAGGAGGAGCAGCCCCCCGAGTTCACTTTGGGCGAGGGCCACACCGCCTCCTGCTGGCTGCTCCATCCCGACTGTCCCAGCGCGGAAGAAAGGGGAGAGAAAGATGTCGACTAAATCCAACGAGGTGCTCCTCTCCCTGGAGGACATCTGCAAATATTTCAAGGTTTCCGGCGGCACCCTGAAGGCCGTGGACCACGTTTCCTTTGACATTCACAAGGGAGAAACCGTGGGACTGGTGGGCGAGTCGGGCTGCGGCAAGTCCACTCTGGGCCGGGTGGCCATGGGCATCTATCCGCCCACCTCCGGCAAGCTGACCTACAAGGGCAAGACAGTGAACCTGAAGCACGCCGGTGACCGGTTTAACTATTCCAAAAAGGCGCAGATCATCTTTCAGGACCCCTACGCCTCTCTGGACCCCCGCATGACCGTCACCTCCATCATCGAGGAGGGCATGGTCATCCACAAGATGTACGACGACAAGCGCCGCAAGGAGCGTGTCTACGAGCTGCTGGAAATGGTGGGCCTGAACCGGGAGCACGCCAGCCGGTTCCCCCACGAGTTCTCCGGCGGCCAGCGCCAGCGCATCGGCATTGCCCGGGCCTTGGCTATCGAGCCGGAATTCATCGTCTGTGACGAGCCCATCTCCGCCCTGGACGTGTCCATCCAGTCTCAGGTAATCAACCTGCTGGCGGACCTGCAGGAGCGTCTGGGCCTGACCTATCTGTTCATTGCCCACGACCTGAACATCGTCAAGTATATTTCCGACCGCATCGCCGTGATGTATCTGGGCAACGTGGTGGAGCTGGCCAGCTCTGACGAGCTGTACGCCAATACCCTGCACCCCTATTCTCAGGCCCTGCTTTCCGCCGTACCCATTCCGGACCCGGCGGAGGAGGCCCAGAAGCACCGGATTATCATTTCCGGCGACGTGCCAAGCCCCATCAATACTCCCAAGGGCTGCAACTTTGCCGGCCGCTGCCCCAAGGTCTGCGACCAGTGCAGAGAGTCCAAGCCCCAGCTGCAGGAGATCACTCCCGGCCACTTTGTGGCCTGCCATCTGGTGCAGCCCCAGAAAAAGTGATCGATCCCAAGAAAAGGCCGTCCCAAAAGGGGCGGCTTTTTTGCGTGGGGTTACAGCAGAATTCCCAGGGCGCCCACCACCAGCATAAAGAGGCTTAGACCGGCCAGCGCGCCGTAGGTGACGTCTTTCTCCCCTTCCCGGACCACCTCCCGGACGGTGTGGGCTAGGAAGAACACAAAAGTAAACGGGGTTAGCCAGATCAGCCAGCTGCAAAGTGTGAGGAAGAGTTCGGTGAGATTCAGCATTGTCGGAAGGCCTCCCGCGAGTTAGTTTAAGCTAATTTCATAATAGCACACGCTCCCCCGCTTTGCAAGGAAATGTGCGGTTTTCAAAAGAGAAAAAAGCGAATTTTCCCTCTTTTCAAACGGGGAAAGACCAGGTACAATGAGGGCAGATTCCCGGCACGCCGCCGGACTGCGATTTGGAGGAGACAAGATGAAACCATTGACCCCGAAATTTCCCCACATGCTCCACGGCGGGGATTACAACCCCGACCAGTGGCTGGACCGTCCCGACATTCTGGAGGCGGACATCCGCCTGATGAAGCAGGCCCACATCAACTGTGTGTCCGTGGGCATCTTCGCCTGGGCCAAGCTGGAGCCCCAGGAGGGCGTGTACGATTTTGACTGGCTGGAAAAAATCATTGACAACCTGTATGAAAACGGCATCTACACCGTGCTGGCCACGCCTTCCGGCGCCAAGCCCGTGTGGATGAGCGAGAAGTACCCGGAGATCCGCCGGGTGCGGGCCGACCTGCGTCACGAGGAAACCGGCGGCCGGCACAACCACTGTTACACCTCCCCCCTCTACCGGGAGAAGGTGAAGGCCATGGACACCGCCCTGGCCCAGCGGTTTGCCAAGCACCCTGGGGTGATTTTGTGGCACCTCTCCAACGAGTACGGCGGCGAGTGCTACTGCCCCCAGTGCCAGGCGGCTTTCCGCCGGTGGCTGAAGGAAAAGTACGGCACCCTGGAAAACCTGAACCACCAGTGGTGGACCCCCTTCTGGAGCCACACCATCACCGACTGGGAGCAGATCCACGCCCCCGGCCCTCTGGGGGAGCAGAGCGTTCACGGCTTGACCCTGGACTGGAAACGCTTTGTCACCCACCAGGTGGTGGACTTTATGAAGGTGGAACGGGAGGCGGTGAAGGCCGTCAACCCGGAGATCCCCGTCACCACCAACTTTATGTACGATTTCTACCAGTACAACTACTTCAAGTTCAAGGACCAGCTGGACGTGATCTCCTGGGACGCCTATCCCCAGTGGCACAACAAGGACAACCTGGAGACCGTGATGGACTTTGCCCTGTGGCACGACGTGATGCGCTCCATCAAGCGGCAGCCCTTCCTGCTGATGGAGTCCACCCCCAGCTACACCAACTGGACCCCGGTCTCCAAGATGAAGAAGCCCGGCCTGCACCTGGCCTCCTCCATGACGGCGGTGGCCCACGGGTCCAACTCGGTGCAGTATTTCCAGTTCCGCAAGAGCCGGGGCTCCTCGGAGAAATTCCACGGCGCCGTGGTGGACCATTACGGCGGCAGCGACACCCGGGTATTCCGGGACGTGACCCAGGTGGGCAAGCGCCTGGAGGAGATAGACCCCATTGCCCAGAGCACGGTCAACGCCCAGGTGGCCCTGGTGTTTGACATGGAGAACCGCTGGGCGGTGGAGGACGCCGCCGGACCCAGAAACATGGGCATCCACTATGCCGAGCAGGTGCGCGCCCACTATCGGGCGCTGTGGCGCATGGGCGTGCCGGTGGACATTGTGGACGAGGAGTGCGACATCGACCGGTACAAGGTGGTCATTGCCCCCATGCTGTACCTGCTGCGGGCTGGCTTTGAGGAAAAGCTGAAGGCCTTTGTGGACCGGGGCGGCGTGCTGATCGGCACCTATCACACGGGGCTGGTCAACGAAAACGACCTGTGCTATCTGGGCGGCTGGCCCGGCGCCGGGCTGATGGAGCTGTTCGGCGTTTGGCACGAGGACACCGACGCCCTCTGGGACGACGAGAGCAACACCCTGCGGCTGGCCGATGGCCGGGAGTATGAGATCCGGGAGCTGTGCGCCTTGATCCACGCCAAGGGCGCCCAGGTGCTGGGGACCTATGGAGAGGACTTCTACGCCGGGGAGCCGGCCCTCACCGTGAACCAGTACGGCAAGGGCAAGGCCTATTACATTGCCGCCTCTGTGGAGGAGGACTTCTATCTGGACCTGTACCAGCAGCTGGCGGAGGAGCTGTCCCTGACCCGGGCCTTGCCGGAACTGGCGCCCCAGGGCGTGGAGGCCTGCCTGCGGGAGACAGAGGACACTCAGTATCTGTTTTTGCAGAACTTTGCCGGGGAGGAGCGAACGGTCTCTCTGCCCCAGGGCACTGTCACGCTGGAGGGAGAGCCGGCCGCTCAAGCCCGGCTGGCCTCCTATGACAGTCAAATTTTCCAGCGCAAAAAGGACTAAAACAGGGCAAAATAACAGAGGGGAATCACAAAACTGGCTGAAAAAACCAGACAAAAATTGTTCGGTACGGCAAAAATAAAAAAAGGCGGGTTTTTTTGTAGAAAACCGACAGGATGTATGTTAAGCTTTTATTAAGAGAGAAGGCGTATATCCGCGCCTTTGGCACCTGTGTTTTCCAAAAAACGGAAAAGAAAGGAAAGGCCTGCATATGGAACAATCAGCTCAGTTTTTTTTCAGCCCCGAAAACCGCGTGGCCCCTCTGGGAATTGTGGCCCTTAACGGCGCAGAGGAGCTGGCCGACAAGATCGAAGACCATCTGCTGCGCTGGGCAAACCAGGCGGGGATGAACATCGACAGCTTTCGCATTGGCTGCAGCTGCCCCCGGTTTTCCTCGGGAGACGGCAAGGGCATTTTAAGCAGCTCTGTGCGGGGCTATGACCTGTACTTTGTGGTGGATGTGGGCAATTACAGCTGCACCTACAAGTATTTTGGCCAGGAAAACCACATGTCTCCAGACGACCACTATCAGGACCTGAAGCGGCTGATCCAGGCCGCCATGGGCAAGGCCCACCGAATTACCGTGGTGATGCCCCTGCTGTATGGCGGGCGGCAGCACCGCAGAAGCTATCGGGAGTCTCTGGACTGCGCCTTTGCCCTTCAGGAGCTGCGGCACATGGGCGTGGACAACGTGGTCACCTTTGACGCCCACGACCCCCGGGTGCAGAACGCTGTGCCCCTGATGAGCTTTGACAACCTGATGCCCTCCTATCAGGTGCTGAAAACCATGTTCCGGGCTTTTCCGGACATCTCCACCGAGCGGGAGGACTTTATGATTGTCTCTCCCGACGAGGGCGCCCTGAACCGGAACATGTACTACGCCTCTGTGCTGGGGGTGGAGCTGGGCATGTTCTACAAGCGCCGGGATTACTCCCGGGTGGTAGACGGCCGCAACCCCATTGTGGCCCACGAGTATCTGGGCAGCGATGTGGCGGGCAAGGACGTGTTTGTCTCTGACGACATCATTTCTTCCGGCGAGTCCATGCTGGACATTGCCTACAACCTGAAGGAGCGCAAGGCCCGGCGGATTTTCACCTATGCCACCTACGCCATCTTCACCAACGGCCTGGAGACCTTTGACAAGGCCTATCAGGAGGGCGTTATCGACGGGGTGTTTGGCTCCAACCTGACCTACCGCACCGAGGAGCTGAAGAACCGTCCCTGGTTCTACGAGGTGGACGTATCCAAGTATATCGCCTACTTTATCAGCGCCCTGAACCACGACATGTCGGTTTCCGCCATGATCGATCCCCATGAGAAGATCAATGCCCTGCTGGAACGCCGCCGCCGGGAGCGCAGCTTGCAGCAAGGCGCCCAGCTGACCTTTGACAAATAAACGCGGCCAAGGAGGCTGCCGCCAAGCGGCAGTCTCTTTTTTTTCCGGGAAACGGAGGAAAAAAGGAGTTTACAAATTTCCCAAAAGCGCATATAATAAGGACAAATGCTGAGAAGGAAAGAAGTACCCGTCCGCCTGGAAACCAGAGAGCAGGGGCCGCCGGCTGCAAGCCCCCGCCAGAGGAAGAGCGGGGAAATGCGTTCTGGAGCAGGCGGGGGGAAATCCCCGCACGGGGGGAGCCGTTATCCTCCAAACAAGCCCAAAGCGAAGTGGGACCGCGAGTGAGTATCGCCTTCGCAGACGTGTTGCGCGTCTGCGGGGGCGTTTTTATTTTCTTGAGAAAGGGGATGCTGCCATGTTCCGCACATTAAAGGAGGACCTGGACGCGGTGATGGAACGGGACCCTGCCGCCCGCTCCCGGCTGGAGGTGTTTTTTCTCTATTCCGGGTTCAAGGCGGTGCGCTCCCACCGGCGGGCCAACTGGTGCTACCGGCACAACCTGAAATTTTTGGCCAGGTGGATTTCCCAGCGCTCGCGAAAAAAGACGGGGATTGAGATCCACCCCGCCGCCCAGATTGGGAAGGGGTTGTTTATCGACCACGGCATGGGAGTGGTCATTGGAGAGACCGCCCAGATCGGCGACAACTGCACGCTCTATCAGGGCGTAACCCTGGGGGGCACCGGCAAGGACCAGGGCAAGCGCCATCCCACCCTGGGGGACAACGTGCTGGTGGGCGCCGGCGCCAAGGTGCTGGGACCCTTCACCGTGGGGGACAACGCCCGGGTGGCCGCGGGGGCCGTGGTGCTGAACGCGGTGCCGCCCAACGCCACCGCCGTGGGCGTTCCGGCCCGGGTGGTGCGCATTGACGGCAAGCGGGTGGAGCATCCCAGCCAGCAGCTGGACCAGATCCATGTGGCGGACCCGGTGAGCATGGAGCTGTGCCGCCTGCGGGGAGAGCTGGAACGCCTGCAAAAGCGGGTCAGCCAGCTGGACAAAAAGGAACAGGAACACTGAAAACCGCCGGGGATTTCCCGGGAAAGGATGAGATAGATGGAACTGTACAACACGCTTACCCAGAAAAAAGAGGAATTTGTCCCCCACACGCCGGGACAGGTGAAGATGTACACCTGCGGCCCCACGGTGTACCACTATGCCCACATTGGCAACCTGCGGTCCTACATCATGGAGGACGTGCTGGAGAAGTATCTGCGCTACGCCGGGTATCAGGTGGACCGGGTGATGAACATCACCGACGTGGGGCACCTGTCCAGCGACGCGGACACCGGCGAGGACAAGATGCTGGCCGGCGCCCGCCGGGAGCACAAGACCGTGCTGGAGATTGCCAAATTCTACACCGACGCCTTTTTTGCCGACTGCCAGAAGCTGAACATCCGCAAGCCGGACACGGTGGTGCCTGCCACCACCCGCGTCCCGGACTTCATCCACATGGTGGAGACTTTGCTGGAGAAGGGCTATGCCTACCAGGCTGGGGGCAACGTGTACTTCGACACCAGCAAGCTGGAGAACTACTACGTCTTTGGCAACCAGAGCGGCGAGGACCTGGCCGTGGGCGTCCGGGACAGCGTGGAGGAGGACCAGAACAAGCGGAACAAAACCGACTTTGTGCTGTGGTTTACCAAGTCCAAGTTTGAGGACCAGGAGCTGAAGTGGGACTCTCCCTGGGGCCTGGGCTATCCCGGCTGGCACATTGAGTGCAGCGCCATCTCCGTGAAGGAGCTGGGGGAGTATCTGGACATCCACTGCGGCGGCATTGACAACGCCTTTCCCCACCACACCAACGAGATCGCCCAGAGTGAAGCCTACCTGGGCCACCCCTGGTGCAAATACTGGTTCCATGTGCTGCACCTCAACGATGCCCGGGGCAAGATGAGCAAGTCCAAGGGGGGCTTTCTCACCGTGTCTCTGCTGGAGGAGAAGGGCTATGATCCCCTGGTGTACCGGCTGTTCTGCCTGCAGTCTCACTACCGCAAGCCCCTGACCTTCTCCTTTGAGAGCCTGGACAACGCCGCTCAGGCCTATCAGAAGCTGGTGCAGCGCATTGCCGCCCTGTCCAAAGAGGGGCAGCCAGAGGCGGACGCTGTCAAGCCCTATCAGGAGAAATTCAAAGAGGCCCTGGGCAACGACCTGAACACCTCCCTGGGGCTGACCGTGCTGTACGACGTGCTGAAGGCAACCCTCTCCGACGCTGACAAGCGGTATCTGGTGGAGGACTTTGACCAGGTGTTGTCCCTGGGGCTGCTGGAGGCGGCGGAGAAGGCCCAAAAGCCTGCCGGGAAGGAGCTGTCCCCCGAGGAAAAAGCGGAGATTGAGGCGCTCATCCAAAAGCGGGCGGAAGCCCGCAAGGCCAAGGACTGGGCTACCGCCGACGCCATCCGGAACGAGCTGGCCGCCCGCCATGTGGTGATGAAGGATACGCCAAACGGCGTAGAATGGTCCGTGCTCGGACTGAGCGATTCGCGCCACGGGGCGGCGGCTGAAGGCCGCGCCTGATAAAAAGGTGAAAGCGCGTGCGCGCCGTAGGGCCAAAGGCCCGGAGGCGGATAAAAGTTTTTGTGCGTGCCCGCACGGGGCAATTCGCGCCACGGGGCGGCGGCTGAAGGCCGCGCCTGATAAAAAGGCGAAAGCGCGTGCGCGCCGAAGGCGGGTAAAGTTTTTTGGTGAAGCTTTTTTTCAAAAAAGCTTCGACCTTAAATGCGCGCAGCGCATGAGAGAAACCAGCGAGCGGGGCGCACGCGCCGCAGGCGATAGCCCCGAGAGCGGCCGGTCCGTGCTCGGACTGAGCAAGCCGCGCCACGGGCAGCTCGCTTCGCTCGTGCTCTGCGAGAGATTAGTACACGTCTGCGGCGCTCATTTTGCCGGACCCTTTCCGGCTTCTTTCTTGTAGCAAACGGCCCCTCCCGCGCAAGCGAGGCAACGTCTCGATAACTGTCCGCGCGCCCTTAGCGCGCGCCCCGCGACTTGACAGCGGAGGCACTCCGCCGGTGCGTGGCCGCACGGGCCAAGCCGCCCTCTCGCCTTCGGCAAGGGCGGGGAGCTGCGCTCCAGGCATGCCGGCTTCTTGCGTTCCGCAAGGCCGGAAAGGTCCCAGCGAAACCTTCGGCGCGCACGCGCGTCAGCGTCCTGCACAAGCGCGAGCGTCAGCTCGCCGCTCCGTGGCGCGAAGAGACAGCCCAGGCACTGGGCAGTTGCCCCAGGGCCTGAGATGGGAAAGTGAGGGAGTTGGCCGAAAACCCAGTGTTTCTGCGGGTTTGGCAACTCCCCCAGGTGAGGGAGTTGAAGGGCCAAGTCCCTCAAGGAAACCGTCAACTCCCTCATGTGAGGAAGTTCGGAAACCCGCATAAAACCTAGCTTTTTTGGCAACTTCCTCAAATTCTTATTTCAAGTGGTCAGATCCCTTGACTTTACTCCATTAAAGTGATATAACTAATAGGAGATGCAAAGGCCCGGCGGCGGCAGCGCCCCGGGCTTTTTGTACAGGGAATAGCAAAGGAGGAAATCTACCATGGAAATTTGTGGGAAGCGGGAAATGGAGCTGCTGGAGAAAATCGGCTTTACCCGCATTGCCGGCTCTCCCGAGGAGGAGAAGGCCGCCCAAATCTTAAAGGCGGAGTGCGACGCCATTGGCGTGCCTGCCATCATCGAGCCCTTTGAGATTGAGCAGGGCATTGTGGAGAAGGCCGTTCTGGAGATTTTGGAGCCCTTCCACCAGGAGTATCCCGTCACCGGGTATCAGTGCGCGGAAAATACTCCCGAGGGGGGCCTGACCGCTGAGTTTGTCTATGTGGAAAACGGCACCGACGTGGACCTGCGGGACGTGCGGGGCAAGATTGTGCTGGTCAACGGCTTTATGCGGGTGCCTCTGTTTAAGCGCTTGATGAAGGCCGGGGTGGCGGGCGTTGTCACCATGGAGGGCGAGCTGCGGGACAAGCGGGAGGAAACCGATCTCTCCACCCGGAAGCTGCGCCGGACCCTGCGGGCCTTTGGCAATGTGCCCATGGTCCACACCCGGGTGCTGGACGCCATTGACATGGTTCGCAGAGGCGCCTGCAAGGCCCGGATGGTTTTGAAGGGCCGCACGGAGGAGTGGACCTCCCACAACGTGGTGGCCACGGTGCTGGGTACCGAGCGTCCGGAAGAGATCATCTCCTTTGGCGCCCACTACGACTCCGTGGACTTCTCCAAGGGCGTGTTCGACAACGGCGCCGGCAGCGTCATCAACATGGAGGTGCTGCGGTACTTCGCGGAGAATCCTCCCAAGCGCACCCTGAAATTCATGTGGTACGGCAGCGAGGAAATCGGCCTGGAGGGCAGCTGGGCCTATGTGAAGGCTCACAAGGAGGAGCTGAAGGACCACCTGCTGATGATCAACGTGGACGTGGGCGGTCCCGTGCTGGGCGTGGACGGCATCACCGCCACGGCGGAGGAAAAGCTGGCAAGCTATCTGGAATACTTTGTGAAGATCCACGGCTTTGGCGCGGAAACCAAGCAGGGCATCTATTCCAGCGACAGCATCCCCTTTGCGGACAGCGGCATTCCCGGGGTCAACTTTACACGGTTCGGCGCTCAGGGCGCTTCCTACATTCACAACCGGTTTGACACCCTGGACTTCCTCTCCGCCCAGGCTCTGGCCAAGACCACGGAAATTGTGCTGGCCTTCAGCAAGGAGATGGCAAACGCCGCCGTGCTGCCAGTAGAGCGGAAGATTCCCCAGAACATGGTGGAAGAGGTGGAAAAGTACCTGTACAAGAAGGAGCTTGCCGAGGCCGACGGGTGCTCCCGCTGAGCAGTAAACTGCTGAGGCAGTTTACCGAGAGAATGTCTTGGAGATTTTACAATCTCCGTTTTGCTGACGCAAAACCGCCATTCTCTGCCGGTTGTCTTTGCCGCAGGCAAGAAGGCGGCTGAACGCCGCGCCTAATCAGGCCAATAGAGCGGGTGCGCGCCGTTCATTTCGGCGTTTGTTTTAGCGTTGTCATGCAAAAGGCTTGCGGTCGTCTTGACCGCAAGCCTTCTTTGCGTTAAACCGAGGCTTTAGCGCCACTGGTTTTCCACGGGGACCAGGCCCTGGGGTTCAAAGCGGTACACGGCGTCGCAGACCTGGCCGATGTATTTCCGGTCGTGGCTGACGCTGATGATGCAGCCGGGAAAGTCCTGCAAAATCCCCCGGATCACCGGCCCGGACAGAGGGCTGAAGTTTCGGGTGGGCTCGTCCAGAACCAGCACGTTGCTGCCGTCCAGAATCATCTTCAGGAAAAAGAGCTTGGCCTTTTGCCCGCCGGACAGCTCCCGGATGGCGTGGTCCTGTTCCTCTGGGGTATATTTCATGCTGCCCAGGTAGGTCCTGGCCTGGGTCAAATCGGATTTTTCCCAGCTTTTGGACAGGAATTCCACCGGGGTCAGGTCTTGATCCACCGTCTCCCCGTAGTCCTGGGGCATGTAGGCGGCCCGCAGGTCTGTCCGCTTCAGCAGCTCTCCGGCAATCCGCCGCAGCAGGGTGGTTTTCCCCGCCCCGTTGGGCCCCAGGATGCACACATGCTCCCCGCCCCGGACATACAGCCGCAGGTTTTCCCCCAGCAGAACGCCTCCCGCCTCCAGCCGGGGCAGGGTCAGGTCCAGCACGGTTTTTCCAGCGGGAACCCCGGTGTTCTCTCCAAAGCCTACCAAAATGGCCTCCTCGCTGTCGGGGAACTGGGTCATGTCCTCCCGCTCCCGGTCGAAGCGGTGCTCCATGGACTTGACCGCCTTCATCTTCTTTTTCAGCAGCCGGCCCCCGTGGGGGTCCTGGCGGGAGATGGCGTTCAGCTGGTGCTCCACCTTCTGCTGGATTTTCTGGAAGCGCTCCTGCTGCTTGCGCTCCTCCTCCCGTTCCTTTTTGGCCACCTGCTCCTGGTGAGCGAACTTTTGCAGCCGCTCCTCCACATACTGGCGGTAGCCCATGCGGGCCACGGTCCACCGGGGCAGGGTTTTCCGCCGCAGCTGCTCCATGTGGAGAATGACGTTGGCGGTGCGCTCCAGCAGAACCTCGTCGTGAGAGATGAACAGCACCGGCTCCCGGCGGCTTTGGATGAAGGCCTCCAGCCATTCCAGGGTCTCCATGTCCAGGTCGTTGGAGGGCTCGTCCAGCAGGTAGCAGTCCGGCCGCTTCAGGGAGAGCAGGGCCAGCCGCAGCTTGACCTTTTCCCCGCCGGAAAAGGTGGACAAGGGCCTGTCGGCGTAAAACCAGTCCAGGGGAAAGCCCAGCTCCTTGGCGGCGGAGGCCAGCTGGCCGGGAGAGGCGTCCAGAAAGGCCGGCTCCCCGCAGCAGAACTCATAGGCGGTCAGGGCGGCCTGCTGGGGCGGCAGCTCCTGGGACAGATACCCCAGCAGCATGCCGTCCCGCTGGATGGTCCCGCTGTACTCCGCATAAGGCTCCACCAGGGCGGGGTCGTAGAGCAGCTTTAGCAGGGTGGATTTGCCGTTGCCCTCCTCCCCGATGATGGCGGCTTTGTCCCCGGGGTTGAGGGAGAAGGTGAAATCCCGCAGCAGGTCTCGCAGGTCTTTTTTCATGGTAATGGTCAAATTTCGCGTTTGCAGCATGGTCATTCCTCCTTGGGACGGAAAAAGGGCCTGCTCCGCTGCCGGAACAGGCCCATCCTCCCAAGGGAAGCCAGACGGGGAAATCTCCCCGCGGCGCCAAAAAGGACGCGCAGCCCGCAAACCGGCACAGCGAAACAGCCCCCGGGCCAAGCCCGGCAGGGTGATCTCGCGGCTCCAGAATGAGGCTTATTTACGCATCCTTTCACTCCTATTACAATAAATTTGGACAGGGAAGCCGGGCAGCCAGTCCGGTTTCCCCT
>CAJMOH010000053.1 GCA_905215055.1 uncultured bacterium
GAGCCGATGCGCTCCAAGGGCGTCTCCTCCCGCAAAGCGGCCAGGTCCTCCGGAGAGAGGTCCCCGTTCATGGGGGTGCGAACCACACCCGGAGCCAGGCAGTTGACCCGAATGCCCGAAGGCCCCTCCTCCTTGGCAAGAGCCTTGGTCAGCCCGATGACCCCCGCCTTGGCCGCAGAATAGGCCGCCTCGCAGGAGGCCCCCACCTGCCCCCACATAGAGCTGACATTGACAATGCTGCCCCGCTTCCGCCGGATCATAGGGGGCAAAGCCCGGCGGCAGCAGAGAAACACACTGGTCAGGTCGCTGTCCAGCACCTGGCGCCAGTCCTCCAGGGTCATGTCGGTAAACAGGCCCTTCCAGGCTGTCCCCGCGTTGTTGACCAGCCCCTCCAAAAAGCCGAAGTCCTCCTCGGCGGCGGCAAACAGGGCCTCCACCTGGGCCGGGTCGGTCAGGTCGGCCTGATAGCGCCGGGCGCTGCCTCCCTGGGCCAGAATCTCCTCCTCCAGCCGGCGGGCGGAGGCCTCGTTTTTCCAGTAGTGCAGGGCCACGCCCCAGCCCCGGCGGGCCAGCTCCCGGGCCACCGCCTGCCCAATGCCCCCGGACGCCCCGGTGACAAGCGCGTTTTTCACACAGGCTCCCCCCTTCGCTCCATATCGCCCTTCTCGTACAGGATAGCCGCCAAGGCCGCCAAGGGCGCCGTCTCGGTCCGCAGAATCCGGGGACCAAGAGTCAAAAGCCTGCCCCCCAGGGACTGGGCCAGGGCCGCTTCCTCCGGAGAAAAGCCTCCCTCCGGCCCCACAAACACAAACAGCCTTTGCCCCGCCTGCCGGAGCGCCTCCTTCAAGCTGGCCCGGCCCTCCTCGTAAAAGAAGAGGATCTCCCCTTTGGCGGCGGCGGTTTTCAGAACCTGCTCCAAGGACGCGGGGGCCAGCACTTGGGGGATGATTCCCCGGCCGCTCTGCATAGCCGCCTCCCGGGCGATCTTTTGCAGCCGGGCCGTTTTTTTCTCCCTGGCCTTCCCGTCCAGGCGGACCACGCACCGGGAGCTTTCCACGAGCCGGATCTCCGCCGCTCCCAGCTCCACCGCCTTCTGGGTGACGGTCTCCAGCTTGTCCCCCTTGGCAAGACACTGGCACACGGTGATTTGGGTCTCCGGCTCCCCGGCGCTGGGCGAGCTGCCCTCCACCTGAACCAGCACCCCGTCCTCCCGGCAGGAAACCACCACGCAGGCGTAGTCCCTGCCCCGGCCGTCGCAGAGAGTCAAGGCCTCTCCCGGCCGCATCCGCAGGGATTTGGCAATGTGCCGGCCGTCCTCCCCGCCGAGAAACACCTGGCCCTCCGGCGGCTGCTCCACAAAAAATCTGGGCATAGCCAGCCCCCCTTTCTCCCTTGATTCTAGCCTGCCGGCCCCAGGTTTGTCAACGGGCAGTTGATTTGGCTCACAGTTTGTTGATGATTTTTTTCTCCTATTATGGTATAATGCTTGCAGAATGTCATTCCCGCGGGCGGCAAGGGGGCAAATTCCGCAAAGCCCGGCGGCGTAAAGCCGCCTGCGCGGCTTGCCCACCGCAGGTGTGGTATCATGGTCCGTGACCGGACTGGACGTTTCGCGGGATAGGCGCTTTCAGCGCCCGGCCTGTCACCGATGGGAAACCTCTCTTGCGCGGCAGGAAACGTCTGGCCGCGGCGGGAAAATTATCTTTTACCACCCAAGCCCGGCGGCGTAAAGCCGCCTGCGCGGCTTGCCCGCCGCAGGTGTGGTATCATGGTCCGTGACCGGACTGGACATTTCGCGGGGTCTCACCTGCCGGTTCGGTCCGTGATGGAAACCTCTCTTGCGCGGCGGGAAAAACTTGGAAAAACGGCAAGCTTTCAGGAAGGAGGAACGGCGCCCGTGAAAAATCCTTGGAAAAGGCTGGCGGTCCTGACAGTGGGAGCCGCCCTGTGCCTGTGCCAGACCGGGTGCGCCTTCCCCGGACTGGACGCTCAAAACCTGATGTCCCCGCCCAGGGCCAACCTGGAGCAGCAGGGCATTTACGAGCTGCTCCAGGGGGACAGCCAAGAGCTGACCTTTGTCTATCCCCGGCGGGGAGAGCATCGCTCGGCCATCATCATGACCGACTGGAACGGCGACGGCCTGGAGGACGCCCTGGGCTTTACCGCCCTGGAGTCCGGCGGCGTGGAGGTCCACTTTCTGGAAAAGGCGGAGGACCGCTGGCGCATGGCCGCCACCTTTCCCAACACGGCCACCCAGGTGGATTTGGTCTGCTTTGGAGACCTGAACGGCGACGGCCTGGAGGACGTGCTCATTGGCTGGGGCAGCGCGGCAGGCGCCACCGGCCGCACCGCCGCCGTTGCCGCCTATCTCTACGAGGAGGGAAACGTCACCGAAACCCTGCTGGGCACCTATGGGGAAATGGCTGTCACCGACTTTGACGGGGACGGGGTCAACGAGGTGTTTACCGTGGACAAGTATGTGGCGGCCACCGAGGAGGGCGCCGAGGCTCTTCCCGCCCAGGCCATTATTTACGCCTGGCAAAACGGCGCCCTCCAGGAGCGCTATTCCGCCAGCGCGGACAACTCCATCACCAACTACACCGCCATCCGCTTTGGCGAGCTGGGCGGCGGGCTTTCCGGGGCGACGGTGGACGGCGCCAAGGCCGACGGCAGCATGACCACCCAGATCTTTTACCTGGAAAACGGCCTGCTGAAAAACGGCCCTCCCGGGGTGAACACAGAGACCTATCAAAACCCCTTCTCCCGGCCCTCCACAGCCCCCTTTACCTGCCAGGACATCGACGGGGACGGCACCCTGGAGGCGCCGGTGGTCCAGCAGCTGCCCAGCTTGGCGGAGGGGGCGGCGCTGGATTCCACCAGCTACGCGGTGGGGTGGGTAAACTTCCAGCCGCCGGGAGAGTATGACTCCGTGTTCACCGCCCTGGTAAATCTGGGCGAAAGCTACTGGTTCCGGCTGCCCCAGGGCCTGGTGGGGCGGATCTCCGCCTCGAACAACACCGCCAACCGAACCGTCACCTACACCGAGGTGGTCACCGGCGAGGACGGAAGCCAGCTGCTGGGGTCCCCCCTGTTTGCCATTCGGGTGTTCACCCGCTCGGCCTGGGACAGCCGGGGAGAGACCAGCGGCTATGAGCAGCTGGAGATTTCGGGGGACCTGGTTTACGGTATTCAAACCTTTACCCAGGACGAGGAATACCTGCGGCTGATCGCCCAGGTAAAGGCCTGGTTCTGCGTGATGGATGAATAAAGCTCTTGGTCAGCAATAGGACGCGGATTGCGAGAAAGGGGAAACGTTCATGCGAAAAATCCTTGTGGCAGAGGACGAACAGAACATCCGGGAATTTGTGGTCATCAATCTGGAACGGGCGGGCTATCAAACCGTGGAGGCCGAAACCGGCGACCAAGCGCTGCAGCTGTACGACGCGGAAAACGGCAGCTTCGACGTGGCCGTGCTGGACATCATGATGCCCGGCGCCCACGACGGCCTGGCCGTCTGCAAGGAGCTGCGGCGGCGCAACCCCTCCATCGGCATCATTCTGCTCTCCGCCCGCACCCAGGAGATGGACAAGGTCTCCGGCCTGATGATGGGCGCCGACGACTATGTGACAAAGCCCTTTTCCCCCTCGGAGCTGGTGGCCCGGGTGGACGCCGTTTACCGCCGGGTGGCTTTGGCCTCCGACCGGAAGGACGGCGGCGACGAGCTGGTTTCCGGAGAGTTTACCCTGAACCTGCGAAACCGGTCCTTCCTCAAGGGAAAACGGCCCATCGAGCTGACCCAGGTGGAATTTCAAATTATGGAGTATTTCTTCTCCCATCCCGGGGTGGCCCTGGCCCGGGGAGACATCCTGAAGCACGTTTGGGGCGCGGGCTACACCGGCGAGGAAAAAATTGTGGACGTGAACATCCGCCGCCTGCGCATGAAGGTGGAGGAGGAGCCATCCAATCCCCAGCACATCATCACCGTTTGGGGCCTGGGCTACCGCTGGGACGAATAACGGGTGCTCCCGCGGAGCAAGTCGCGGCGGAGTGCCTCCGCTGTCGATTCGCGCCCTGGGGCGGCGGCTGAGGGCCGCGCCTGATCGAGAGGCGAAAGCGCGTCCGCGGCCCAGTGCCTGGGCTGTCTCTTCGCGCTACGGAGCGGCGGCTTACGCCGCGCTTGCTTGGGACGTTAGCGCACGTCCGCGCCGCAGGGCCAAAGGCCCGGAGGCGGATAAAAGTTTTCGGTGCAGCCTTTTTCAAAAGGCTGCGACCTTAAAACCGGCGCAGCCGGGGAAGAAAAGCAGGCCCGTTGTCATACCGGGCGCAGCCCGTGAACAAGGGGCCGGACGGGTCCGTGCTCGGACTGAGCAAGCCGCCTTTTTGCGTTCCGCAAAGGCGGAAAGGTCCCAGCGAAGCCAATGGCGCGGACGTGTACTATCCTCTCGATCAAGCGCGGCCCTCAGCCGCCGGTCCGTGGCCGGACTGGCCAAGCCGCCTTTTTGCGTTCCGCAAAGGCGGGAAGGTCTCAAAAAATTTATCGGCGCGGACGCGAGCCAGCGAATCGATCAAGCGCGGCGCAAGCCGCCGCTCCGTGGCGCGAATCGACAGCCCAGGCACTGGGCAAAGGAGGGAATGTGAATGCTTGCGAAAGGAGTATCCCGGCGGTGGCTGGTGAACACACTGGGCGTGGTGCTGTTGATTTTGGTGATCTCCATCACCACCCTTTCCCTGATGGTGCAAAGCTCCACCTACAATGGCATCGAGCTCTCCCTTGCCGGCCGCGCCGATGAGCTGCTCAACCTGCTCTCTTACAGCGGCGACGGCATGAACACCTCCTCCGGCTTTTCCGGCATTGTCCGGGACTATATCGAGCGCTTTCCCGACAAGAGTAACATGGAAATTATGGCCCTGGACCAAAACGGCCAGGTGGTCATCACCTCCACGGGCTTTGAGCCGGACCAAAACCAGGAAATGCCCGACTATGAGGAGGCCCTGGACTCCACCGGCGGCGAGGGCAAATGGGTGGGCCGGCTGAACACCGGGGAAAAGGTGATGGCCATCTCCCGGGTGGTGCGGGACGAGAACGGCGGACTGATCGGCTCGGTGCGGTATCTGGTCTCTATGGAGCGGGCCGACCAGCAAATCTCCTTTCTCATCACCATCCTGGTGGCGGTGGGCCTGCTGATCCTGCTGCTGCTCAGCCTGTCCGGCGTGTATTTCATCCGGTCTATTCTGGTGCCTGTGCGGCAGCTGAGCCAAAGCGCCCGCAAAATTGCCCAGGGCGATTTCGGCGTGCGGATTGACAAGGCCAAGGACGACGAAATTGGCGAGCTGGTGGACGCCATCAACGACATGGCTGGCGAGCTGGGCGCCGCCGAGCAGATGAAAAACGACTTTATCTCCTCGGTCTCCCACGAGCTGCGAACCCCCCTGACCGCCATCAAGGGCTGGGCGGAAACCCTTCAGGAAGGGGCCGACCAGGAAACCGCGGAAAAGGGCATGAACGTGATTATCCGGGAGTCGGAGCGGCTTTCCGGGCTGGTGGAGGAGCTGCTGGACTTCTCCCGGCTGCAAAACAACCGAATGCGGCTGATCGTCTCACGGCTGGACATTCTGGCGGAGCTGGACGAGGCAGTATACATGTTTACCGACCGCGCCCGCACCGAGCACAAGCAGCTGAATTACGAGGAAACCACCGCCCTGCCCCCGGTTTACGGCGACGTGGACCGGCTGCGGCAGGTGTTTGTCAACATCATTGACAACGCGTTAAAATATACCAGCCCCGGGGGAACCATCACCGTGTTCTCCCGGGAGGACAGCGGCTGGGTGCGGGTCACCATCAGCGACACCGGCTGCGGCATTCCCGCCGAGCATCTGCCCAACGTGAAGAAAAAATTCTACAAGGCAAACCAGCTGGTCCGAGGCTCGGGCATTGGGCTGGCGGTAGCCGACGAGATCGTCCGCCTCCACGGAGGCACGCTGGAGATTGACAGCCAGGAGGGCGTGGGTACCACCGTGGTGATCTCTCTGCCCACCTGCTCCCATCTGGAAGCGGACCCCCAGCTGACCGCCACGCCCGAGATCTTAAAATTCATCCAGGAAAGGAATCCATAAATGCAACCGACAAAGAAAATTACCACCATTGGAGGCCAGGCCCTGATGGAAGGCATTATGATGGTGGGTCCCAAGCGCACGGTGGCAGCCTTCTGCGACCAGCAGGGCGCCATCTCCACCGAGGAAATTCAGGTTCCCCGGCTGACAAAAACCTATCCCATTTTGGGCAAGCCCTTTATCCGGGGCATCTTTGCCCTGATCGACTCCTTCCGCATGGGCTACAAGGCCCTGTCCCTCTCCGCGGACAAGCTTACCGAGGGGGAGGAAGAGGAGGAGCTGACCGGCCTGGACAAGTGGCTGAACGACCACCTGGGAGAGAAGATCACCGGGGTGATTATGGGCATCGCCTCCGTGCTGGGGGTGGCCTTGGCCATTGTGCTGTTCTTCATGCTGCCCACGGTGCTGTTCAATCTGCTTCAGGGCGCTGTGCCGGGAAACATCGCCGGCTGGCGCTCCATCTTCGAGGGCGTCATCCGCATTGGGCTGTTTGTGGGCTATGTGGCCTTGATCGGCATGGTGCCGGACATCAAGCGCACCTTCCAATATCACGGCGCCGAGCATAAGACCATCTTCTGCTATGAAAACGACCTGCCCCTGACGGTGGAAAACGTCCGCAGGCAAGGCAGGTTCCACCCCCGGTGCGGCACCAGCTTTCTGCTGCTGATGCTGCTGCTGGGCATTATTGTGGGGTTCTTCATCCCCTTCTCCAACCCCTTCCTGCGAACCTTTACCAAGCTGCTGTGCATCCCGGTGATTATGAACCTGGGCTACGAGGTGCAGAAGGCCTGCGCCCGCCACGACAACCGGTTCACCCGGCTGGTGGTGGCCCCCGGCCTGTGGATGCAGCGGCTGACCGTGAAGGAGCCGGACGACAAAATGATGGAGGCCGCCATCACCGCCATGGAGGCCGTCATCCCGGAAAACGGCGAGGACCTGATCCAGTGACGGTCCGGCAGCTGTACCTTGCCGCCCGGAAGCAGCTGAGCCAGGCGGGGGTGGACTCTCCCGGGGTGGACGCCGGGCTGCTGGCGGAAAAATACTTCGGTCTGGACCGGACCGGTCTGGCCCTCCACGGGGAAGAGGTTCCCTCTCCCCAGCAGGAGGCCGCCTTTCTCCTGGCGGTGAAGGAGCGCCGGGAACGCAGGCCTCTCCAGTACATTTTGGGGGAGTGGGAATTTTTGGGACTCTCCCTCTCCGTGGGGGAGGGGGTTCTCTGCCCCCGGGAGGACACCGCCGTGCTGGTGGAGACCTTGGCCCAGGGCCTGGAGGGGGCGCCCGCTCCCCGGGGTCTAGACCTGTGCGCCGGAACAGGGGCCGTGGGGCTGGGGCTGGTTTCCCTGGTCCCGGGGCTGTCTGTCCAGTGCGTGGAGCTTTCGGAAAAGGCCCTGCCCTATCTGGAGGAAAACCTTCGCCGCCATGGAAGGGGCCGGGCCTCTGCCCTGGCGGGAGACATGCTGTCCCCGGAGCTTGCCCGCAGCTTTGCCCCCGGCAGTCTGGATTTTCTGGCCTCCAACCCGCCCTACATCGAGACCGGGGAGCTGGCCTCCCTCCAGCCCGAGGTGCGGCGGGAGCCGTCCCTGGCCCTGGACGGCGGCGCGGACGGTTTGGTGTTTTACCGGGCCATTGCCAGCCTGTGGCTTCCCCTGGTGAAACCGGGAGGCCTGGCGGCTGTGGAGATCGGGGAGAGTCAGGGTCAGGCTGTGTCCCAGATCTTTCAACAGGCCGGCCTGACCGATGTGGAAACCGTCACGGACTGGGCCGGGCTGGACCGGGTGGTCTGGGGCAGGCGGCGGTAAGCGGCCTCTCAGCACCCCGCCGGTCGGAGGCAGCGGCAAAGAGGCGGTTCCCCGGGCTGGACCTGTCCCGGAGCGGAACGCCCATCACACCCAGGAGGCGCCCTATGGACAATCAGCGGCTTTTCACCTTGCTTGGAGGCACCGCCCGGCGGGACCCCCAGGCCTTTACCCAGCTCTATCAGGAGTTTTACCCCGCCGTCTACGGCATGGCCCTGTCGGTGCTGAAAAAACAGGACGCCAGCGCCGACGCCGCCCAGGAGGTGTTCCTCCGGCTGTGGACCCTGCCCGCCCAGAGCTTTCCCACCGCCAACCCCGGGGCCTGGCTGTACACCGTAACCCGCCGGCAGGCCTTGGAGATTCAAAAATCCCAGCGTGCCGCCCTCCCCCTGGAGGAACTGCCCCCTCTGCCAGACCCCGCCCCGGGACCAGAGTCGGTTTTGGACTGGGAGAGCTTTCAGCAGCTTGTGGCCCCTCTGGACGAGATTTCCCGGCAGATTGTCACCCTGAAGCTGGCGGCGGGCTGCACCCACCGGGAGATTGCCGCCCTGCTCTGCCTAAGGCCCGCCACGGTCCGGTGGAAATACGCCAAGGCGGTTCACGCCCTGGGGCTGTTCTGGGCAGATTTGCTGGGGGCCTTGGCGCTGGGCTTTCTGGGACTGCGGGCGCTGCTGCCCCAAGCTCCCACCGCGGGCGCTCCCAGCGAGGGCGGCCTGGTTGATTTTACCCTGCCAGCCCCTCCGCCGTGGCTTCCCGGGGCTTTGCTGAGCGGTCTGGCGGCGCTGCTGGCGGCTGGGGCCGTCTATTGGGGCTGGCAGCTGTGGAACAGAAGCCTCCGGAAAAAATCAAAAAAATAAAGGGAAAACCACCAACAAAAAGGACCTCCCGCTCCCTCTCTTAGACAGAGAAGGAAAGGAGGTCCTTTCTTATGAAAAAATGGTTTTTGGTTCTTTTGGCGTTGTCCCTGACCCTGTCCGGCTGCCAAACCGCCCAGGTACCCGGCCTGGACTGGGATGCGGAGGAGATGGTGGAGCTGCGCCTGGAACGGGTCATGTACCTGGTGGGGGAGAAAACCACCACCGATCCCCAGGAAATCCAGGCCGTGGCGGAGGGCCTGCGCTCGGTGGCAGTACTCCGGGAATGGAGGCCGGACGACCCCTGCTCCGAGGGGAGCGGCAGCATCACCTTTACCTTTGTGCGAGAGGACGGTTCCCAGGAGGTGGTGTGCTACAATGAGTGCTGCTCCAGTCTCTCCACCTCGGAAGGAGAGTTCCTGGTGCCGGAGGACGCCTCCCCCACCCAGGACGAGCTGTGGGCCTTGGTGGACGTCCCGGTGGAGTTTCCTCCGGAGCACAACCACACCCAGCCCGATGAGGAAACTGCGGAGTTTTTCGGCTTTTAAGAAAGGAGGCAGCTCTATGAAAAAAATACTTTGTCTGTGGTTCCTCCTGTGCCTGTCCCTAACCCTGTCCGGCTGTCAAGCCTCTCGGGTACCCGGCCTGGACTGGGACGCGGAGGAGATGGTGGAGCTGCAGCTGTATCAGGGAGGCGTACCCGCCGACGCCTATCGGAAAACCACCCGGGACCCGGAGATCATCCGGCAGGCGGCCCAGGCTCTGTTTTCCCTGCGGGTGGAGCGGGACGCCGTCAACGAGGACGTGCCTGCCGGGGGCATCGGCACCTATTTTGTCTTTCTCCGGGAGGATTTCTCCCAAGAAGTGGTGCATCTCAGCAGCGGCGGGGAATTGCTCTCCACGGGAGAGGGCTTTTACAAGCTGCGGAAGAAGTTTCCCCTGAACCCGGACGCCCTGTGGAACTCCCTGGAGGGGGAGGCGGTCTGGGTGGGAGAGGGCGGCTTGCCGGAGCCAGGAAGCTTTCCCTCGCCCCAGGCCGGATGACCGGAAGAACGAAAAAAGGACAGCCAGGCCGTCGCTTGGCTGTCCTTCCTTTGCCTTCTGGGAGCCCTCAGCCAGACTGCGCCGCAGCCTGCCCGCGCCACTGAGCCGCCGCTCCCAGGCGCGGCTTGTCCCGTGCGGTCACGCATCGCGGACGTGCGCTTACGCCCTTCTCGACCTGAGCGCAAGCGAGCGGTCCCAGGCGCGGCTTGTCCCGCGAATTGCTCCGCGAGAGCACCAGCCGCGCACGTGCGTTATCGTCCTGTGCAAGCGCGGCGTACGCCGCCGCTCCAAGGCGCGAATTGAGAGCCCAGGCACTGGGCGGTCACGCACCGCAGGCTGTTTTGAACTCGGTCCACACCCGGTCGTGAACCTCCAGGGCCTGGGCGGAAATGTTCTCAATCATCTCCATATTGCTGGTGTCAATGTCCGCCGGAAGGGTGAGGAAATCCCGATACTCCTCAGAGATATACTGCTCCGCATCCAGGTTGGTGCAGTAGTAGCCCAGATATTCAAAGCACTGGGCGGAAATCTCCGGCTGGAGAATGTAGTCGATAAACTGATAGGCCGCGTCCGCGTTGGGGGCGTTGGCGGGGATAAACTGAGCCATCACGCCAAAGCCAATGCCCTCCTCGGGGAACACCACCTCCAGGTCGGGGTTGGCCATCTTCGCCATGGTCACCATAGAGGTGTACAGCACCGCGGCGCCCACCTCGCCGGAGAGCAGGTCATCCTGGGTGTTGTCGTCCTTAATCAGCCGGATGTTGGGGGCCAGCTCCAAAAGCTTTTGCCCGGCTTCCTCAATTACGGCAACATCCTCGGTGTTGTAGCTCTCCCCCAGCACCTTCAGGGCCATGCCGTTAATCACCCGGAAATTGCCAATGACCCCCAGGTTATCCTCCAGAGAGGCGTCCCACAGGTCGGCGTAGCCGTTGATTTCAATGTCCACCAGAGAGGGGTCATAGACAATGGTCTGCACACCGGCGCCATAGGGTACGGTGTACTGGTCCTCGGGGTCGTAAAACTGGCCCTGATACACCGGGTTGATGGAGCCGTAGTTCTCCAGCCGGGAGGTGTCCAGCTCTTGGACCAGCCCCTCCTGGATGGCGGTCTCGATGATGTAGTCGTCGGCAATCACCAGGTCGTAATCCCCGCCCTGGGCAGCCTCCAGCCTGGCCAGCATAGTCTCGTCCGTATCAAAGTTGGTGTAGGTCACGCTGATGCCGGTCTCCTGGGTAAAGCCGTCCAGCACCTCCTGGGGGAACATGTTCTCCCAGGTGTAAAGCACCAGCTGGCCGTTCTCTCCGCCGGAGGAGCCGCAGGCCCCCAGGGTGGAAACCAGCAGCAGCGCTGCCAGAGCAGCGGACAAAAGCTTTTTCATGGTTCGGTCACGTCCTTTCTTGTATCTCGTTTTTTTGGCGTGCGGCCCAGCAGAGCGGCCAGCCCGCACAGCAGCAGGGTGGCCAAAAACAGCAGGGTACACAGGGCGTTGATCTCCGGGGTAACCCCGGTTTTCAGCTGGGTGTAAACCTTCACCGGCAGGGTGTTGGTGTCCACGCCGGTGACAAACACGCTGATAATCACGTCGTCCATGCTCATGGCAAAGGCCAGCAGCATGCCCGAGGCAATGGCCGGCGCCACCAGAGGCAGGGTGACGTCAAAGAACACCCGCGGGGGAGAGGCCCCCAGATCCTGGGCGGCCTCGGGCAAGGACTTGTCCATGCCCACCAGCCGGGCCTTTACCAGCATAAACACATAGGGAATGGAAAAAGCCGTATGGGCGATCACCAGGGTCCCCATGCCAAAGGGAATGCCCAGCAGGGAGAAAAAGGCCATAAAGACCATGCCCAAAATGATCTCGGGAATCATGATGGGCAGGGTGGAAATGTACTCCACCGCGCCCCGCAGGGGAAATTTCACCTTGCTCATGCCGTAGGCCCCCAGGGTGCCGATTACAGCGGCACAGCAGCTGGAAAGCACCCCCAGCACAATGGAGTTCCACAGGGCGCGGAACATGTCCCGGTCCCGGAACAGCTCCTCATACCACTTCAGGGAAAAGCCCTCCCACACCGAGCTGATCTTGCTCTCGTTGAAGGAGTAGATAATCACCAGCAGAATGGGGACGTACATCAGGGCCAAAAGCACGCCCAGATAGATATTGGGGAGTTTTGTGCGGTTTTTCATGGGCACCTCCAAATCACAAAATGAGCGGGAAGGCCCCCGCAAAGCCTGCGGCGGACACACATGCGGGGGATTATACAATTCCTTCCAAGTCCTTCACGCCGGAAATCCTTCGGTACAGCCAGATAATCACCGTGGTCAGCACCAGCAGCACCATGGACAGCGCCGCCGCGAAGGGCCAGTTGTGGGCCTTCATCAGCTGGTCCTGGATCAAGTTGCCCACCAGCACCACCTTGTTGCCGCCCAAAATGTCCGCGATGAAGAACAGCCCCATGCTGGGGACAAAGGTCAGCACCACCCCGGAGAGCAGCCCCGGCAGGGTCAGCTTCAGGCTGACGGTGAGAAAAGCCCGAACAGGCGAGGCCCCCAGGTCCCGGGCGGCCTCTACCAAAGAGAAATCCAGCTTCTCCGCGCTGGAGTACACCGAGAAGATCATAAAGGGCAGCAGGGCATACACCATGCCCACCACCACCGCCGGATAGGTGTACAGCAGCTTTAAGGGCTCGCTGGTGATGTGCAGGGCCATTAAAATGGAGTCGAATACGCCGCCGGCCCGGAAAATGATGATCCACCCGTACAGCCGGATCAACGAGCTGGTCCAAAAGGGAATCATCAGCAGCAGCATGGTGCGGCGCTTCCACTTGGGTCCCAGCTTGGCCATGAAATAGCCGAAGGGATAGCCCAGGGCGATGATCAGCACCGTGCTGATGACCGCCAGCTTCAGGGATTCCCCAAAGGTCCGCAGGTACACCGGCTCCCCGATGCTGGCGTAATTATGCAGGGTAAATTCGGGAACAACCCCCCAGGTCTCCGCCCGGGTCATAAAGCTCAGGGCCACCATATACACCAGCGGCCCCGCGATAAACAGCACGGTGAACAGGATCAGCGGCAGTGTCATGAGAAACTCTCCCCGGCGCTGCCGTTTTTTCAAACGGGACATGTCTTTGGCCATGGCTCACGCCTCCTTCCCAGAAGCGGGCAGATCCACGGGACAGGCCTGCTCCGGCTCCCAGGTCACCCGCACCGGGTCGCCGGGGACCAGCTCCGAGTCGATGCCGTGGCGCCGGCAGATAAACTCCCCGCCGCCGGCCAGCTCCACAGCGATACGGAGCATCCCGCCGGCAAAGCTCTTCTCCTTCACCACGCCGGCAAGGCCGGGGCCGTTTTCCCCCTTTACCGCCTGGGCCTGCTCGCCCCGAACAGCCAGGGTGACCTCCTGGCCGGGGGTGAAGGAACAGCCCCGGCTGAGGAACCCCGCCTTTCCCTGGGCGCCGGCAAACTCCACCAGCTCCCCGGAAACGCTCCCGGCCTTGCCCCGGACAATGTTGGCCTCCCCCACAAACCGGGCCACATAGGAGGTCCGGGGAGAATCGTACACGTCGCTGGGGGTGCCAACCTGGTCAAACCGGCCGTCCCGCATTACGGCGATCCGGTCGGACATGTTCAGGGCCTCCTCCTGGTCGTGGGTAATGTAGATAAAGGTGATGCCCAGCTTCTTTTGCAGGCGCTTGAGCTCCTGCTGCATCTGGCGGCGCAGCTGCAAATCCAGGGCGCCCAGGGGCTCGTCCAGCAGCAGCAGCTTGGGCCGGTTAATCAAAGACCGGGCAATGGCCACCCGCTGCTTCTGCCCGCCGGAAAGCTCTCCGGGCTTGCGGCGCTCAAAGCCCTCCAGCTGCACCAGCTCCAGCATCCTTTTCACCTCTGCCTGAATCTCCCCCTTGGGCCGCTTGCGGATCTTCAAGGCATAGCCAATGTTCTGCTCCACGTTCATGTGGGGAAACAGGGCGTAGTTTTGAAACACCGTGTTCACGTCCCGCTTGTTGGGCTGGGCGTCGGTCATGTCCTTGCCCTCCAGCAGCACCCGGCCCTGGTCGGGAGACTCCAGCCCCGCGATAATCCGCAGAGTGGTGGTCTTTCCGCAGCCGGAAGAGCCCAGCAGGGTGATAAACTCCCCCTGGGCCGCCCGCAGGTCAATGCCGTTTAGCACCGGCACCCCCCCAAAGCTTTTGTGGATGCCCTTCAGCTCCAAAATTGTCTCGCTCAAACTAGGAACGCCCCTTCCCGGCGGATAACCCGTCCTTTTTAAAGTATACCGTTTCAGTATAGTTTTCTGTGCTGATTATACTGGCTCCGCCCCGGCTTGTCAAGGCGCTGAGCCTCGGTTAGCTTGCACTATTGGCTCTTTTTCTCCCCTGGCCCCGTCCAGCGGCAAGGCGGGCAGGGAAAAGGGGCCGCAGCAGCAGCCCCTCTGTTTGTCAAAGCCCTCTCTCCCCCGGTCTCTGCCTGTGGGGAATACGGCCCCTACTCCTCCTCCAGCCCGCCCAGGGCGGACCGGATCTGCTCGTAGGAGTAGCCCAGCCGCTGCAAGGCCGCCACGGCCCGGCGGCGGACTCTCTCGTCCTGCCTCCACTGGGGATACCGGCGCTCCAGCACCAGGGAAATGGCTTCCCCAGGGTCCTGGTCCTCATAGAGAGCCAGCACCTGGTCGATGATCTCCCGGTCAATGCCCTTGCGGGCCAGCTCCTGGCGCACCCGCCGGGCGCCGTACCGCTTGCGGAGAAACAGCTCCTTGGCGTAGCTCTCCGCGTAAGCCTGGTCATCCAGCAGGCCCAGCTCCTCCAGGTGGTCCGCCGCGGCCTGGGCCGCCTGGCGGGAGGCGGCGGTGCGGGCGATTTTCTCCGTCAGCTCCCGCTTGCTGTGGCTGCGGTGCTCCAGCAGGTACAGGGCCTTTTCCCTGGCCCGGCGGGCGTCAGAGCGCTCCACCAGTTCCCGCAGTCCTTCCTCCTCCAGCCAGTCCCCAGGCTTCAGCCGGGACAGCAGGAACACCTCCTGATCTATTTTCGGCCCCGGCTCCCCGTCCAGATACAGCTGGACCAGACCCCTGCGCCGGGGCTCCGCCGCGGTAAGCTCCATCAGTCGTCATCCACCGTGATGTCAATGCTCTTTTTGGCGGCGGCCTTGCTGGCCGGCGGCGGGGTCAGCGTCTGCTGGGCCGGAGCCTCTCCCGCGGGAACTTCCACGGGCTTGGCGGCGTCCTTGGGGGCCGGCCGGCCGGGAATCTTGTCATACAGCTTGTCCACGTTCTCCCGGACCTTTGCCTCCACCTCCTGGGCGATTTCGGGATGGGTGGACAAAAATTCCTTGGAGTTGTCCCGGCCCTGGCCGATGCGCTCCCCGTTGTAGGAGAACCAAGCCCCGGCTTTCTGGACAATCTCCAGCTTTACGGCAATGTCCAGCAGCTCTCCCATGCGGGAAATGCCCGTGCCGTACATGATGTCGAACTCCGCCGTGCGGAAGGGCGGGGCGATTTTGTTTTTCACCACCTTGGCCCGGGTATGGTTGCCAATCACGTCGGTGCCGCTCTTGATGGCCTCGGCCTTGCGCACCTCAATGCGCACGGAGGAGTAGAACTTTAAGGCCCGACCGCCGGGGGTGACCTCGGGGTTGCCGTAGATAACGCCCACCTTCTCCCGCAGCTGGTTGATAAAGATGGCCACGCAGTTGGACTTGGAAATGGCGCCGGCCAGCTTCCGCAGGGCCTGGCTCATCAGCCGGGCTTGCAGGCCCACATGAGAGTCTCCCATCTCTCCCTCGATCTCCGCCCGAGGCACCAGAGCCGCCACCGAGTCCACCACAATCACGTCAATGGCGTTGGAGCGCACCAGGGCTTCGGTAATCTCCAACGCCTGCTCGCCGGTGTCCGGCTGGCTGACCAGCAGGCTGTCCACATCCACGCCCAGGTTCCCGGCGTACACCGGGTCCAGGGCATGCTCCACATCGATGAAGGCGGCGTTGCCGCCCCGCTTCTGTCCCTCGGCAATACAGTGCAGGGCCAGGGTGGTCTTGCCCGAGGACTCCGGCCCGTAGATCTCGATAATTCTCCCCCGGGGCAGGCCCCCAATGCCCAGGGCCAGGTCCAGGGACAGGGAGCCTGTGGGAATGGCCTCCACGTTCAGGGCAGAATCCTGCCCCAGCCGCATGACGGCCCCCTCGCCAAACTGCTTTTTAATCTGGGCCAGGGCTGTTTCCAGGGCCTTGGCCTTTTCCTCGGGACCGCCGCTGGCCTTGGCGCTCACCGGCGCCCGCTTGCTTTCCGCCATATCAAAAAACCTCCTGTTCGAAGCCTTGTTTCTGCTCTCCATTATAAAGGAAACCGCCGGGAAAAGCAATGGATTTTCCCAATTTTTTCGAACAAATGTTTATTCGTACCTTCCCCGCAGCTCCGCCTCGTCAGGCTCCTGGAACAGCGCCGCCCACTGCTCCATGTCCTCCCGGGTGATGGTCTGGAACACATCCTTTCGGTCCGCCCGCGCCCGGGCGTCCAGCCGGCGGCACAGCTCCTCCAGAGGGGCGTGAACATACCGGATCTGAAAATCCGCCCCCAGGGCCTGAGCCTCCCGGTACTTTTCCTCCCGCTGCTCCCTGGCCCAAAAGCCAAAGTCTAAAATCACGCTGACCCCCTGGGCCAGAAGCCGCTTTCCCAGGCTCCACATCAGCTGCTCCACCCGGTCGTGGCGCTGGTCGTGGAGGGCGTGCTCCCGGGGGTCGTGAAAGTCATCCCCAAAGAGAAACAGATGCCACTCGTCCGGGGTAAACCGGATGGCTCCCGTCTCCCGCTCCAGCTTCTTCGCCAGGGTGGTCTTTCCCGCCCCTGGCAAGCCCACCAGCAGGGTGAGCACCGGCCGTTTTTCCATGGTTTTTCCCTCCCTTTGGCTTATCTTAGGGGATGGGGGCCGGTTTGTCAACCTCCGTTTTTTCTCTGGACCGTTGACAAACCCCTTCCTCCGTGCTATTCTTAGGAACAGAATCGTAAAAGACCTGCTAATAAAAGTCAAGTAGAAATTTCAAATTTTTAGGGAAGCGAAAA
>CAJMOH010000054.1 GCA_905215055.1 uncultured bacterium
AACAAGATTGCTTATCCTTTGGTATCCACCAAAGGATAGAAGGGATATCCCTTCTTGAAAAAATACCGGCTGCGCCGGGGCGGGCTGTGGATTTTGCACGAAGCCCGCCCGCAGGCGCTTTTGCCGGTTTTGTTTATTACTCAGCCTTATTTCCCGGCCACCGCCTTTTTCCGCCTGTAGAACAGCATTCCCAGCACGCCGCCGCAGGAGGCCAGCATCAGGCTGATCCACAGCGCCATATCGCTGCTGTCCCCAGTCTGGGGGCTGCCGGTTCCCGCTGCAGGGATGGCTTCAGTCTGCACATATTCACAGACCGCACAGCCGCGCTCTCTGGAACCTTCTTCGGTCTCGGTGGCCTCTTTGGTTACTTTCCAATCGCCGTAGGTATGGGTGGCCACATTCAACCTTTCGCCGCAGGAGCATTCCTGCCAGTGCTCGGTATCGTCATATTTCCATGCTTCATCATGGATGCTGTGTTCATGAACCGGAATCGTCTCTTCCTGCGTATATTTGCAGATGGAGCAGGTACGTTCTCTGGAACCTGTTTCGGTTGTGGTAGGCTCCTTTGTTATCGTCCAATCACCGAAAGTATGGTTGCCCACTTCAGTTTTCTCGCCGCAGCGGCATTCCTTCCAGTGCTGGGTTTCATCCTTCTGCCAGTCGCCGTAGCTGTGCTCATGTTCAAGCATTGGAATGGTTTCGGTCTGCACATAGTCGCAGACCGTGCAGTCACGCTCTCTGGAACCAGCCTCGGTTTCGGTGGCCGGCTTCGTCTCTCTCCAATCGCCGTAGATATGGTTTGCCACATTCAGCCTTTCGCCGCAGGAGCACGCCTGCCAGTGCTGTGCCGCGTCGTGCTTTTGGGTATAGCTGTGCTCATGGGGCGGTTCGGCTTCTCCGACGTCCGCCACCATATACTGGCCGTCCGGGTCGCCCACGATCATGATCCATCTGGCACGCACCCGTATGGTGTACTCCTCCTGCGGCCGCGTCACCACATCGTTTGTGAAAAACAAATAGGTGTCGATTTCCACTGCCTTGGACTCGACCACATCGTCGCCCAGCAGCAGCTGTGCCTCGTATTCAAAGCTATCGCCGGAGGCCGCTCCTGCCGGCCGGCCCCACTGCACCTGGTTTTGGTAGCCCGACCAGCGGGGGTTCCCTGGCACATATTCCCCCGCCGCCGAAACGGACAGGGGAAGGGCCGCGATCATCAGGCATACCGCCAGCAGCATACTGAAAAGCCATGCGACTTTTTGCCGCCCCGGCGGTTTTTTCCCTGCGCATACGCAATCTCCTCCCTTTATCGCACCGGAGCGCCCTGCGAGGAAAGCGGTGCTCCGCATGCTCCGCAGAAGCGGCTTCCGGGCGGTATCTCCGCCCCGCACTGGGGGCATTTGTTTTCCAGCTTCGCCCCGCAGTTGTTGCAGAATTTGGCGCCGGCCGCACACTGGGTTTTGCAGGCGGGGCAAACCACCATACCCGCGTTCAGTTCCGCCCCGGCGTTTCGCACCACCACCGAGCGGCCGCCGGAGACGATGCACTGCTCAATCACCTGGAAAATCTCTTCCGGCAGCTTTTTCTGCTTGTAGGCGCCCACACCGGCAGTCACCGCCAGCGGCCATGCGATAAACCATCCCAGCGCGCCGGCGCCGATCTTATCCGACCATTCGCCCTGACCCACGGTGACGTTTAAGTTGTCATCCATCCGGATCATCTGCACCGTCGTAGCCATCCTCATGCCGGCAATGGTCTTCCAGCCGTCTTTTTCCTGACGGCCCTGCACCACATAGCCTTCTGTGGTTTCGGCACTCTGTACCTCCATCCCCTTAGCGGATGAAAGGAACGCCTCCACCGCGTTTGCCACCACCTGGGTACTCATGCCGGCAGGCAGCCGGAATACTCTCGATTCGTTTGCCATCTCGTCTTCCTCCTCATTCTAAAGCCTGTACCTCATCGATATGCTGCAGTACGCTGTCTACCAGATAACGTACTGCCAGCTGTTTTTCCTCCTCGCTCAGGCCGCTTGCCGGACGGAGCATGGAAACATGGAGGATCGATGTGTTGATGGTCTGTTCCGTCACGGCAAAGGCGTACTCGCTGGTATGCCCCAGAACCTTCGCCTCCGCCTTGATATCGCCGACCATCGCCTGCTCATATTGGCAGTCCATCCGGTCCAGCACGTCAAAGACGGCGTACACAGCCATGCGGCGGGGACAGTTGACATTTCTTTTTAGACTCAGCACTTTTTTCTCCTTTCCCCCGGAAACGGGGCTGTCATCTATTTCACAGGTCGAATCGTATTGGTCACATCCAACAGCATTCCGTCGAAAAGCTCGTCTTCTGTTGCTGCACTGATAAGAATCACAAACGCCAAGCCGCCGTACTCGCCGCCGTAAACGCTGAGATAGGTGTCATCTTCAGTATAGGTGTACTCATCAACAATCCAGTCAATTCCGCCGCTCTTGTATTGCCAACGTTCTTTTCGCGGTTGAAAAGATTCTTTGACCAGTACTTCCGCAATACCATCCATCCAGATTTCCTTATTGAAAGTATCGCTTATCTGCTGACTTTGCACTTCCACACCAACCGCAGCCGTACTTTTCTCCATCCTTAGCCGGCTTTCTCCGAGCACAGTAAACTGAATCTCGCTCTCGTCCTCCCAATAGAGGAATTGAAACGGGAGATTTTCATCATAAAATCGCTGGTAAATTGTGCCCGCCGGACCGCTGCTTTGGAAAGAATCTATGGCTGCAAAGATTTCCGCCTGCGCCTTCTCATCCCCCTGAGGATAGGAGCCGATAAGATTGTAGCAGCCAAACCCATTCTGGCATTCGATGAACGCCGCCAAAAATTCCATGGTTGTGCCTCCGCTTTCGGTAGCAGAAAACTGGATCAAGTAGGTGTCCAAAGAACTGCCCTCCCGGTAACCCCGGCTGAGGATCTCATGCTTTGTGATATTGGTGCTCTCCAGCAGGCCGATATAATACTGGACATATTTCTCCGCGTTCTCCTCCACATCAGAAAGGGTATACACCGGAAAACCGGCGGCCTTATCGTAAAATCCCACCTGCAGGGTAGCGCTCCCATCCGATGAAGCAAAAGCTCCGCTGCCGGACTCTGTTTCTGCATACCCCTGGGGGATCCCCATGGTGATATTCAGATACTCCTGAGCGTAGTCCTGCAAGGCGACATCGTCTACGCCCTCGGGTTCCTGCACTGTTATATCGAAAGGAGTGCCAGATGGCCCGTCAGAAGAACCCGGCTCTGCTTTCCCGCCGGTCAGCGCACCGATCCCCGCTACTGCTCCCCAGACGCCCAGACCCAGCACAGCAACGCACAGCACCAGCGCCGTGATCTGTACCCCGATATGGCTCCGCCGGAATCTGGTCCAAAGCCCCGGCTTTCCATCGGAACCTGCAGCCGTTTGACCGGATGGCACAGCCATGGTACGGTGATGGAAAGACGCCGGGGTTTTCCCGGTAATCCCTTCAATAAAGGCCTCCATGGTGGAGAAACGATCCTCCGCTTTTACCGCGAGCGCCTTCATGATCGCCTGTTCCACCTGCGGAGGCAGGGGAACGCCCAGCTCCGAGGGCTTTTTCAGCGTATCGTTATGGACCCGCATGATGGAATCCGGCGGCAGCTCCCCGGTCACGCAGCGGTACAGGGTGGCGCCCATGGCGTATACATCCGTCCACGGCCCCTGGTTCCCCTTACTGGAATACTGCTCCTCCGGCGCGTAGCCATGTTTCAGGATGACCGACACGCTTTTTTCATCTCCGATAGAAAACCGGGCCGCGCCGAAATCCAGCAGCTTGCTCTCTCCCTTGGAGGTAATGGAGATGTTGTCCGGGCTGATATCCCGGTGGGTCAGGTTCAGGGCATGAACCTGCGTCAACGCCTGCATCACCGGCATCAGGATGGTCAGCGCCTGGTCATAGGGAATCTTCCCGCCCTGGGATGCAACGTATGCCTTCAGGCTCATGCCGTCGATATATTCCATCACGAAATAGGCCGTGTTGTT
This sequence comes from uncultured bacterium, assembly GCA_905215055.1. Classification (GTDB taxonomy): domain Bacteria; phylum Bacillota; class Clostridia; order Oscillospirales; family Acutalibacteraceae; genus Acutalibacter. The sequence goes on from CAJMOH010000054.1 coordinate 4,028, forward strand.
TTCCTTAAAATAATTCTGCACCGACACGATGTTCGGCGTATTCTGCAGTTTGGCAAGGATCCGCGCTTCCTCTAAAAAGCGCTCCATGCCGTTTTGATAATCCTCCTGGCCCCGTCCGGTCAGTGCCACGCTGTACTTATCGGAATGCCGGGTAGCAAGACCGGAGGGCATATATTCCTTGACGGCTACCTTAATCTCCAGCGTCAGGTCATAGCCCAGATAGGTGATGCCGAACCCGCCCACGCCCAGGACCTTTCCGGTCATGTAGCGGCCGTTCAGCAGTGCGCCCATGGGCAGCGCCAAAAACGGCTGCTCCTCCTCCGCATTAAACCCGCAGTGGGGGCAGACAGGGGAATCGTCCGGCTTTTCCTGAAAGCAGCCATAGCAGATATGTTCCAAGTTCATGTTTCACTCCTCTTCTTTGTACTTGCGCCCCGGCCTTTCACCCGCAACAGCAGAAAAACCACTTCCATCAACGCGATCATACCCAGCTCTTCCAGAATGAACGGAAAGACATTCATCATCTCCTCAATCAAGGGCTGTTTCTCCCTTTCCTCCAGACAAACCGAACAGAATACGGCCCCAGCGTCTTGGATCGTCGCAATCTATAACTCTAATATAAATACTCTAATATAAAACAAGCGATGGGCGTTCCCACAATTGCAAGCCACCCGCAGCACAGAAGGCAGATCTGAATCATCCGATACATCTTGACATCGGCGGGACAGAAGTATTTTTCCGGATCAGATGGGTCAATGTAAATCTCCACCTCAGTTCCGATCTTCTTCTGCGCCTGATGATAGGCCAAATCGATGCCGGTGTTTTTTTGATAGACGTAGCCCATATACTCGTATTGGTATATCATAAAATAATGGTAGGAATGCTTGATCCGAATCCTCAGCGGTTCGATGACGGTCGCTTTTAGAAAAACCGTGCAGCCGCTCCCTCTCTGCGTCTTTTTCTTGTAAAAGTGGGCAAGCACGAAAAATAACGCGTAAAACGGATATACTATCGCGCAGGAAATCAGAATCCACGCAATATCCTCTACAAAATTCATACGCTCCGCCTCCTTTCCGCCCGCACCAATCTTTTTTAGGGAAACCGCCTGCCGCAGGTTTCGCTGCGGCAGGCACTGAAGCTATATTGTTAAGATCTTCCATGCTGGTTATCCCTCCCATGCACGGACAGACGCCATGGCCTGTTGATGCAAAGCGACAACCGCATCTTTGTTGGAGCTGTTGAACATGCAGCTAACAGCGTAACACTTGCCGTCGATCATGGCGGAGGCAACACTGAACGTAAATTCATTCATGGTCCAATCCATGCACAGCCATTCCACACCGCCCGACTGCGACGTGTATGTTTCACCTACGGAAACGCCCACGCTAGACGCCACGTCTCTCTGAAACTGCAAGACCTCCTCCGGGCTGCTCATTCCCAGCTGGCCGGCATTCCCTATTTCCACAATCCCGCTGTCCGGCGTAGCGCTCCCAAAGCCGGCTTCCATTGCCGCGTCCGTTGGGTAAATAACCAATTCGGCCGCCGCTCCGGCCTCTCCCAGGTTAACAGTCGTGTCCATCACGCGTCCTGCTGCCACGGCATCGTCCACAATCACCTTGACGCCGCTCTTAGAGCCATAGTACATCTTGTACGTTGTCTCCGGCGCACCGTTGCTCTTAAAGGACTGGATAATGGAATGGATTTCCGCTTCGGCGGCTTTGTCCCCCTTGGGATAGCTCGTGATGATGAAATAACAGCCGAAATCATACCCCTCCACCGCCATAATGACCACTTCGTTGGAGACGCCTTCGCTGTCGGTGCCTTCAAGATAGATTTGATAGGCGCCTGCGCTTCCCACCTGATCGGGTCCGGCAGCAAGGATCTGATAATCCGAAACTTCAAACAGGTTCTGCATCAGGATGGCGGCAATAGCTTCTCTCTGGGATTCCACATCGGCAAGGGAGTAGATGGGTCCGTCAATGTTCCAAAGATAATCCATCATCATACCGCAGCCTTTAGCCTCATTGATAAAAATCATCTCCTCCTCAACCCTCGTATAATCCGACGGGATCTCAATCGTAGCGTTGAGGATGCCAAGATCCTGCGCCACCATTTCCGCTGGAGGTTCTGTAGTAGGCTCTGGGTCTGTTGTCGGTTCCGGATTACTCGTCTGCGGTTGGCTGATGATAGGCGTAGGTTGGCTGATGACAGGCGTATTCCCACCGCCGCCCCCTCCTGTCGGCCTTTTTTCCCCTCCGCCAGAAAGCGCGATAGGAAGGATAATACAAAGGGCGATCACCGCCAGCAGCCCACCGCCGGAAACCCAGGCAACCACCGGATTGGCTTTCATATAGGAAAGGAACCGGGAGAACGCAGAGGGCTTTCCTGCCGCAGCACCCCCGCCGTTATAGGCGGGCTGCTGATAGGCAATCTGCCCGTAGCCTTCCTGCCTGTAAGCGGTAGCCTGGGTGCGCTGGCTGATACTGGCCGCCACCTGATCCTGTACGGAAACGCGCCCGTTCAGTGCCCCGATGAATGCCTCCATATTGGGGAAACGATCCTCGGTTTTTACCGCCAACGCTTTCATGATGGCGTTTTCCACATTAGCCGGAATACGGAACCCCAGCTCCGACGGCCTTTTCATGGTATCCCCATGGATCCGTTCCACCGAATCCGGCGGGAGCTGCCCGGTAATGCAGCGGTACAGGGTAGCGCCCATGGCGTAAACATCCGTCCACGGTCCCTGATTGCCGTGGCTGGAATACTGTTCCTCCGGCGCGTAGCCATGTTTTAAGATGACCGACACGCTCTTGCCGTCCCCCAGTGCGAACCGCGCCGCGCCGAAATCCAGCAGACGGCTTTCGCCTTTGGATGTGATATAGATATTGTCCGGGCTGATGTCCCGGTGCAGGAGGTTCAGCGCATGCACCTGAACCAGCGCTTCCATGATCGGCTGCAGAATGGCAATCGCCTGGTTATAGGGGATCTTATCCCCGTTTTTTGCCAGGTAGGCTTTCAGGCTCATACCGTCTATGTACTCCATCACAAAGTATGCGGTGCCGTTCTCTTTGAAATAGTTCTGCACCGATACGATATGCGGGGTGTTTTGCAGCTTGGCAAGGATCTTCGCTTCATCCAAAAAGCGCTCCATACCGTACTGGTAATCCTCCTCCACCCGTCCGGTCAGCGCCACACTATAGTGGTCCGGATGCCTTGTGGCCAGGGCGGAGGGCATATATTCTTTAATCGCAACCTTGATCTCCAGTATCAGGTCGTATCCCAGATAGGTGATACCGAACCCGCCAATGCCAAGCACCTTTCCTACCAGATATCTCCCGTTTAGGATCGTACCCAGGGGCAGCGCAAGATAGGGCTGCTCGTCGTTCTCATTAAATCCGCATCGGGGGCATGGAATCCCCGGTTCTTTTTCCGCGAAACAGCCATAACAAACACGTTCCGGATTCATTCTCCCACCTCCTCAAGCAATGTATTTTAAGTATAAAACGATGTATTTTGATAGCAAAATACAGTCACTCCTTCCGATTTTTGGACCAGGCATCGTAACACAGATCACCCAGCAGGAGCAATCCCAGCGCCACCAGAAACCCGATCCACCCGCCCCAGCCCACTAAAGGAAAAAGTGCAAAGGCAACTCCCAGCACAGACCAGATAAGGGCGCTGATTACACGTTCCCTATTCTCAGAGGGGCAGGAAAAGTACCGGGGATTCTTTTCATCCACAAAGAGCACCTCATAACTACCGACTTTGATTTCGTCCTTTTTGGAATACTCTACCCGGGATACTACCCGATACTCCTGTCCATCCAATGTGTACTGGTAGACCGGATGGTATTTATAGTTGATAATGAAGAAATCGGTGAAATCGTCGTCTGTCCAGCTGACGTCCACATCGCAGATGACGGCGTTCACTCTTCTCCGGCAGCGACGCTTTGACCGTACAGTCCGACAGAATGCCAAAATGATTCCGAAGAGAAACAAACATACTCCAAGGGCAAAGAACAAAATATCCCCCATCGCGTCCGTTGCATTCATGCTCCAAACGATTTTATCTCAGCTATGACAAAGAGTTCCTCCGATACCTGCCGCACCCGGTCGACATGCCGCAAGAGCAGCGCCTCCAGCCATTTTTCTGCATTGGCCGCTTTTAGAAATTCAATCTGTACTTCCAGGGGTTCAATGTAGAACTCACCTGCATACGCCAGCGCCCCTTCACCTTCCGACAGCGCCGGGAACTCGTGGAGTTCTTTCATTTCACCGTCTGCAGTCAGGTGGAAGACAGCCGCCAGTTCCCGGCCGGCGGCGTCCTCTCCCCACGCTTCCTGGATTCTTCCGTTTTTTAAACAATACCCTGCCATAACGGGTTACTCCTTGCTCACCACAAACCGGTTGGCGTTGTCGCACAGGTAGAAGGTGTCCCCGGTCGACAATTTTTCCGCCACATTCGCCGTCAGCTTTTTGCCGTTGCCCAGGAACGTGCCGTAGGACGATCCCAGATCGGTGATGATAAAGCAGTCTTCATTCGGGTCGTAGACTACCTGGCAGTGCCGCCCGCTGATACCCGGCGTGTTTTTATCGAATACGATGTTACAGATTGCCGGGTCTCGGCCGATGACCACCTTGCCCTTTAACAGGTCAAAGCTCTGGCCAGAGTATTTTCCTGTCACGCCGCGCAGCACAGCCCGTTTTTCCACAGGGCCGCGGCCGCCTCTTGCAGGCGCTTTTCCAGATCCCATACCTGCGGCAGCGCCGGCAGCTACTGGGGCGCCCTGACCGTTCTTCTGGGACGTTACCAGCAGGATGATGCCGCCGGCCAGCGCCAGCACGCCGATGGGCAGGAACACATAGGCAAACCAGGGCTGGGTCCAGGAGAGTCCGCCGCCTGCCATGGTGTATTCGAGCTGCTCGCCATCCAGGATCTTGGTCAATTCATCGACGATAATCGCGTAATTCATGCCCAAGGGAACGCCTGTTTGCGGATCCGTCGCTCCGAGTGTGTTAATACCAATTACATTACCGTTTTCATCCACCAGCGGGCCACCGGAATTTCCGCCCGCAATGGAAACATCCATCTGAAACGCCTCATAGGTGACATTCACTGGATTCAGCCGCTTGCTGATGATCCCCCGGGTCATCGTTATGTCATCCAACCCAAAGGTAGCAAAGTTCTGGCGGTAGGCAGAATCCGCTGGGAAACCCAGGGCATATGCCGTCTCGCCCGTGCTGACCGAATCAGACTCCCGCAGTTTGAGAGGGACTCTCTTGTCAGTGGGGGACGGCAGCTTTAAAATAGCGATGTCTTTTTCTGACGGCGAGGAATAATACACCACCTGCGCCTGCACATAATCATTTTCTGCGGCGGAATAATACACTTGAACCTTTCCGGAGATAGACGGATCAATTCTGGGATATTCGTAGGCCTTTTGCACCACATGGCCGTTTGTCACAATATACTCGACAGGTTCCCCGGGGTTGCCGATTGCAAACCCCGTCCCCATACCACTAGCAGTGTTTCCCTGGGAATCCTGGGCTATAACGCCTATCATTACAACCCCGTTGCGCGCCTCATAAGGATCCATGCCGCCCCCGCCCACAAGGCCCAGTATGCCGAACACGCCGGCGATTAGGCCAATAACAAGCAGCAGGATTGCCACAACCTGCTTGCTGGATGTTTTTTTTGCTTCCATTTTTTATTCTGCCTCCTCTTTTTTTCCATGGTATTTCATAGCGATTGCCGTATAGTTATCCTGCCCTGGCTTACCTGCCGCCAGGATTTCTTCCTCCAGCTTGTCGCAGCACGCCTGGGGGGGAAGCGCCATGGCTTCCCGGATCTGCTTTAAGGTCAGGGTATCGCTCACCCCGTCCGAGCAGAGCAGCAGCGCGTCCTCCGGCTGGAGAAGAAAGGGCATACGGGTATAGTCGCATGTTACTTCTTCTTTTCCTATGTACTCCGAAAGGGCTCCCGCCTGAGGATCTTGAAACGCTTCCTCCACGGGGAACGCCCCGTCCAGTGCCCTCAAAATCAAATCGTTCTTAAATTCCTGCCGGGCATTTAACCCATAGAGTTTGTTTTCCCTGAGCAGGAACAGATCGCTGTCGCCTACGCACCAGAAGGAGAGGCGATTCTCTTTGAGCAGGGCCGCCACCAGGGTAGTCCCCCCGTGCCCGCGAAACTGCTGATAGACTCTGGCGCTTCGCTGGTATACCCAGCCGGGCACATCGCTGTCATCTGTCCAGGGAAAGATTCCCACCAGCTGGGAGGCGGTTTCCGCAGCGATCATGCCGCCCTCCGCCATACCGCCCATGCCGTCGCACAGCACAGCAAGCAGCCCGTCTTCCTCATAACGATCCATGCGGGAGATGCCGAAAGCGTCCTGCTGTTCTTCCCGGCTGCCAACGCCCTGTAGGTTGGCAAGCTCCAGTTCCGGCAGCGGTTCCGGACGTTCCGTAATCGGTTCTTCCACCGCCTGATCACCCCGCTTCTTTTTCTTCTTCCGCCGTATCAGGAAAAAGGCGAGAATCAGCGCCAATAGAAGCGCTGCGCCCGCCGCAACCGCCATCCAGACGCGGATGACGGTATCCGGAAACAGCGGCTGGTTTAACCATGAAAGTACACGCTCCATCCTTTACTCCTCATTCCACTGGAATTGCTCGCCGCACAGGGGCAGGAAGAGAAGCTGGCTCTTTCCCACCTCGATCACATCGTAGGCTTTTAAGGGGCGTACCATTTCCACCTGCTCGTCGTTGCAGTAAGTGATGCCCCTGCCCTGGCCGGGAGAAAGGGAAAAGCTGTTATGCTTGGCGTCATATGTAACCAATGCATGGCTTTCTCTGGATACAGTATCGTCATCCGCCAGGGCCACGTCCATCGCCGCCGCCCTTCCTATGAAGTTTCTGCCTGCTACCAGCTTATAATCTGCGCCGCGATGGGGACCGGAAACACAGACCAAGAATCCTACTGCAGGATCAATACCGATCTTCTTTTTAATAATGCCCACCGTCTTGCCTCTGTCTGCTTCCGGCGCAGCGCCGCCCGGCACAGCAGCCACGGTCTTCCCTACCGTTCCGGCCGCAACCGTCTTTCCGACCCCGGCGCCCTCCTGGCAGTAGGGGCAGCTATCGAATCTGGATTCATCGTAAAAATGGCCATTGTCACACTGTCTCATAATTGTTTTCCTCCTGATAAAGAAATCTTAAGGATTATCCAAAACCATCCTTGGTTTTTTACTGTTCTTACTGTAGCGCCTTTTTCAGGATTTGTGCAGGTCGCTTTAGCGCCAATTTCCCAAAAATTATGTGGCGCACCTGCGCCAATCCGCATTTTTCGCAGAAATCATGGGGAAATACCGCTTATCTCATCAGATCCTGATAGTCTGGGTCTGCTGTCCGAATCCCCCACACCAATTCCCAAAGCTTTTCATCCCCGGAAAGGACATAGCACCTGCCATCCACCCCTTCGAACCGGCGTTTATCAAACCAGAAACTGTAGGTATCCCCTTGCGCCGTCACAAATGTAAGCCCCCGGGTATCTGTAGAGACGATGGGTGACTCGGATTCCACCGACACATCCCGCAGCGCCTGCAAGACCCCGGCGATCACCGTTTCGTCCCTTGTCTCGTAGTCCGCCGCCGTCTCTGTCCAATGGTGAAAGATCAGTTCCACCGGCAGTTCCTCATGGGGCAGCTCCAAAAGCTCCCGCTGCCTTTCGGTACAGTAAGCAAAAAGGGAGTCCCCTTGGTATGCCGGGGACGAAGTCTCTGTCGGGGACGAAGTTTCTGCCGGAAGCGCAGGATCTGATGCTGCACACCCCACCAGCAAACAGACGGCGGCCAGAAGTGCCGCTGCCCCTCTTTTTTTCATTCGTGCCTCCTTTCTTCTGTCCTGGTCTCATGAATCGCTTTGCCGCTCGGTCTGTAACGCCAAAGGCGATCCAAACTCTTTTTTTGTCCTTTTATGATTTTACTGTATCGTTTTTTTAAGGATCTGTGCAGGCCGCTTTCGCGCCAATTTATCAAAAAACGCATGGCGCACCTGCGCCAATCTATTTTTTGTGTGAAAATTCCAAAACACCTTGATTGTGCAAAAGGGATTGCCGATCATGACAGGCGGCCTGCTACGTCCTGTAAACTTAAGAGGTATTACACTCTGTACAGGGTGGATGGCCTCAATTTTCCGCTCAAAGCTTCGTTTCTCAAAATGGCGCAGGTGCGCCACAGTGTTTTTTTAGTTTGGCGCTAAAGCGGCCTGTTAAAAACACCAGCTTCCTGCTATGATAAAAAACGAAAAGTTCACATGATGGAAGGCCGGCCAGGACACAGAATGTCCAAAAAGCTTCAGCTGGCCTTTTCGGAACGCAGGATCAGAAAGGGGATATATCGTATGTATGCAAGGTTCAGGCCGTACCATCTCATTGGCGCCATCGGGGGGTTCCTCACTGCCCTCACCGCCATTATTAGCTTGGCAGTTTCCACATCGTACTACATAAGCGCAGAATGGGTCATTATTGTAAACATGCTGCTCATTGGCTCCAACGGGTTAATCGCAACCTATTTCTTTGGCGCGTTCAGCGCTTCCCGTGACAGCCTCATCAAAGTAGGCAGCCTGATCGCGGGGATAGGTCTTGGTTTTAATGTCCTGATCTCAATTCTCCAGATGGCGGGTGTGTATGTTTTTGTTCTGGCCCTTCTTGGGGCTCTCGTTATGATGGCAGGGGTTGTGATCGCCTGTATCAAATTCATTATGCTCTTCCAGAGAGACGCTTTTGTCGTGGTGTTCTGCGTGTTTATTTTCCTGGGGCTTCTGCTGTCTTTATTCTGGACGTGGGCAAGCCTGATAAGCGGCGCTGGGCTGGGTGGCCTGCTGATTTATTTTTACGTCCACAATATCACCTACTAGACAGCTTCTCTCATTCAGGATATTTCCTTGTTTACCGCGGCTGCACCGTGTGGCTGCGGTAAAACGGCATGTGCGGGCGCAAAAAACCGGTAGTTCCCGGATGCGGAACGCAGCTCCAAAAATATACGGTTTTATCCAGGAGAATCCCTGGTTTAGGTCAAACAGGAAGGATTGTATATTCCGCAAAAACGTCAGCGAAAAAAAGTCTCTAACCGACCGAAATCGTTGAAAATCCATGCCGTTTATAGTATAATAGTCTATAACTGTACCATTGCGGAGAAAGGGGGTGGAATGGGACGTATGGTAATAAAGAAAAGCTTCACAAATCCAAAATCCATTTATGCGATTCTGCTGCTTAGTGTTTTTACTTTTCTATTTCTTGGAGCCGAGTACCTATATGTAAACATGATCTCGCTTACGGCAGGGGAAGAAAAAACGGTGATTACGCAAAACTACGCGTTAGGAATAAGCGCTGTCGGTTTTTTGCTCTATCCGCTGTTTCATCGCCTTTTGAAAAGGCGGGTACAAATCGTTGGACTTTTTATCCTTGCACTAGCAGCGTCAGTATGCAATTTTTTGGTTCAAAAACATGTTTCTTATTCGTCCACTCTGCTCTCCGGAATGGCATTGTTCCTGTTTCTGGGGATATTGGGAAGCGCGGCCCACTACCTGTTTTTCAAACTGGCGAGGGATCGCACCCATCTGGCGCGTATGGTTGGTGTCTCCTATGCCCTTGGGATCTTCCTGCAGTTTCTAAATAACAATCTTGTGGATCTGGAAACTGCGGAAGCCTTGATACTTTCACTCTTTGCCCTTGTAGCGTTAGCGCTGTTGCTGAAGGCAGAAAGGCTTTGCCGCCAGGAAAACGCAGAAGCGGAAGAACTCCAGTCCCCCGCCATAGAGGATGATGGGAAGGGAACCCGAAAGAAGATCGCCGCCGGCGGACTCCTTGCACTGCTTGTCATCCTGATGGCATGTATCTTCAGTACGCTGGACAACGCGGTCACCATGCATCATGCAGCAGGCACTGACATCGGGCAATGGCCGCGGCTTTTGCTGGCGGTAAGCGGCCTTTCTGCCGGCTTTCTTTTTGATATCCGAAAGCGGAAATTTATGGCCATGATGATGTACTGCGTCATGCTGATGTCCGTCATCTGTGTGATAGTACTCAAGCTGGGCGGCCCGTTTTTGATCGGCCTGATCGTATTTTATCTTTCGGCTGGATTTTTTGTGGTATTCTTCACCACCAGCTTTCTGGATTTTGCCCGCCATATGCCCACGCCAGCGCTGTGGGCCGGTATGGGGCGCGCCATGAATAACGTGAGCGCCGCTTTGCTTACCAACGCCTCTGTAGCGTTGCTTGTTTCTGACAGCAATGGCATGGCATCCATCATTCTGGCACTGGTCCTGTTTGTGGCCGTCAGCGTAGTCATCTATCTTTATACAGCCTGGATGCCGGTTTCATCCGGCACCCCCAAGGATATCCCGACAGACCTGGACCCTCAGGAAGCGTTCCGTCTTTTGTCGGAGCTGTTTATCCTTACGCCCAAGGAAACCGAAGTATTTGACAAGCTGGTCAATTCAGAGGAAAGTATTCAGGAGATCGCAGATGGACTGTATCTATCCCGGCGAACCTGTCAGCGGCATATCGCGGCGATCTATGAGAAAGCGGGTGTAAAATCACGCATGGGATTGTACCAGCTCTACATAGAAAAACAGCGCAGGCTATGACAGTCAGAAAGGGATTCGGATGAAGAGGATTAAAATTACCGTTTTGCTGATTTTATTGTGCGTACTGGCGGGGTGTTCCCCAAAAGACACATCGCTTCGGGCCTATTGCACCGAAAGCCAGCAGGAATTTCTGGATCAGTCGCTGGAAGAGCTGCCGGTCGCGCTTACCTATCATCACAACGATAACATCCTGGGACGCTACGAAACGACGGATGAAGAAATCATCTCCGAAATCCTGCAGGCATTACGGGAAACGACCATTGTATCCAAAGCTTTCAGCGGCTCTACAGACAGCCGGATCCTGGAGTTTGAGACAGCGGATGGGGATACCTGCCTCTTCTGGTTTGATGAAAACCGGTTCCATGGCGCCGGCGGAACATCCTATGTGCTTTCCGGCGACGAGGAGATCTGGGATCTGGCGCGGAAAATTCAGGAAACATATCCGGAATACAGGGAAGCGATGGAGTAAAAAGGCAGATCGAAAAAGCCGGGTGTTCCTTGCTTGTATGCAGCTAAGGCCGCGTAAGCAGGGAACGCCCGGTTTATTTATATTCGTTTTTCAAACGAGAGGGAGCCTCGGGTTTGGCTTCATTTGTTCGCTTTCCCCTTCCACACAAAACTCAACCCTCTATTTCAGAAATTTCCGGATTTTTTTCAGAGCTGCCGCTATGGACTTCTGTACCGCCTGATAGCTGCACCCTTCCCGCACCGCAATCTCCTCATAGGTAAGCCCGTCAAAGAAATACATCTGCAGCCTTCTTTTCTGGACTTCCGGCAGCTGGTTGACGCCCTCCCGGAGCGCCTGCGTCTGCATGGATTCATAGACGGCGTCCTCCACCGGGGCCGGCTCCTGTGCCGAACGACGGCTCAGCAGCTCTTCGTTCAGCTCGGTCCAGTCAAGGTGCCTCTCCTGCTCGTTAAGGAAGGAGAGATCGTCCAACTCAAACCGGTCAAACACGGCATAGAGCTTCACATCCAGTTCCAGCCTGTGTGGTACGCCCTGGCCGTCCCTGAAAGATAGATAACATTTCCCGTCGATCATCGACAGGGTAGACTACTTGCGGGAATTGCAACGCCTCCGTGACAATGAAGTGTCGCTGGAAGTGTTGTCACCTGCACAGTGGGACAAGCTCTCAATGACAGACTACTATCCAAGTGATAGCTATATATTTAGCTCTCACGGGTACGAGCTGCATATCAGTGACGAGCTTGTAGCTGGTGCTTTTGGTGAGTTACCCCAGCAAGAGCAGAGTATTTTAATTCTGCACTTTGTTTTGGGAATGACCGACAGAGAGATCAGTGGGCTTGTGGGAATGTCTAAAAGCGCCGTACAGCGCCATAAGGCAAAAAGCCTCAAAGAACTGCGAATTAAGTTAATGGCGTTAATGCCGGAGGGAGGTTGACGCGGATGAAGCAGCCAAGCTATAAGGGCTATGGCCCCTTGCCTGACGCTATAATTGACGCAGCCTGCGCGGGTGACGCCGAAGCCATTGACCGTGTGCTACGGCACTATGATGGATACATAAATAAATTGTGTATTCGCAAGGTTATTGGCAGCGACAGTAGGACGCACTACGTTGTAAGTTTACTCGCATTATACCACTCTCCTCCCGGCTTGGCATCGGCATTTGTGATTATTTTTCCGGATTCCGGTTAATTTTTTGGGGAAATTAACACAAGGGCTAAATTCTGACATATTTTACATTACGAAAATTCTATACTGTCCTCAAGAAATGGGGAAAACTAGTGACCCTTGCCAGCTTGCCCCACTTGGGGGCGCAAGATGGCA
>CAJMOH010000055.1 GCA_905215055.1 uncultured bacterium
GCTCATAGCCGCAGGCAATGCCTTCGGGAGAGAGCAGCCAGTCGATGAAGTCCATCATGCGCTCGGGGTCCTGGGCCTGGCTGCCAACCATCATGACAACCTCGGTGTTGCCCAGGTTGTAGCAGCCCCACTGACGGATCTTCTCGTCCTGGATGGGGGCCATGTACATGCCCTTGCCTTCGGACAGATGATCCACCGTGTTGTAAGCCGTGGCGCCGTGCCAGGGCAGCTGATTGTACAGCACAGCGCCGTCGGCCACTTTGCCGGTAACGGTGTCATAGGTCTGAGAGGTGGACTCGGGATCGACCAAGCCCATCTGGTTGGCCTGGTTGAAGAACCGGATAGCCCGCATATAGGGGGAATCAATGCTCATGCTGTCTACGATTTCGCCGGAGCCGTCGGCCAAATGGAAGGCGTAGCCCACACGGTCATAGCCGTACATGGAGCTCAGCTCGGCAACGGGAGAGACATAGTCGCCGTCCCAGTCGCTGAACAGGGAGATGGCGTAGGTGGGCTGGCCGGAATCGCTGGTGGGGCAAAGCTCCATCATATCCTGGAAAATGGGCAGCAGGTCCTCCAGGGTGCCGATTTCCGGATAGCCCAGCTCCTTGTACAGATCCCAGCGGAGGTAAATGGCGGAGTTGGGGTCCACGCCGGTCAGAGGCTCGGTGGCGTCGCGCTTGGAAACCTCGGAGGGAACAGCCCAAATGCCTTCCTCCTCCACGTTGTTCTGGCTGGTGTACTCAATGGCGTCCATATAGGTGGCCAGGTTTTCCTTGCCCTCCAGATAGGGGGTCATATCCACAATCAGCTGGGCCGTGACCAGGTCCTGCAGGTGGCCGCCCTGAGCGGGGTAGATCACGATGTCGCCCAGGTTGCCAGAGGCGGAACGGGTCTGGAACAGGGTGTCGCCGCCGCCAGCCACGTTGGGAGCGATGATGTTCAGCTCCATGTTGAATTTCTCTTTGACGATCTCGCCAAACCAGCCGCCCTGGATGCCCTGGTAGTTGGCCTGGGAATCGAACACGTCGATGGTGAGGAATTCCTCATACTTGGAATTGGTTTCGCCAGCCTCCGCTTCGCCGCTGGTCTCGGAAGCTTCCGAGGAAGTGCTGCTGGAGCCGGTGCCGCTTTCTGTGCCAGAGGCAGTAGAGCTTTCTCCGCCGCCGGAGCAGCCGGCGAAGGAAGAGGCCAACAGAGCCACGCACAGCAGAGCGCTTGCAAGCTTCTTAAACATTGTTTCGTCCTCCTTGATGGAATGTTAGTATTGAAAGATCAACCCTTCACAGAGCCAATCATAATACCCTTGACAAAGTACCGCTGGAAAATGGGATACACGAACAGGATGGGCAATACCACAATCACAGACACGGTCATCCGAATGGAGGTGGGGGTCTGCTGGGTGGCCAGAGAGGCTGTGTTGATGGCGGTGCCGCCTGCGTTATTACGCATTAAGGTGGCCAAGGAATCAGCCTGGTTGATGTAGGTGTACAGCAAATATTGCAGAGAGTAGAGCTTTTGGTCGGTAACGTAGATCAGGGTGTCCTGGAAGGAGTTCCACTGGCCCACGGCGGCGAAGATGGCGATGGTGGCCAAAATCGGGGTGGAGGTGGGCAGGATAATCTGCCAGAAGATGCGGAACACGCCGGCGCCGTCAATCTCGGCGGCCTCCTGCAGTGCGGGGGGCAGAGACTCCATAAAGGTCTTTACCAGGATGATGTTAAAGGGCTGCACAATGGCCGGGATGATGTACACCCAGAAGGTGTTGGTCAGGTGCAGGTTGTACATGGTCATGTACATGGGGATCAGGCCGGCGTTAAAGTACATGGAGACAACCACCATGCGGTACCAGACCTTTCTCCTCCACAGGCTTTCCTGGGTGAACATAAAGCCCAGAAAGGCAGAGGCAAACACGGTGCAGACAGTACCCAGAACCGTTCTGGCAAGAGAGATCAGCGCGGAGGTTCCCAGGCCGCTGAGCTGCAGCACGTCGATGTAGTTTTGAAAGTGGATCTGCTGGGGGATAAAGTTGATGGAGCCGTTGGCGCTTAAATCGTTGGCGCTGATGGTGTTGATAATCAGGTAGTAAAAGGGATATACGCAGATCAGGGTGAACAGGCCGAAGATGGCGTAGTTGATTATGGAAAAGACAACGTCTCCGCCTGTGTAGTGTTTCTTGTTATGCGTTGCTTGAATCTGTGTCATAATGTTTCCACCATTCCTTCGTGAGATGTTCCAGCCGCGTTAAATAATGGACACGCCGCGGACACGCTTCGAGGCCAGGTTTACCAGGGTGAGCAGCACCACGCTGACAATGCTCTTCATCATGCCGATGGCTGTTGCCAGAGAGAAGCTGCCGCCTGTCAGACCGATGTTGTACACATACAGGTCCAATACCTGGATGTGGGTTCTGTTAAAGGCGTTTTGAAAGACAAAGTACTGGTCCATGCCGTTGTTCAGGAAGTTGGCAATAGAAAGCATCAGCAGCACAAAGAAGGTGGGCAGAAGCTCCGGCAGGGTGATGTGATACATCAGCCGGAAGCGTCCGGCGCCGTCAATCTTGGCGGCTTCGTACAGGCCGGGATCAATGCCGGTGATGGCGGCCAGATACATAATGGCGTTCCAGCCCAAGCTTTTCCAGGTATTCCACAGGATCATTTTCAGCCATGTATGGGTGTCGCTGTCCAGGAACTTGATGGGCTCGGAGATCAGTCCAATGGTTTCCAGCACGTTGTTAACCATGCCGGTGGTGGAAAACAGGCTGAAGGCCACCGAGTAAACCAGCACCCAGCTGATGAAGTTGGGCAGGGTGGTCAGGGTTTGCACGGTTTTGCGGAACCACTTGGTCTGGATCTCGCTGAGGAAAATGGCGAAGATCAGAGGCAGAATGGAAGTGGCAATGCCCAGCAGGCTCATGGCAAAGGTGTTAATCATCACCTGGCCCAGCTGAGACATCTGGGTGGGATTGGAGAACAGCATGGTGAACCATTTAAAGCCCACAAACTCACATTGGTCCAACCGCAAGGGAGCACGATAATCATAAAACGCGTAGATCCAGCCGTGCAAGGGGAAATAAGCGAACAGGAAGTTTAAAACCAGGAAGGGGAGAATCATGATGAACATGATCTTGCCCTGCCGCCTTTTTCCGGCACTGCCGGGTCTGTTTTTCGCACGGCCCACAGTCCGTTCGATCTGAGACATGGAATAGCACCTCTCCTCTCAAACACAGGGGTGTGAATTTGGGTTTGTTCACACTGTGTTCATTTGCTGTTCTAAATATTATCATAATTATCTCAGCGAAAGAACCCAAGAGATCCGCAAAAAGTTTCCTAAAAATCGGAGATCTGCACAGGAACCTCTAATTTTTAGTGGTTCCATGTGAAAAAAACAAGGTTGCTTTCCGAATGGGCTTTTGGTATGGTAATGCCATGAAACCGGCCGGGACCTTTGGAGGCTCCGGCGGGGCGGAACCGTGAAGGGCTCCGCGGAGAAAGCAGGCAGGGAGGCGTTTTTTGTGAAACCCATGGGGGAGGACACACTTTATATTGGAACCAACTATCACCCGCACGACTGGCCCCCGGAGCGCTGGGTTCAGGACCTGGACATGATGGCCCAAAGGGGCTTTAACGTGGTCCGGCTGGGCCACCTGTGCTGGGACAGCTTTGAGCCGGAGGAGGGCGTTTACACCTTCTCCTGGATGGACCGGGTGATGGAGCTGTGCCAGGAGCGGGGCATCGGGGTGTTTTTGGATATTCCCACCCGGCCGGCTCCCACCTGGCTTCACAGGAAGTATCCCTCCATCGATATTGTGGACCGGGAGGGGGTCCGGCAAAACCCCCATACCCGCTATATGGAGGATGTGGGAGATCCCCATTTCCGGGAGTACGCCTACCGTTTGGCGGCTGTGATGGCTCAGCGGTACGCCTCCCATCCGGCGCTGCTGGCCTTTGGCCTGTGCAACGAGCTGGGAAGCGGGTTTCTTTCTTACAGCCCCACGGCCAGAGACAGGTTTGTCCAGTGGCTGAAGGAGAAGTACCGGACGGTGGAAAACTTAAACCGGGCCTGGGCCGCTCACCGCTGGAGCCGGAAGCTCCAGTCCTTTGACCAGGTGGAGCTGCCCATTGGGGCAACGATGGTGGGAGCGCCGGAGCGCTTTTTGGACATGCGCCGGTTCTACTCTCAGGAGCTGGTGGACTACATGGCCGGCCTGAAGGACGTGGTGAACCAGTTCGCTCCCGGGGTGCCCTGTTCCTCCAACCACTGGGCGGAAAACCCCGACGCCGGCTTTGACTACAACCACAACTGGCGGCGGCTGACGGATTTTTCCGGCCAGGGCTTTTACCCCGGCGTCAACCCGGAGGATGAAAACGCCCTGATCGGCGCCTGCTTCTGCAACGTCCACCGTGCGGCGGAAAATCCCCGGCCGGACTGGAATTTGGAATTTCAGGTGGGCAGCCTGGGTGGGTACAGCTGCCCCCCGGGGGCCATGCGGATGTACGCCTATCTCACCTATCTGTACGGCAGTCAGGGAATCCTGGCCTGGACCTGGCGTTCCATGCTGGGAGGAGAGGAGCAGTATCTGTTCGGCCTGCTGGACCACGACGGAGAGCCCAGCTGGAAGCTGGAAGAGTTCCATCAAATCGCCAAGGAAGCCAAGCTTTTGGGAGAGAGAGGGCTGCTTCCCAGGAAGCGCCGGCCGGAAATCGCCCTGGCCTACTCCTTTGAGGACTGGATGATTACCCGCTATGCCAAGGACTACTACACGGTTTCCCACCGGCAGCAGGCGGTGGACGCCTTTGCCGCCATCTATCACCTGAACCGGGACTGCGCCATGGTGGATCTGCGCCGGGTGGAGCGCTCTTACAAGGTGCTGCTGCTGCCCGGCTGCGCCCAGATGACCCCCGAAATGGTTCAAACGATCAAGGACCAGCTGGAGGGCGGGGCCACCGTCATCATGACAGCCTTCTCCGCCAAGGTGGACGAGCATAACCAAGTCTTTGACACGTCCCTTCCCGGCCTGCTGACCCAGGTGTTCGGCGTAAAGGTCCGGGGCTTTGACCGGGCCGTTACCCATGTGTCCGGCGTCAATGAGGGCAGCTTGGAAAAGGCCCCTCTCCACCTGCTGCGAAACCGGGTTTCCCTGGGGGACAGCCAGGGGACCTGGATGGAGGGCGTCAACTATCACGAGTTTTTAGAGCCGGTCACGGCCCAGACCTTAGCGGTCTATCAGGGCGGGACCCGGCCCGGCTGCGCCGCCGTGACCTGCAACTCCTGGGGCAGGGGAAAAGCGGTGTATGTGGGCGTGCCGGCTGACGAGAGCCTGCTGCGGCTGCTGCTGGAAAGGCTGTGCGGCATGGGACCCGCCTTTCCGGATCTGCCCCGGGGCGTGGCGGCCCGGTCCTTGGGAGAGGGAGCCATCCTCTATGTGAACACCACCCCGGCGGAGCTTTCCTTCCCGGCGGCGGGCAAGGGGCTGCTTGGCGGAAGTGACGTTTCCGGGACCCTGACACTTCCCCCCTATGGGGCGGAAGTGGCGGTTTCCCTCGAGGAGTAAAAAGCTGTTTTGGGAAACTCTCCCTCTGGGGAGTTGGAAATAGAAAGGAGAACATTATGCAGACGTTTTTTCAGGATAAGCAGGGCAGGCCTCTGCTGGTGACGGGCGTACAGTGCCACAATTCCTCCACCGGCAGCGCCATGCTTCAGGACGCCATCAAGGTGGCCAAGGAGTTTCAGGGCAATGTGCTGGAGGCGCCGGTGTACTGGTATCTGCTGGAGCCGGAGCAGGGCGTTTACGACACCACCCATGTGCGGGAGCTGATCCACACCGTTCGGGAGGCCGGGCTGCACCTGGTCATCCTCTGGTTTGCCACTAGCAAAAACGGTCATCCCAACTATGTGCCGGAGTATGTGAAGCTGGACCCGGAGACCTACCGTCTGGCGGTGGAGCCGGACGGCCTGCCCGTGCCTTCCCTGTCCCCCCACTGCCGGGCCACCCTGGAGGCCGACAAGCGGGCCTTTGTGGAGCTGATGAAGTGTGTCAGGGAGGAGGACCAGGACTACGGCACCGTGCTGGCTGTCCAGGTGGAGAACGAGGCCGGCCTGGCCGGCACAGACCGGGATTATTCCAAGGAGGCCCAGGCGGATTTTGAGAAGGGCGTTCCCCAGGAGCTGGCGGGGGTGGAGATCCCGGACAGCGGCGCCTCTGGAAAGGACAACAGCTGGCGGGGACGCTTCGGACGCCACGCCAACGAGGCCTGTACCGCCTGGTATCAGGCCCGGTACATCGGTGAGATTGCCGCGGCGGGCAAAGAGGTATACGACCTGCCCATGTACGTCAACGTCATGCTGGGCCATCCTTACGGTGAGGCGGGCATGGAGGTGAACGCCGGCGGTCCCTCCGTGCGGGTGCTGGACATCTGGAAAAAGGCCGCGCCCTCCATTGACCTGCTGTGCCCGGACATCTACATGCCCTGCCGGGACTACTACACCCACTTCTGTGAGGCCTACTCCCGAGAGGACAACCGGCTGTTCATTCCGGAGAGCAGCTTTGTGGGAACCTCCGCGGCGCTGAACGTGATTCGGGCCGCCGCCCAGTATGGGGCCATGGGCGTGTGCTGCTTCGGCGCGGAAAGCGCTCTGGACGGCCAGGGCAATCTGCGGGAGGACGTGGTGGACACCGCCACCTCCTTTAAGATGGTGCGGGGCGTGGCCCCCCTGCTGATTCAGTATCACGGCACGGGGAACATTCACGCCATTGTCCAGGAGGAGTTTATGGACCAGCAGCTGATTCTGCTGCCCGGCTTCCGGATTGTGGCCCACTTTGACATTCGCCGCCGCATTCCGGACACCCGTCCCACGCTGCCCAGAGGCCGGGGCATTTTGGTGCAGACCGGAGAGTATGAATTCTTCCTCACCGGCGACAACGTGGCCCTGGACTTTGTGGCCCGTCCGGACCCGGAGGAGGAGATGCCCCGGTTCTGGCTGGCCTGCCGCCAGTCCAACCAGCTGAACTTTCTCACCGTAGAGGAGGGTCACTTTGACGAAAACGGCCAGTGGGTGGTGGATTTCCGCCGCAACGGCGACGAGACCAACTATGAGGTTTATGCCCGCCAGGGCGAGGTGGTGCGTATCCGCCTGAATCCCAAAATGGGAAACAAGGGATTTGTGAAGTAATACGCCGCGAATTGGGGAGATCGATAAGGAAAGGGGCTGTCCGCGCAGGACAGTCCCTTTTTTGAAGGAGGCCGAAAAGCGGGGAAGGGCCAGAGGGCAGGCCCCTCTGCTTTTGGGGATTAGAGGGGGGCGGGCTTTGCCAGCCGCCGGAAGAAGCCCCGGCTGGCAAGGCCCAGGGCGCAAATGGCCAGGCTGGTGGGCAGCAGCACCCACTGCACCGCCTGAGAAAACCAGTCGAACAGGGCGCCGTAGAGCAGCTGGCCCAGGGGCTGGGCGCACAGGGAGAGGGTGAACACCCAGGACATGACTTTCCCCATCAGTCCTTCCGGGGTGCGGGCCTGAATCACCGAGATGGCGGTGGTGGAAAACAGGCTGCACCCCAGCTGAAGCAGGCAGAACAGCGCCACCAGCACCCCATACCGGACCACAGCGCTGGCAGGGAGGAGAAACACCATCCCGCAGGGAGCCAAGCACAGGCCAATGCCCACAAACACAGCGGAAAGCCTCTCCGGTCCCAGCCGGTCCCCCAGGAGGGCCACAAACACGCCGCCTAAAATGGCCGCCACGCCCATGGCGCTTTCCGCCGCCCCGTAGTGCTGGGCGGACAGCCCCAGGGTTGTCCGCACCAGATAGGGAAGGCCCACCACGGCGGTCCCGGCGGCAAACAGGCTGGCCAGCGCCGCCAGCAGGAGAAGCCTTACAAGATCCGGCTCCTCCCGAAGCAGGAAGCGGGTGCTTTGGGAAAGGTCGTTTTTCAGAATGGCGGACAGGGGCTCCTTGCGGGGAGAGGGGCGGTATTCCAGGCGGAAAAGGCTTTCCAGAGCCGCCGTGAGGAAAAAGCAGGCTGCCGCCCCGGTCAGGACGGGCTGAATCCCCAGGACGGTGTACAGCACGCTTCCCAGAAAGGGCGTGACCAGAGACGCCGCCGCGGAGATCTGGTTTACCGCCGCGTTGCCCTTGAGCAACAGGCTTTCCTCCAGCATTTGGGGGACGCAGGCCTGAACCGTGGGAGACTCAAAGGCGCCTAAAATGGAGAGGGCCACCAGCAGCGCCCCGGTGAGAAGCAGCCGGTTTCCCCAGGGGAAGAGCAGGCAGGCTCCCAGCACCGCCGTCCCTGACAGGACATCCAGCGCCACCATAATGTTCCGTCGGTTGGCCCGGTCCGCCAGCACGCCCCCCAGTGGGGAGAGCAGAATGGTGGGAACCATGGAGACTGCCAGAATGCCGCCAAAAACGGAGGCAGAGCCGGTTTCCTCCAGCACCAGCATGGACAGGGCAAACCGCAGGGTGTAGTTCCCCACCAGAGAGCTGGCCTGCCCCAAAAGCAGCAGGGTGAAGTTTCGGGTGAAGAGCCGGGGCTTCATGGGCAATTCCTCCCCCAACAGGAGGCAGGCCCTCCAATCAGGCCGAAAGCGCCCAGCGGCCAGGCCGCCAGAGCTTTGATTTTCTCAAGGCCGCGTATCCCCAATCTGAGGAGCCGTCCCCGCCGCGCCCAGAGAAAGGGAGAGCGTCCCTTCCAGACAGGGTGGTTGTCCTCCATCCGGCACTCCCTGTGGGGTGTTCGGGCCTCTTTCCATTGCGTTGCTTGCCGTTCTGTCATAAAAACACCTCCATGTTTTTTAATACCAACCGAATGAATGTATATCCCCAAAAATAAGCTGCCTTCCGGCAGGCTTATTCCAGCTCGGGCAGCTGGTCGAAGAATTGATCCACCAGGCTTTGCAGGCTCTCGTCAAACAGAGGTACGCCCAAGCGCTCCAGCATATCCCGGAGAAAGGCGAACTTCCGCCGGATCTCCTCCTTGGAGGCGGGGAACACCGCGGGCATCAGCCACACGCTGGTGAGAAAAGGCAGCAGCTCGGCCAGCTCCCGGGGATACTCCGTGTGGAGGGAGCCGTCCCGGTTGCCCTCCTCCAGCAGCTCCTGGTAATAGGGGGTCAGCATGTGCAGGTTGGACTGAATCAGCTCCGCCAGCAGCCGGGAATCCAGCTTGAGGGGGAGCATCTGGGCCGTCAGCTGCACTCGGGAGCTGTCGGACTGGTTCAGCCGGGCGGCTTCCCGCAGCTTTTCCAAGCCGTTCAGATCCTTGCGCCGCTTTACAGCCTCGAAGGGGTTGTTTTGAAAAAACATCCTGTCGCTGACGGCGTTTAGAATTTCTTCTTTGGACTTGAAGTGGTGGTATACCGCTCCCTTGGTCAACCCGCCCAGCTGGTCTACAATGTCCTGGATGGTGGTGTTGTCATAGCCCTTTTCCAGAAAGAGCCGCTGGGCCGCCTCTAAAATCCGTTCTTCTGTGACCTCGGGGTATTTGTTCCGGGCCATGGGAAACCTCCTTATCATTCGTTTGGTATGTATAATTGTACAGGACGCCTTTATCTTTGTCAAGGATAGATTCTTTTGGTATGAAAAGATCAGCCATTCTCCTGGCTGAGAAGCTCCCGCAGGGACTGAAGGAAAATCCCCGCCGCCTTGGAAAACACCTGATACCGTTTCCACACCACCGAGGCAGAGGCCTCCAGCCGGGGAGTCAGAGGGCGAAAGCACAGGCTGGTGCCTTGGGTATGAACCAGCTTGTCCAGGGTTATGGCATAGCCCAGGCCCTCGTCCACCAGGAGGGAGGCGTTGAACACCAGGTTATAGGTGGCCACCACGTTCAGCTGGGAATAATCCCGCTGAAGCCAGCCGGCCAGCATGTCGCTGCCGCCCCGCTGGTGGGAGAGCAGCAGGGGCTTGTCCCACAGGTCCTGGGCGCTGATGGCTTCCTTTTGGGCCAGGGGAGAGTCCTTCCGCATCAGCACGCCCCAGGTGTCCTTGGCGGGCAGAGGCAGGGATTGATACCTTCTGGGGTCTGTCTCGCCAAAGACCAGGCCAAAGTCGATCAGCCCTTTGTCCAGGGTTTCCAGCACATACTCGGCGTTGCCGCTGTGAATCTGATAGCGGATGCCGGGATGCCGCTGCCGCAGGCGCTTGGCGGCCCAGGCGAAATAGCGCACAATCTCCGTCTCTCCCGCGCCGATGGAGATGGTTCCCACCACCGTCTCGTTGGCGCAGGTGACCTCCTCCTGCGTTTTGTGGACCAGGGAGAGAATCTCCTCTGCCCGTTTCCGAAGGATCATGCCCTCTTCTGTCAGGGTCACCTTTCGGGAGCCCTTGGTTCCCCGCACCAGCAGCTGACAGCCCAGCTCTTCCTCCAGGCCCTTCAGCTGGGTGGAAAGGGTGGGCTGGGTCAGGTGCAGAGACTGGGCCGCGGCGGAGATGTTCTGTTCCCGCGCCACCGCCAAAAAGTATTGAAGAACCCGCAGCTCCATTGAAAAACCGCCTCCTTGCTGTGATAGGTATAGTATGACAGATTTTTCCATAAAAATCAATTATGAACCTCCATTGCAACTAAGTAATTGCTATTTAGAGCGTTCGGGCGTATACTGAGTGCAGGAAAAAGGTCCAGCGAGAGAAGGGGGACGGGCACATGGCGAAGGACGTCAGGGACGAGCAGCTGATCCAAAACCTGGAGGACGCGGGCTGCCGCGAGGAAACCGTAAAGGAATTTTTAGACCTGCGGGACGAGGGAAATGTCCAGGCCCAGCTGAAGCTTCTCTCTCAGCACCGAAAGGAGCTGCTGGACAAGGTCCACCAGGAGGAACGGTGCATCAGCTGCCTGGACTACCTTGTGTATCAAATGGAAAAAGACGATCAGGATTCGTGATGGATGCGAGGAGGCATATTTTATGGAATTGATTCAACACCAAACCTTGGACCAGGAGCGGGCTCTCTACGGCCTGCGGGATACCCTGGTAAAAGACTGCGTTTTTGACGGCCCCGCCGATGGGGAAAGCGCCTTCAAGGAGTGCGCGGACGTGGAGGCGGACCACTGTTTCTTCAACCTGCGGTACCCCTTCTGGCACGATGAGGGGCTGACCATCCGCAACTCGGAGATGACGGAGCTGTGCCGGGCGGCTTTGTGGTACTCCCACCACATTACCATTGCGGACACCAAGCTCCACGGCATCAAGGCCCTGCGGGAGTGTTCCGATGTGAAGATGACCGGCTGTGACATTGTCTCCCCGGAGTTTGGCTGGTCCGTCCACAATATCGAGATGGAGGACTGCGACGCCCAGGCGGAATACTTCATGATGCGCTCCACGGGCCTGCGCTTCCGCAACGTGCGCATGAAGGGGAAGTACTCCTTCCAGTACATTGAGGACGCTGTATTCGAGGACTGCAACTTCGACACCAAGGATGCCTTCTGGCACGCCAAAAACGTGGTGGTGAAAAACAGCACCGTCAAGGGCGAGTACCTGGCCTGGTACTGCGAGAACGTCACCTTTGAGAACTGCACCATCATCGGCACCCAGCCCCTGTGCTACTGCCAGGGATTAAAGCTCATCAACTGCAAGATGGTGGACTGCGACCTGGCCTTCGAGCGCTCCCACGTCCAGGCCAGCCTCACCGCGCCCATCCTCAGCATCAAGAATCCCCTCACCGGCAGCCGTATCACCGTGCCCCAGGTGGGGGAGATTATCCGGGACATTGACGGTGCTGAGGGAGAGGTGCTGGCGGAGAACTCCTGAGCCCTTATGGAACATAAAAAGGACTGCCGTGTTACCGGCAGTCCCTTTTGTTTTTTGTATCGCAGTGCGCTTACCACCGCTGGGCGGTTTCCGCACAGTGCTGGTTGGCCTTGGCGGCGCGGACTTCCACAAAGCACCCGCACAGCTCGCACATGCCGTTGACCAGATGGCCGCAGGCCTTGCACAGTTCTAAGCGGTGGGCGTAGGTTTCCTGGTCTGCCTTCCACTCAGGGGGCAGGTTCTGGATGTACTCGTAAATGGATTGGAAATAGGCGCCGTCCAGTTCCCGCAGCAGACAGCGCTTGCAGACCCGTTGGGTCATGCCAAAGTGATTTCAGCCACAGAGCAGGCAGGCAGCGTGAAGCGGGCTTGGCTGCTCTCCACGGCGATGCCCTCCATAGGCTGGATGGACACAGTGTTGGGGGTGTCGAAATCGTTATAGGCGTCCATGCCGCCGGTGAGGATTTTCCCGGTGACAGTACCCATCTGGCCGCCCAGCAGGTCCAGCTCCACAGGGCAGGGCTGGGTAGCGGAGAGGTTGGCTGCGGTAACATGGACCATGCCCTCCTTGTCCTCGGACGCGGAAACGCTGAGCATGGGAATGGTGTTCTCCCCTTCGCCGGCCTGGCCCTCTTCCACAAAGGCGCCCAGCAGGGTGGCGTCCTGATGGTCCTTGTACAAGTCGAACACATGGTAGGTGGGGGTCAGCACCATCTTGCTACCCTCGGTGAGCACCACTGCCTGGAGCACATTGCACAGCTGGGCAATGTTGGCCATAGCCACGCGGTCGCTGTGGCGGTTGAAAATGTTCAGGGAGAGGGCGGCCACCATGGCGTCGCGCATGGTGTTCTGCTGGTACAGGAAGCTGGGGTTGGTGCCGGGCTCCACGTCGAACCAGGTGCCCCACTCGTCCACCAGCAGGCTCACCTTGTGCTCGGGATCGTAGCGGTCCATAATCTGGGCGTGCTTGGTAATGAGCTCATCCATGAAGTTGGCTTTCCGCAGTGTGGCGTAATACTCCTCCCGGGTAAACTCCGTGGCGGAACCCTTGTGGTCCCAGGGGCCTGGCACGGTGTAGTAGTGGAGGGTGATGGCGTCCATGTACCTACCGGCCATCTTCATCACGGTATCCGTCCATTCGTAATCGTTGACGTTGGGGCCGACAGCGATTTTAAACAGCTTGTTTTCCCCGTAGTTCCTCAAAAACGTCTGGTACTGGCGGTACTGGTCCGCGTAATACTCAGGGCGCATGTTGCCGCCGCAGCCCCAGCTCTCGTTGCCCACGCAGATGTACTTCAGCTTCCAGGGCTCGTCCTGGCCGTTTTCCCGGCGGAGGTTGGCCATGGGGGACTCGCCGTCAAAGGTCATGTACTCTACCCACTCGCTCATCTCCCGCACAGTGCCGGAGCCCATGTTGCCGTTGATGTAGGGTTCGCAGCCCACCTGGCGGCAGAACTCCATAAACTCGTGAGTGCCAAAGGAATTGTCCTCTACCACGCCGCCCCAGTTGGTGTTCACCATGCGCTTGCGGCTCTCCTTGGGGCCAATGCCGTCCTTCCAGTGGTACTCATCGGCGAAGCAGCCGCCGGGCCAGCGGAGCACGGGCAGCTTGATGTGCCGCAGGGCTTCCACCACGTCGGTGCGCATGCCGTTGACGTTGGGGATGGAGGAATCCTCTCCCACATAGATGCCGTTGTAGATGCAGCGGCCCAGGTGCTCGGAGAAGTTGCCGTAGATGTTCTTGTTGATGGTGCTCTTTTTGTCCTGCTTGTTGACGATGATCTTGCTCATAAGCCGGTTCCTTCCTTTAAAAGAAATAAAACAGAGTGCTCCTCCCAGAGAGCAAGAGGTACGTACCTCTTGCCTACTAAGATACTAGAAAATGCAGTTTTTTGCAAGGGGGGTGGGCGAATTTTTACAGCATTGGGCAAGAAAAGGCGGCGTTTTTCGTAGGATTTGAGAGACTTTCATAAACATGCGCAAAACCTTGACAGCGTGCCCGCGGGGTGGTACAATACCACACATAGAGACAAGGGCGTCTTTGTGTGTGCTTTGGCACAGGCAAAGGTGCCTTTTTCTTTTCCGAAAGGCGTTTGAGAAGGGAAAAGTACAAGGGACATCCTGTCCCCAGAGAGCGCGGGAAGGTGCGAGCCGCGCGGCAGGTCCCCTTGGAAGAACCCCCTTCAAGCCGCAAGCTGAACAGGGATTCCCCCCAGTAGGTGCGCCGCCCCGCCCCGCGTCAGTGGGCAGAGCCTTGCTGGAGGCTTGGAAAATGAGACAAAATTATAGGTGGCACCGCGAGCGCAGCACTTGCCCTATAAGAATTGCTGAAAATCAAACTGGAGGGATTTTTATGTGTTCGATTATGGGTTACTGCGGAAGCGGCGCCGTTTTTTCTGCCTTTCAAAAGGGGTTTGACAGAACCCTTTCCCGGGGGCCGGACGAGAGCCGGATTGTGGACACCGGCAAGGGGCTGCTGGGATTTCACCGGCTGGCCATCATGGGGCTGGACCATTCCGGCATGCAGCCCTTTCAGCTGGGGAGCAGCTATGTGGTGTGTAACGGAGAGCTGTACGGCTTTGAGGCCCTGCGCGCCCAGCTGGAGAAAAAAGGCTATGTGTTTCACAGCGGCAGCGACTGCGAGATCCTGCTGCCCCTGTACCGGGAGTACGGCACGGACATGTTCGCCATGCTGGACGCGGAGTTTGCCTGCATCCTCTACGACGGGGAACGGGAGGAATTCATTGCCGCCCGGGACCCCATCGGCATTCGTCCCCTGTATTACGGCCGCAATCCCGCGGGGGTGATGGTCTTTGCCAGCGAGCCGAAAAACCTGGTGGGTCTGGTGGAGGAGATCCGCCCCTTCCCCCCCGGCCACTATTACAAGGAGGGGGAATTCCACTGTTACCGGGATCTCACCCAGGTGGACGTGCGCTGCTACGACGATGTGGAGACGGCCTGTGCCACCATTCGGGAAAAGCTGATCTCCGGGGTGGAAAAGCGGCTGGTGGCCGACGCCAAGGTGGGATTTCTGCTGTCCGGCGGCCTGGACTCCTCCCTGGTGTGCGCCATTGCCGCCAGGAAAAGCGCCGCCCCCATCAAGACCTTCGCCATCGGCATGAGCCGGGACGCCATCGACCTGAAGTACGCCAAGCAGGTGGCGGACTATATCGGCAGCGACCACACCCAGGTTTACATGACCCCCGAGGACGTTATTTCCTCCCTGGAAACGGTGATTGAGCTGCTGGGTACCTTTGACATCACCACCATCCGGGCCAGCATGGGCATGTACCTGGTGTGCAAGGCCATCCACGAGACCACGGACATCCGGGTGCTGCTCACCGGGGAGATCTCCGACGAGCTGTTTGGCTACAAGTACACGGACTTTGCCCCCTCTGCCTGGGCCTTTCAGGAGGAGTCCAAAAAGCGGGTGCGGGAGCTGCACATGTACGACGTGCTTCGGGCGGACCGGTGCATTTCCGTCAACTCTCTGGAGGCTCGAGTCCCTTTTGGGGATTTGGCCTTTGCCAGCTATGTGCTGTCCCTGGATCCCGAGCTGAAGGTGAACCGGTACGGCAAGGGAAAATACCTGCTGCGCCATGCCTTTGAGGGCGGCGGCTATCTGCCGGAGGAGATCCTCTGGCGGGAGAAGGCGGCGTTCTCCGACGCGGTGGGCCACTCCATGGTGGACTATTTGAAGGAGTACGCCGAAGCCCAGTACACCGATCAGGCGTTTGAGGAGGGCCGGAAAAAATACACCCATGCCCAACCCTTTACCAAGGAATCCCTGCTGTATCGGGACATTTTTGAGAAGCATTATCCCGGCCAAGGGCAGATGATTTCCGGCTTTTGGATGCCCAACCGGGAGTGGGAGGGCTGCGACGTGGACGATCCCTCCGCCCGGGTGCTGTCTAACTATGGGGACAGCGGCAAGTGAGGAAAAAGTCAGTGGGAGAAAAAACTCCCACTGATTTTTTGCGCGAAAAAAGAGGACCGGCGCCTGGCGCCAGTCCTGCTTTTTATATGGAAGAAAAACTATGAAAGAAGTTTGCTTGCTGTCAAATGCGTTTTGTTTGGTGCTTTCGCCTCACACCCGGAACATCAAATCGCCGTAGGAGGGATAGGGCCAGAAGGCAGCGGAGGTGTCCACCTCCATCTGATCCACCACAGCCCGCAGCTCGTTCATGGCGGGGATGATCTTGTCCTTGTAATAGGTGGCAACCCGCAGGGTGTTGTG
>CAJMOH010000056.1 GCA_905215055.1 uncultured bacterium
GTCAAGGGGAAGGGAGGGTTTCTCCCAGGTGAACAGAAGGGGACGGAGAGAGGAGAGAGAATTTTATGGAAAATCCCGGAAGGGGGCAAGAGGTGAAGGAAGAGGCGCTCAAAATTGCAGAAGCGCCTTGACAACGCGGCCTTTCTCGTAGTATAATCAACCCCACGGACAAAGGCGTCCGGCTGCTGAGGAATGGGATTCTCCTCCCCTTCCCGGAGCCGGGCGCCTTTTTGCTGTTTTCGGGGAAGGGTGAAGGAATAGAAATGAAAAATTTCATTTCCCCGAAAAACAGGGAGTATGGGAATCGCGCAGGCCCGGCGGGGGAGCCAAAGCCCCGCGCGAGCCGGAGAAGAAAGGGGAATCCACTGTGAAACGCGTGTATGTAGAGGAACAATGGTGCCTGGGCTGCCATCTGTGCGAGTACAACTGCGCCTTTGCCAACTCCGGCATGGACGACATGGCCAAGGCCCTGAAGGGGAAGGAGATCCATCCCCGCATCCACATAGAGGACGGGGAGGACGTTCACTTTGCCGTGTCCTGCCGCCACTGTGAGGACGCCCTGTGCCTGAAGAGCTGCATCGCCGGGGCCATCTCTAAAAAGGACGGCGTGGTGTGCATTGACAAAAACAAGTGCGTGGGCTGCTATACCTGCGTGCTGGTGTGTCCCTACGGGGCGCTGCGCCCCTCTCCCGACGGCCCCATGGAGAAGTGCGAGCTGTGCCTGGAAAATTCCTGTGGGGAGCCGGCCTGCGTGACGGGCTGTCCCAACCGGGCCATTGTGTTTGAGGAAAAGGAGGGAGCCTGAATGGACTACGTCATTATTGGAAATTCCGCCGGGGCAGTGGGCTGCATCGAGGGGATCCGTTCGGTGGACAAGGCGGGGAAAATCACCCTCATCGCCAGCGAGCCCTATCACACCTACTCCCGGCCTTTGATCTCCTATCTGCTGGAGGGCAAAACCGACCTGGAGCGGATGAAGTACCGGCCGGACTCCTACTATGAAGCTATGGGCGTTCAGGCGAGGCTGGGGGTGAAGGCCTCCGCCATCCAGCCCCAGGAGCACAGGGTGCTGCTGGAAACCGGCGAGGAAATCCCCTATGACAAGCTGCTGGTGGCCACGGGGTCTGTCCCCCTTGTGCCGCCTATGGAGGGTCTGGAAACCGTGGAGAAGCAGTTCACCTTTCTCTCTCTGGACGACGCCAAGGCGCTGGAAGCTGCCCTGACCCCGGAAAGCCGGGTGTTTCTTGTGGGGGCCGGGCTGATCGGCCTCAAGTGCGCCGAGGGCATTGCCCGCCGGGTGAAGTCCGTGGAGGTGGCGGACCTGGCGGACCAGGTGCTGCCCAGCATTCTGGACAGGGAGAGCGCCGCCCGGGTCCAGTCTTACCTGGAGAGCCAGGGCCTGACCTTCTATTTGGGGGATACCGCCGCGAAATTCGCGGGGAACACCGCTTTCCTCAAGAGCGGCAAAACCCTGGACTTTGACGTGCTGGTGCTGGCGGTGGGCGTGCGGCCCAACGTCTCTCTGGTGAAGGACGCTGGGGGCAAGGTGAACCGGGGCATTGTCACCGATGGCAGCGGGCTGACCTCCCTGCCGGACGTGTACGCCGCCGGGGACTGCTGCGAGAGCTGGGACATTACCAGCGGGGAGAGCCGGGTGCTGGCCCTTCTGCCCAACGCCTACCTGCAGGGGGAGTGCGCCGGCCGGTCCATGGCCGGGGAGGACGCTCGCTTTACCAACGCCATTCCCATGAACGCCATCGGCTTCTTTGGGCTGCACCTGATCACCGCCGGATCTTACCTGGGCCAAAAGCTGGCGGCCGGGGACGAGAACAGCTATAAGGCCTTCTTTGTGGAGGACGGGTTCCTCAAGGGCTTTATCCTGGTGGGGAACTGTCTGGAAAACGCCGGGGTGTACACCTCTCTGATCCGGGAGCGGGTCCCCCTGGACACCGTAGATTTTGACCTGCTGCGGGAGCATCCCCAGTTTATGGCGTTTGCTCCCTCCAAGCGGCGGGAGATGTTCGGCCGGTAATCCGGCGGGAAGAAACGAAAGGACCGGGCCGCGCGGCCCGGGGAGAACATGTGAAAGGGGAACCTGTATGCAAGCGCAACAAACGGGCTTTGCCATCGGCCAGCGGTATATCGGCGCCGGGGCCGGGGAGGGTCTTTACTCTATCGATCAGGTGCCGGGCAACGCCTTGGGCGCCTATTTGGACGGGGCAACCATCCAGGTGTACTGCAACGCCCAGGATGCCACCGGCGACACCATGAACGACGGCTCCATCATTGTCCACGGCTCCAGCGGGGACGCCACCGGCTACGCCATGCGGGGCGGCTCTATCTACATTGAAAAGGACGCGGGCTACCGCTGCGGCATCCACATGAAGGAGTACCAGAGCAAGGTGCCGGTGATTGTCATCGGCGGGCGGTGCGGCAGCTTTTTGGGGGAATATCAGGCGGGCGGCACCATTCTGGTGCTGGGCATTGGCTGGGAGGACCGCTGCCCTGTGGGGAATTTCTGCGGCACCGGCATGCACGGCGGGCGCATCTACCTGCGCACCACCCATCTGCCCCCGGACCTGCCCGCCCAGGTGGTGGTCTCCGAGGGAACGGAGGAGGACCTGGCCTGCCTGCGTCCCTTGATTGAGAACTACTGCCGCTATTTTGGCGGGGAGAAGGAGCCTCTCCTTTCCTCCCACTATTATGTGCTCACACCCAACACGAAAAATCCCTACAAGCAGCTGTACGTCAACAACTGACGGCAGCAAAAAAGGACAGCGGAAAAAACCGTTGTCCTTTTTCTGTGCCTTGGGCCGGCTTAGGCGTCTTGGAAAAGTCAGGGCTGAAAGCCCGGGGCGGCTTAGAACACCCAGGCGTTGCCGGACTCCTCCTCATCGTCGCTGGGAACGGGCGGATGGAAGTCAAAGCTGGGCTTGTATTGCAGGGTCAGGGGCAGCAGCTCGTCGTGCATGTTCTCCCTGACCACGCAGGTGTCGTTAAAGATCATGGTGCGCATGGCCCCTTCCTCGCAGGGGTCCCACTGGGGCAGGCCGTCGCAGTTGGGGTTGCCGGTGCGGGCGAAGCTTACAAAGGCGCCGGACATGACCTTGTCCAGCATGTCGCCGCACTTCTGCTGGCACACGGGAATGAAATCCCCGTTGTGGAAGAAATAGGGGATGTCCGAACAGTGCCAGGCGGCCCGTCCGCCGTCATAGTCAAAGATCTTGGCGAACATGTAGTTGTACACCGGGGCGCTGGCCTCCTTGGCCTTCTTGTTCACATACTCCACGGTGCCGGGCAGGAAGGTGGTTTCCAAATCCGTGGCGTACACCTCGTTGATGTCGGGATACACCTTGCGGAAGGCCGCCAGAATTTTTTCGCCGCCCTCTTCGCCATAGAACTCCTTGACCTTCTGCTCCCGCTCCTCCACAGAGAGCTGAGACCGGTCGCCGTAATCCTGCACCACGCCAAACTCGGCGATGACCGTTCCCACCATGGTGGGGATCTTCAGAGAGGCAGGGCTGAAATCTCCCTCCAGGGGATCGCAGGTGTAATAGCTGTTGGGCTTGGGGGACCAGTTCACCCGCTTGCCCTGGCTGGTCAAGGTCTTGCTGGCCTTGTTCACCGCCCAGATAAACTGGGGAACGGGAACCTTTTCCAGCTTTTCCACGTTCTTTTCGTCGATGTTCAGGTTTTTCAGAATCTCCAAAACCAGCTCCTTGGGATCGCAGTCCGAGGAGAGCAGGGGGCCCGTAATCACGCCGGACATGACGATCATCTTGTGGAACAATCCCTCGGCCTCGGGGATCTGTCCCAGCACGGTGACCTTCCCGCCGCCGCCGGACTGGCCGAAGATGGTCACGTTGTCCGGGTCGCCGCCAAAGCAGGCGATGTTGTCCCGCACCCAGCGGAGAGCTTCCACCAGGTCGGCCATGCCCACGTTGACCGAGTTCCAATATTTTTCCCCAAAATCGGACAGGTCCAGATAGCCAAAGGCGTTTAGGCGGTGGTTCACCGTCACCACCACCACGTCGTCGTCTTTGGCCAGGTTAAAGCCATCGTAGCACACCTGCTCAATACCGGAGCCGGAGGCGTAGCCGCCGCCGTGAATCCAAAACAGCACAGGCCGCTTGGCGGCGGGGTCGCAGCTCTTGGTCCACAGGTTCAAATACTGGCAGTGCTCCGAGCTGGGCCAGAACCGGTGGGGAATCATCACCTCGCCGGTGGGCATGGGCTCTGACAGCACCGGGCAGTTCATGCCGTAGCTGCCGGCATCCTTCACGCCCTCCCAGGCGGGGACAGGCTCTGGCATTTGAAACCGCTTTGCCTTGGCGTAGCGGATGCCGTAAAAGTGATCGATGCCGTCATACCGAAAGCCCCGCAGCTTGCCCTTAGGCGTCTGAACAATGGGGCCTTCCTTGCTCATGACAAATTCCTTCATGTTGGGTTACCTCCCGTTTTCCAAAAAGAGTGTTTTCTCTATTGTACTATGGAGCTGTGCTTAACTCAATAGATTTTCCGATATATTTTGTTAAAATTCGGCTATTTTGAGAAAACAGGTGCAAAAAGGCAGCGAGAAGCCTCTCGCTGCCAATGGATAGCTGCCGCTTAGAAAAGTGCGCTCTCTTCCCCAAAAGTGGCAGGGTCTGGGCTGGCTCCATCGATTCTGGGGATGGCTTCTTCAGGGAACCGGTCCGCGAAGTCGTCCATCAGGGTGGTGCCAAACACCTCGTCCATGCTTTGCATATAGCGGATTAGCACATCATTCACCAGGATTTCGCCGGTCTCCGCGTCCATCAGAGAGAAGCGGGTGTCAGGGGAATTTAACACGCTGCTGAAGCTCTCTGTGCCATAAATCTGGAAGCAGACCAGCTTGTACTCCACATTTCCCGTAAGGGCGGGGTCCATAGAAAGCTCGCTGTAAGAGTAGCGCTCGTCCTGATAGTAGTAATGGCCGGAGCCGGACACGTTGTATTGGTCCTCCGGCTGGGACAGATAGCTGTCAACATACTGCCCCTGGTCATACCAGACAAGCTCCACCGGCCGGTAGTCCAGGTCCGTGGTGTAGAAAAACAGCTCCAGATAGGACCCGGTAGCGTTGGGCGCGCTGCAGATGTAGCCGTTTTCCGGAGTGGGTGTCCGGGTCGCCGCGGCCCCCTGCCGGTAGTCCAGCAGCTGGCGGCCCTCTTCCTGATAGTGCTGGCTGGGATACACCAGCCGCTGCTCCAGGTCAATGGTAAACTCCGCCGTCACCCGGTTTTCCACAGGGTTGTCAGAGGCGGAGGAATACTGCTCGTAAAACGCCAGGGGATACTCGTAAAAGGTCAGAATCAGCTGGCTGGTCCCCTGGGGAGGAGCGGCAAACACCACGGCCCCCTCATAGGGGGCGGAAATTCCCAGGCCGACCTGGTCGGTCAGCAGGGTGCTGTCCGCCGCGTATTGGGTCAGGTTCTCCTCTTCCAGAACGGTCCCGTCCTGGGTGGTGAGCTGGCCGTACACCCCCAAGGGCGTGCCGCCGTTTACCATCTGGTCATAGGGGGCCAGCAGGGTGGAATTAACGTTGCCAAAGTCGGGAATCCGCACCTGGGCAATGACGCAGCTGGGGCTTGCCTGCACGTTCTCCAGGGTGACCCCGTTGCTCTCCGCGCTGGTTTCCTCCAGGAAGGTCTGGCTGGCGTCCACTGTCACCTCAAAGTTTCCGGAGAAGGAGAGGGCTGTTTGGGTGTAATCGTACTGGGCGTCAAAGAGGAAGAGGCCGGGCAGGTCCAGAGTGATGTCCAGCTGGGCGCCGTGTTCCTCCCGCTGGGGCAGCCGGTAGACCCAGCTTGCCTGATACAGAGTGCCGCCGTCCTGGCCGGTGCTTTCCGACATGAGAAGAAAATCCAGCTGGTAGTCTGAGGAGGCCAGGTTTTCCAGAGACTTCCCGCTTTCCAGCACCAGGGCGGTGCTGCTGCTCGGGTCATAGGGGGTCTGGCAGGGGCTGAGAGAGGCGAGGGCGCCGTTCTCGCCGGAGGGCACCTCCCAGGTCTCCAGAAGCAGGTCCAGGTGCAGGTACAGGCCGTCGCTCCAGGCGTTCTCCACCGTCAGAGTGCTGTTCCCGCTGGCGGAGGGGAACGTCACCGGCTCAAAGGGCGGCACGGCGGGCAGGTCCTCCTGGACCTCTGCCAGACTGCTGGGGTCCTCCGGCTGGGGAGTGGGCTCCACATTGGTCTGGTTCAGCTCCTGGAAGATCTGTCCCACGCCGGGCATGCTTTCCATCAGTCCGGGGCTGACCAGATTCAGGCCAAAGGCGCCCACCGCCACCAGCACCAGGCAGGCGGCCAAAGCGGCGCAGGTCCGCAGCACCCGCTGGGGAAGAGGTCGGACCTTGACGGGCAGCTCGTCGGGCAGACTGTCAAAGGCGTCCTGCACCGCCTGGAAATAGGACTCCGGCGGACGGTCCACCTGGAATTCCCGTTCCAGCCGCTTTTTGATGCCCTTATCACGCCTCAGGTCATTTTTTCGCATGGCGCGCCACCACCTTTCCCGTCTCCCGTTCCTCATAGGCTTCCCGGAATTTTTTCCGCCCGTGAGAGAGCCGCTGCTTCACGGCCCCCTCGCTGATTCGCAGCATGCCCGCAATGTCCCTTACGGGCAGGTCGTTTAAGTAATAGAGGGTCAGCACCAGCCGGTCGTTTTCCCCCAGCTCGTCCAGCACCCGCCGCACATCCAGAGAGGTTTCCCGGTCCTCGGCAGGGCTCTCCTCCTCGGGCATCACCTCCAGGGGGACCAGCCCCCGCTGCTGCCGCAGCAGGTCGTAGCAGCAATTTATCAAAATGCGGGTCAGCCAGGTTTTAAAATACTGTGGCTGCCGCAGATCACTCAGCTTGTAAAAGGCCTTGCAGATGGTCTCCTGCACCGCGTCCTCCACATCCTCCTCCCGGTGGAGAATGGCTTTTGCCGCTCGGTACAGGGCCAGCTGATTTTTTTCAATCAAGTCCATAAAGGCGTTTTTGTCGCCCCGCTGGGCCTTGCGTACCAGTCGCTCCACAACATCCTCCCTCTTCCTCCGGAAATTCCCGCAGTTTGTTCAGCTCACTCATTAGACGGCGCACCCGCGGGAAAGGTGAGCCTCTTTTTAAAAAAAGCGGAGTGCCTCCGCTGTCTCTTCGCGCCACGGAGCGGCGAGCTGACGCTCGCGCTTGATCGAGAAGTCAATGCACGTCCGCGCCGACGATTTTGCCGGGACCTTCTCGCCCTTGCGGAACGCAAGAAGGCGGCATGGCCAGTCCGGCCACGGACGGCTTGAGATGGGAAAGTGGCACTGTTGGGCCTAAACCCGCATAAAACCTGGGTTTTTGAACTGTGCCACTTGGCACTGTTCGGAGAAAATGGCGCACTTTAGCGATTTAGATTGTAAAAGTAAAATTCCAGTAAAAGAGAATTTATCCTGTTTGAACAGTGCCATTTCCCGGTGAACTGTGCCACCTGGCACTGTTCGCAAACCCGCATAAACACTGGGTTTTTCGCCAACAGTGCCAAATTTTTATCTCAAGCCGTCCGGCCACGGACTACGGATTGAAGGAGAGGTTCAGGTCCACGCTGCCTGAAATGCCCGGCACGGTGCCGCTGGCGGAATACTGCCAGATCTGGAAATCGTAGTACAGGCTGGGGGCGGGCTGATACTCGGCGTACCACAGGGGATAGTCCTTCAGCTCCTCCAGGTTAAAGGTGTTGTAGGCCATGGACTTGTTGGTGTAAACGCAGGGGGTGTAGCCATTCTCCTCAATCCTCTGGCAAAAGGCCTTGGTCATGGCGGTGACCACCTCCCCGCTCATGTTGTAGGCCCGCAGATCCTCGGCGGGCAGGCTTTCGCTGGGGATAGGCGTCTCCCAGTCAAAGACAATGGGATAGTCCAGGCTGCGGCCGTTCAGGGCTTGCAGCACAAAGTCCGCCTCCTCTCGGGCCTCCTCCTGGGTGATGGCCTGGGAGAAGAAGTACACGCCCACCTTCAGCCCGGCGGCGGTGGCTCCCTGGTAGTTTTCCTCAAAAGTGGCGTCCACATTCAGGCCGCCCTCGGTCATACCCCGGTAGCCAATCCGCAGGATGGCAAACTCAAAGCCGGCGTCCTTGACCTGCTGCCAGTCAATGGTTTCCTGATGCTCAGAGACGTCCACCCCTGCCGCCGCTTCGCCGCCGGTATAGCGGATCAGGCCGTTTTCCTCCACAAAGTCCTCGGGGCTGTACTCGTTTAGGGGCATGTCAAAATCCGGGACCAGCCGCTCTCCCTCGTAGATGTCGTTTACCAGGACCATCCCCTCGGGAACGGCGGGGCCGCTGGTTTCGGGCTGTTGCTCCTGGTTTCCTCCCAGCAGGGAGATCACCACCGCCAAAATCACCACCACCAGGGCCACAGCGGCACTGGCCGCCACCAGGGTGGGATGGAGCTGCTGTTTGTGATGCCGTGATGCCATAAATCCTCCTTTGCGCAAAACAGAGGCCCGCCGGAAAAGGGCGGGCCGGGACGGGTGTTTTCAAAAATCAGTGGCTGCCGTAGTTTTTCAGGGCCAGGGTGATGGGAACGCTGCCGGAAATGCCGGAGACATTGCCCTCCTGGGTGTACTGCCACATGCCAAAGTCATAGTAAAAGCTGGGGGTGGACCGGTACTCCGCGTACCAAAGGTCATAGCTTGTCAGCTGGGAAAGGTCCAGATAGTCATAGGCCATGGTCTTGGAGGCGTAGTAGCAGGCGTCAAAGCCGGCCAGCTCAATCTTGTCGCAGAAGGTCTGGATAAACCCGGTCACCTGCTCCCCGTTGCAGGAGATGGTCCGTGAGCGGGTGTCCTGGGTGCCGTCGTCGTTGGTGTCGTACTCCCAGTAGAAGGCGATGGGCCAGGTGACGCTGTACAGCCGGATCTGCTCCAGCACAAAGTTGGCCTCTGCCTCCGCCTCCTCGGTGGTGACGGCTTTGGAGTAGAAATACACCCCCACGGGAATTTCCGCGGCGGTGGCGCCCTCCATGTTGGCCTGGAACTGGCTGTCCAGCACAATGTTGTTGCTGTCGTACCGTTCCCGGTAGCCCACCCGGATCATGGCGAAGTCCACGCCGCTTTCCTTCACCTGGGTCCAGTCAATCTCTCCCAGCTGGGAGTTGACGTTGATGCCTACAAAGGAGTCGCCCCCCTGGTAGGTGATGGTGCCGTTGGAGGTGGTTTGGAAATTTTGCAGCTTGTAGGTGTTTACGTTGATGTCGTAATAGGGGATGGTCATGCGGCCGTCGTTCAGGTCGTCCACGGTGGCGGTGCCGTCTCCGTTGACAGAGATCAGCTCCACCGCGCTTTCCCGGGGACCTCGGATGATAATCATGGCGGAGACCGCCACAATCACCGCCACCAGCACCAGAGTGACGGCCAAAAACAGGCTGCGCTTTTTTGCGGAATCCACAGAGATTCACTCCCTTTTCAAAAAAGTGGAAAATACAGCGCCCCGGCGGGCGTTTATTTTTTTGTCAAAGAAAAGACCTTTGGCACATTATACACGAAAATTGTCGAAAAGGCAACTGGGAACAGGTGTTTCCTGCCATTTCCACCCACAAAGGGGCTGGGCGGGAAATCTGGCCGGAGGGGCTGCTTTTACACGGATTTTCTTTGACAATCCCCGCTTCCGGCGGTATAATAAAAAATCAAGATAGAGCATCCTTCAGCAAGGGGGGAAAGCTGTGGAAGACCGCAACCAACCAAACCAAAACAAAAGAGACTTGCCGGACAATGACACCCGAGAGCTGGGCCGGGCCATCACGTTTCTCTCTCGAAGCAGAAAGCGCTTTATGAGCGAGCGGCTGCGGGACTACGGCTTTTCCGGCGCCATGTACATGATTTTGCTGCACATCGAGCGGCACCCCGGCACCACCCAGGACAACATTGCCAACCACATGTTCATCGACAAGTGCAACGTGGCCCGGCGCACCAAAAAGCTGGAGAGCCTGGGCTATCTGTACCGGGAAACGGACCAGAACGACCGCCGCCAGAACAACCTGTACCTGACGGACAAGGGCCGGGAGCTGGTGCCGGTCATCCGCGCCTACATGGCCCAGTGGGGACGGACCATCACCGCCGGCCTTACCGACCAGGAGCGTTCCACGCTGATCGCCCTTCTCACCAAGGTGACGGAACAGAACAGAAAGCAGCCCCGCTGACTCCCAGGGGCATGGACGGAAAAACGGAATGGAATCGAAAAAAGGGACCGCCGGGGAAACGGCAGTCCCTTTTGTTGTTTTGCGGGAATTTCCCGGCGGGCTTAAAACAGGCACAGGCCGTACCGGAACCACAGCCGCTGGGGAAGGGTGAGGGCGCTTTGCAGGGATTCCTTGGCGGCGTCCCATTCCTGCCGGAAAACAGCCACCTCCTCCGGGGTCAGGGTGTGCTGGCTGAAGCGGGCCTTCAGCGCCAGCTCCTCCAGCTGAGGAGGAAGGTCCCGGTTCCAAAGGTGCTGATAGCGCTCCGCCTCCTGGTGAAGCCGCAGCAGGGCCGCGTACAGCGCCAGGGCATTCTGGTTGGGGTCCTTTTGACGGAACCGTTTCTCCCGCAGCCGGAGCAGCACCCTCCGCCGGAGCAGCACCCCGGCCGCGAGAAGCAGCAGGATTCCCCCGGCGGCCAAAGCAGGGAGCCAGCTCCACCGGTCCGGCGTGCTGGACGGCCCCTGGCCTGGCTCGGTCTGTCCAGGCGCGGGAGAGGGGGAAAGCCTCGGCTCCGCGGTGGGGCTGGCGGAGGGCGATGCCTGGGGCGTGGGAGAGGGAGAGGGGCTGGGCGTGGGCGCTGGGGTGGGAGAGACCAGATTGGCCTCCAGAGGACGGGCGTCCTCGGTGGCGGCGGGAGCGTCCGGTCCGGCGGGGGTCACCTCCACGGGAATCCAGCCCATGCCGCCCAGATAGATTTCCACCCAGGCGTGGGCGTTGTAGTCGGGAACGTCCACCCAGCCCTCCTCTCCGGCAGGCACCGCATAGCCCTCCGCGTACCGGGCGGGAATGCCCATGGCCCGCAGCAGCGCCGCCGCCGCCGAAGCGAAATGCACGCAGTAGCCCTGATGGCTTTCCAGCAGGAAGAACTCCACAAAGTCCCGGCCTTCCGGCAGGGCGGGGGGCGTCAGGGTGTACACGCACTGAGCCGCCAGGGTGTTGGCCACCTGCTGGACCAGCTCAAAGGGAGAGTACATCATGGCGGAGGAGCCGGCGGAGGCAAACTCCAGGTGGTTGTCCGCAAGATACTGCTCCAGGGTGGCCCGCAGATCCTCAGGCAGCTGGGTGTAGTGGTCGTAGACAAAGCGGTTGTAGGCCTCCACCCTCTGGGACAGCTCCTGCTGCTGGGGCGTCAGATAGGAGCGCAGATCCTCAGGAATGGTCCACAGGTCAAGAGAGGCGAAGGCCGGCCCCTCCGGCGCCTCCATGAGAGAGGCGTTCAATTCCTCCAAAAGCTGGTCTATTCCCGGGATTTGAAGCCAGTCGAGAGAGCTGTCCAGCTCCACCCCCTGGCTGCGGGCATAGCCGTCCAGCAGGCCCTGCTGGGCTTGGGTGGGATAGAACAGGGCGCTGTTGGGAATGCCCCAGGCCCGCAGCTGGTAGGCGGAGGTGCCGCTGAAAAACCGGGCGGACTGCAAAAAGCCGTCGGACACAAACTCCAGGGAGGCGCCGTCCACGCTGTCCCCCATCAGGCCGTAGGGGACGTACACGCACCTGGGGTTGGTGGCCGTGTTTTCCACGGACAGAGTGTATTGAGAGGCGCTGGGGGCGTAAAATTCCTGGGAAAACCGGTCTAAAAGCAGCTGGGGATGCTCCCCGTCCAGCAGGTTGGAAAGCTCCCGCTGGTCCTGAGAAGCCAGGCGCTCCCAACTGTCCCCGGTGTAAACGCTGCCCACAAAGCTTTTCAGGTAGTCCTTCTGCCGGTTGGCCGGGGGCGCGGAGGAGCCGTCTTCCTGCTCCCACTGATAGTGGACCCGGAGCACGGTTTCCCCGGTGTAGCTGCGGGAGCCAAGAGAGTTCAGGTCCACCCGGCTGTTGCCGCTGCCCACGCCTCCCCGGAGGGAGGCCTCCAGCCCAAAGCCGTTGGTAAAGCCGTCCCGCAGGTCTGCGGCGATTTGAGGCCGCTGATAGGTGGAGTAGGGAACCAGCCACAGGGTGAACGCCATGCACAGGGCCGCTCCCGAGAGAAACAGCAGCAGCATGGCGGGCCGGGCCAGGGCGTTTCCCGCCGCGTGATAGCGGCCGTGGTCCTCCAGCAGCCGGTGCCGTTTTCCAAAGGAGGGGGAAAACAGCAGCAGCACCGCCCAAAACAGCAGCAGAGCGGCCAGCCAGGGCGCGGGCGGCACCAGGGAGATCAGCAGGGGAAAGCAGAGCATCAGCCCAGTCAGGCAAAAGGCGCCCAAGCAGCTCTTCCGCCCCACCAGCGCCCACCCCAGGAAAAACAGATAGGGAAAGGCGAACAGACAGCAAAACAGGGTGCAGCAGCTCTGAAGCTCCTGCTGGGAAAGGGAGGGGTCCGCGTCCATCATGGGAAGGGCGGTATTTAGCTTGTCCCCATAGGCTGCCAGCACCAGGTTGACCGTGTGGGCGCAGCCCTGAAGCAGCTGGTCAAAAAAGTGCCACACGGCAGCCGCCCAAAGACCAATTCCCGCCAGAGAGACCACCCAGGAGGGCCGTCTGTTGAGAAACAAAAACAGGGAAAAGGCCAGACACACCGCCCCGGTCAGCAGGGCGGGCAGAGGCTCCACCGGCACCTGAAAGGTCCCGAAGAAGCAGCCCAGAGCCCCAGCGGAACCCAGCGCCAGCAGCGCCCCGTAAAACAGGCACTGAGAAGGAGTTCCCGGCTCGGAGAACAGAATGCGCGGCTTGTCCAGAAGAGCGGAGGCTGGGGAGAAATCTTTCTTTGGCTTCGGCAAGGGCGGCACCTCCTTACAGGACCAGACCGTTGAGTGTTTGCTGAATGGCTCCCGGCTCCAGCGCCAGCTGTTGAATCCCGCCGGGCAGGGGCGTCTCCTCGGAAGAGGCTCCCGCCTGCAAAACCGTCAGCTGGGCGCTGGGGTACTTGTCCCTCAGGGCCAGCAGCACCTGCCCCTGAGGCTGGCAGCACAGGTACAGCCCATGGGAAATCCCGGCGGGCAGCTCCTCTTCCTCCAGGGCGGGCAGGGGCGCGGCGCTGCCCGCTGCCAGAATCCCCTGCCAAAGAGGAAGCAGGTCCTCCGGCTCTGTCACCTCCCGGCGCTGAAGCCGCTGGTCCCTGGGGTCCCACAGAAGCACCCGGTGGGCGTGCTCTCCCTCCGCCAAAAAGCTGGAAAGGCTGGCAAAGGCGTCCAGCAGCAGGTCGGCCTGAGCGCCGTCCCCGTTAAAGTCCAGAAGAAACAGCAGGTGGTCCGAAAGAGGAAGCCCCAGCTCCTTCACCAGAGCCTTGTCCAGCTTTTGAGAGAGCTTCCAGTGAATCCGGGAAAGCCGGTCCCCCTCCCGGTATTCCCGCAGGGCGAACAGCTCCGTGGGGTCGTCCCCCGGCTTTTTTTGAGAATAGCTTTCCCCCTCGCCGTCCGGAGTCAGGCTTTCCCGGACCTCCAGCTCCAGGCCGTACACCGCCGGCCAGAAGGTGAGGGTCAGCTGTTGGGGCTGGCTGACAGGCAGAGAGAAAAGCCCCAGATAGTCGCAGGCCCAAATCCGGTGCAGGCGGCAGACCACCTGCCCGCAGGCGCGGGAGGCAAGCTGGTGCTGAAAGGCCTGGCGGCGGGGACCCGCGGTAAAGACAAAGCGCTCCTGCTCCCGCTGGCCGGTAAAGGTGTTCTCCACGGTCAGCTGGGCGTGGGCGCGGCCGCTGGAAAAGGGCGTGGCGCTCCACACCTCCAGCTGAAGGGGGATGGCCTCTCCCTTTCTGGCGGTGACAGGACCGGCGCCCTTTTCCCCGGCGGTGAGAGCCGCCCGGATTCCCAGCAGCCCCGGCAGAGAGGCCAGCAGGGAGAAAAAGGGCAGCGCCAGGGACAGAACAAACACATACAGGGACAGATAGCCGTCAAAGCAAATGAAAAACACGCTGGTACCCAGCAGCACCAGCAGATAAATCAGTCTGTTTTTCCACACAGGTCTCCCTCCCTTCTCGCAGGAGTCTCTTGGGCCGAAAGGCCTACACCACCTTGGGCTGGGGTACAGAGTCCCACACCTCGGTGAGAAGGGTGTGGGCCGTGCGGTCGCTGAGCCTGGCCTGGGGGTCCGGGGTAATCCGGTGCTCCAGCACGTTGTAGAAGAGCAGGCGCACGTCCCCGGGGATCACATAGTCCCGTCCAGCCATCCAGGCGGAGGCCCGGCAGGCCCGCACCAAAGCCGCCCCGGCCCGGGGGCTTGCCCCCAGGCGGATCAGGGGATGCTCTCGGGTGGCGGCGCACAGGCTGGCCACATAGCGGTAAATGTCGTCGTCCACATGGACCAGGGCTGTTTCCTGCTGCATCTGTACCACGTCCTCCAGGGTGGCCACCTGACGCAGACTGTCCACGGGCCGGGCGCCCTCGGTCTGCTTTAGAATCTGCACCTCCTGGTCCAGCGTGGGATAGCCGATGGAGAGCCGCATCATAAACCGGTCCAGCTGAGATTCCGGCAGCAGCTGGGTTCCCGCCGAGCCGACAGGGTTTTGGGTGGCAATGACGGTGAAGGGCCGGGGCAGGGGCCGGGTGACGTTGTCCACGGTCACCTGGCCCTCCTCCATGGCCTCCAGCAGAGCGCTTTGGGTTTTGGCGCTGGTGCGGTTGATCTCGTCGGCCAAAAACAGGTTGCACAGCACCGCTCCCGGCCGGTAGGAAAATTCTCCGGAGGCCCGGTCCCACACGGAGAAGCCCACCACGTCGGCGGGCATCACCTCCGGGGTGAACTGCACCCGGTTGTAGGACAGGCCCATGGATTTGGAAAAGGCCAGGGCCAGGGTGGTTTTTCCCACGCCGGGGTTGTCCTCCAGAAGAATGTGGCCCCGGGACAGAATGGCCATCAGGACCTTGCAGATAACGGTGTCCTTGCCCACAATGGCCCGGCGCACCTCGTTGACCACGGCCAGCGCTTTGGGCTGCAGCATGGCGCTCCCTCCTTCTATGGGTTTCAGGCGGCGGAAGGCCGCTCTTTTTCTCTCGGTTTGACAGGCAGGCCGTCCAGCTGGAGCAGCCCTTATCCATCTATTATACTATAACCCAGGGGGAGGGGACAAGGGGGCGGCGGGCAAGATCTTTCTCCCGGCCCCGGAAAAGCAAGGCGGCCCTTGGGAATGTTGTCGAAAACTTTTTTCAAAAAAAGGTTGACAAAGTGAATTTTGGATGATAGACTGAAACTGTATTCTGATAGCACCAAAGATGAACTCACAGCCTGTGTAAGTCATTTGCCTGTCTGAATGATTTACACAAGCTGTGAGTTTTTTTAAGCCGGGGGTCTCCTTCTTCGGTGAAGCGCGAAGCCTTTTTAGTGCCAGGGGTTCCTGGCAGCCGGCTCTGCTAGCATGATACGATCTTATCTCAGGAGGTGCCGAATGATGAACGGTACAGTCAAATGGTTTAACGCAGAAAAGGGTTATGGCTTCATTTCTAACGACGAGGGCGGCGACGACGTGTTTGTGCATTTCTCCGCTATCGTGGCTGACGGCTTTAAGACTCTGGAAGAGGGCCAGAAGGTCACCTTCGAGACCGAGCCCGATCCCAAGAACAGCTCCAAGCTGCGCGCTGTAAACGTCCAGAAGATCTAAACAACCTGTAAAAAAGACAGGGGCCGGTTTCTCTTTTTCAAGAGGCCGCGCCCCTGTTTTTTGCAAAAAACCTCTTGACAAGACAGATTGCATCCGGTATAATAAGCAAGCGCTGAAGGGACAGCGGAAAAAATTGAAGATGCGGGAGTAGCTCATCTGGTAGAGCGCCA
The DNA here is from genome assembly GCA_905215055.1 of uncultured bacterium. Classification (GTDB taxonomy): domain Bacteria; phylum Bacillota; class Clostridia; order Oscillospirales; family Acutalibacteraceae; genus Acutalibacter. The sequence goes on from CAJMOH010000056.1 coordinate 15,893, forward strand.
CCTTGCCAAGGTGGAGGTAGCGAGTTCGAGC
>CAJMOH010000057.1 GCA_905215055.1 uncultured bacterium
TGCCATCTTGCGCCCCCAAGTGGGGCAAGCTGGCAAGGGTCACTAGTTTTCCCCAGTTTCTGAGGAAATTATACCTTGTGCGGCGCAATTATCTTGTCGTTTTTTATGGTAAATCCATCGACAATTTGATTATATTAGCTATTTTTATCTAGAGCTGTGAGTGGTATATCTTGGGGGTTGCTTTTATCGAAATTATGTTCTATAATCAACACAGAGAATCCGAACTCTAGTTCGATTGAGGGGGCGGTTATATGAGCGGCACAACTAAGTGGTACGCCTGCATCGACCTAAAAAGCTATTACGCCAGCGTGGAGTGCGTAGACCGTGGCTTAGATCCTCTCACCACCAACCTAGTGGTGGCGGATGAGAGCCGGTCGGACGGCACCATCTGTCTGGCGGTATCGCCCAGCCTAAAGGCCCTAGGCGTGCCTGGAAGGCCCAGGCTGTTTGAGGTCAAACAAAAGCTCCAGGAGATTGAAAACCGCACAGGGAAGAAAGTGGCCTATATCACTGCCATGCCCCGTATGGCACGTTACTTGGAAGTATCCGCCACGATATATGCCATTTATCTCAAGTACCTTGCGGCTCATGACATCCACATTTACAGCATTGACGAAGCCTTCATGGAGCTAACCCCTTATCTGCATCTCTACGGGAAATCCGCCCACGAGCTGGTGGTATCCATCATCCGGGATGTACTATGGAATACAGGTATCACTGCCACTGGAGGGATTGGCACCAATCTCTATTTGGCCAAAATTGCTATGGACATCACGGCAAAACATCTCCCTGCCGACAAGGACGGGGTGAGGGTAGCGGAGTTGGACGAGATGAGCTTCCGAGAGAAATTGTGGACACATGAGCCGCTGACAGATTTTTGGCAGATAGGCCCGGGCATCGCCTCGCATCTCGCCCGCATGGGCATTCACACCATGGGGGATTTGGCCCGGTTAAGTCTGCAAAACGAGGAGATTTTCTTTCGGGAATTTGGCGTGGATGCGGAAATCCTCATCGACCACGCCTGGGGAATCGAAACTTGCGGCATGGAGCAGATAAAAGCCTACAAGCCCGCCACCAAGTCCCTAGCGAATGGGCAAGTATTGCCACGGGCTTACACTTGGGGGGAGGGGCGGCTGGCAGTAAAAGAGATGACGGAGCAGGTGGTGCTTGGCCTGGTGGAACAGGGGTATGTGGCAGAAGGTGTAACGCTGTATGTGGGGTATCAGATTCTAAGTAGGGAAAGCGCCTCTGCCTACCATGGCCCGCTAAAAGTGAACTACTACGGCAGAAAGGTGCCGCCCTCGGTTCACGGCACGGGAAAGCTGGGAGCGCCCACTGCCTCCCTCAGCAGGATCACCCAGGCAGTGCTCCAGCTCTACGACCGGCTGGTAGACAAGGAGCTGCAGGTCCGGCGGATGAGCATTGCTGCCATCCGGCTGTGCCGGAAGGAAGAGGTGGCCCCCCAGTTGAGCTTTTATGCCGACCAGCAGGACGATGGCCGGGAGACCGCCCTGCTGGAAGCCACCATTGGCTTGCACCGGCGCTACGGCAAAAACGCGGTGGTGAAGGGAATGGACTTGCTGGAAGCTGGTACCACACGAGAGCGGAATAACCAGATAGGAGGTCACAGAAAATGAGAGGGAACCCCGCTGGGGATTCCCTCTCAAAAACGGCTTATTGGCACGCGGTAATGTAAAAGATCACGGCGAAAAGAAGCACAGACAGCAGGTAAAGAGGTTTGCTTTTGACTTTTCTCCAAAACAGCCCACCAAACACCAGGAAGCCTCCGATATCCATAAGCAGCTGGAAGAGAAATTTCTGGTGGGCGATCAGGTATAGAACAATCGCCACAGCTTCGGCGAGGAGCGCTCCCACCGGCAAAGCATAGAGGACCGAGTTGAACAGATGATCTCGGTTCCAGAAATAGAGGATCGCGGCCGCAATGGCACAGGGGACCGAAAGAATGGTAAACATGAGAAAGAGGCTGGTTTGAAACGGTCCGTGAAAGCGAGGGAGAAACAGTCCTAAAATAGCTTTCAGCCCATAAAAACTCAGTGTCATGCCGAACATATACAAGAAGGAACTGACACCGGCACACAGATTCGAGGAGCTGAGCAGTACAATCACTGTGTTGGTAATGATCCAAAACCCCAGCAGAGTTTGGATGGAGGAGAAGCTCCAGAGGGTATCTGCCGGAAAGTAGTCCGCTAAGCGACAAACACAACCTACCGCCAACCCCACTACAAAGACACTTAGGAACGAGGGAACAGAGACACGCAATTGTTGTTTCATAAGCCTTTCCCTTTCTTGCTTTTCCAATATAGTATCATATAAGCAGCGCAAAGTACAGCAGAGCTTTTTCTAGGGAGGTCACAGAAAATGAATGCCACAGCCTATAGAGATATGATTCACTTGTCCCGTCCCATCTCCAAGCACCCGAAAATGGCCATTGCGAATAGGGCCAAGCTGTTCACCCCTTTTTCAGCTCTGCGTGGCTTTGATATTGAAATCCTCACCACGGAACAAGACCGGCTGCTGGTGCCCCAGGTGTCCCTGTCGGCGGACCAGCAGGAGGCCATCTACCGCACCCTCAACGATTTACGGAAAGGCGACTGGGTGACCGTCACCTATTTTGTGCCGGTGAAGCACATTGCAGGGCAACTGCTGGGGGAATACACCGTAGTGTCCGACACGGTGAAGAAGGTAGACGATGTGGAGCAGCTCTTGGTATTGGATGGCTGCCCTATCCCCTTTTCTACCATCCACGCCCTGACCGCGCATGGAATGGAAGGGGTTGAGCCCGCATGACAAATCCAGCCCGCCGCAAGCAATATGTGGAGGTGGTGGCCACCCACCATATAGACGGCTCCGTGCGGCCCCAGAAAATCGTCCTGGCAACCGGGCCGGTCTACGAAATCGAGGACAGCCGGGAGGCGGCTCCGGGGAAGGCCCACACCACAGGGGAACTGGCCCGGCGCTATGTGGTGAAGATCAAAGGGAAAGAGACCTATCTCTACGAAACCGGTGGACGGTGGTTTGTGGAGATGAAAGCCTAGCTGGATTTTTCCTGGCAATCAGGCTATACTGTATCTCAAAGGGGGCGGAAATTGTGTGTGGAAGATATACGCTTTACACGGAAGAGCAGGCGGAGGAGATCCGGCGAATCATCGACATTGCCCAGCGGCAGGTCAACGGGCAGCTAAAGCTGGGGGAGGTTTTTCCCTCTGACCGGGCGCCGATTTTGGTGGCCAGCCAAGATAAGGTGGTGGTCCGCACGGCGGTGTGGGGATTCCCAGGATTTCAGGGTAAAGGCCTCTTGATCAACGCCCGCTCGGAGACGGCGGAGGAACGGCCCACGTTTCGGGAGCCGCTGCTGCACCGCCGCTGCGTGGTGCCCACCACCGGGTTCTATGAGTGGAATAAGCAGAAGGAGAAGTTTCTTTTTCATTATCCAGATTCCACAGTGGTGTATCTGGCTGGCCTGTGGGGAGAGATTGGCGGAAAGCGCCGTTATACCATCCTCACCACAGAGCCGAACCAGGCTGTGTCGGTCGTGCACAACCGGATGCCAGTGCTGCTTGCCAAGGAACAGGTGCGCCCCTGGCTGATGGATACCACCGTTGCTCTGCAGATGCTTCACGCCAAGCAGCCGGAACTGGTGGGAAGAGCTGTGGATTGATTTGTTGGAAGTATTGTGGTACAATAGCCGCCTGTTAGGAGGGGAATGATACATGCAAATATACCACTGCAAGAAGTGTGGGTTCACGTTCCGCCGGGTAGGAAAAGGAAAAGTGAAAACTTGTCCCGATTGCGGCAAGCCGGATATCAGGCCGGCGCTGGAACACGAAATCGCCGAGTTTCACAGCTACCAGCAGGAATTTGAATCAAGGTCACACGCATAAAAAAGGGAGCTCTCCGTGAAGGAAGCTCCCTTTTGCACTTTACTTTTCTACCAGGTTCTGGTCAAACCGCATCAAGATACTAGCCGCCTGAGCTCTGGTTCCAATGCCTGCGGCATCGATGGTGCCATCGTCGTGGCCGTTAATCAGCTCGTTGCCATTGGCCCAGGACATGGCAGTTTCGGCCCAATCGGCCACGCTGCCGCTGTCCGGGAACTGGCTCAAATCACCCTCTGCCGTTAAGTCATAGCCCTTATACTTGGCGTAGTTGTAGAGCATCTGGGCGAACTCCTGGCGGGTGATACTGTCGCCGGGCTGGAAGGTCCCGTCCCCGTAGCCGGTGGCCACGCCGGTGATTCTGGCCCAGTACACGGCGTTGCCGTACCAGGCTTGGGCGTTCACGTCTTCGTAGGGGTAGCCCAAATTCTCGCCGGAAAGGTCCGGCTGGCCCTCCAGGTTATAGAAGATCTGCACGGCCTGGGCGCGGCTCAAGGTGCCGTTGGGCTGGAAAGTGGTGGCGCTCATCCCCTCCATGATGTCGTGGCGGTAGACATAGGCCACGGCGTCCAAATACCACGCGTTCGCTGCCAAATCGGTAAAAGGCAGGTCGTGGCTCTTGCTGTCCAACACAAGGGCGTACTGGCTGGCATGGTCAAAGGGCAGGGCCACATTGCCGTCCTCGTCCACCAGGGCGGCGGCCTGATAGACCATCTTCCCGGCGTCCTCGTCATAGTGGTAGAGGTTGGCCCACAGACCGGCGTTCTTCGCGCCCACCGGAGCCGTCATCGTCATGGTGAACCCAAATTCCCCGTCATGTTTGAGCGTGAGCTGCACCGTGCCGATCTCCCCGGTGACGGCGTTGATAAGGTCTACCGGGATGGTGCTGGTGTTCATGGACACGCCCATGTCAATGTCCGTCAGTTTGGCGTTCGCCGGGATGTCCTGGCCGTTGACCGTCCAGGTGACGCCATTGCTCAGGCTGATCTCCAATGTCACATCCCGGCCTGCCAGCTCCTCGAACACTTCCTTGTCCAGCTTGGTATTTCCGCCGAAAATGTTGATCGTCACCGTATCCCCAGGCTTAGCGTCCTCAATTTTATCCAAAGCCTGTTCGCTGGGGGTCTTGGTGGGGGGAATGTAGGGCGGGTCATACTGCCAGTTCGCCGTAATTGTCACATCCTCGGCGGGCATGGTAAAGGTGGTGCTCAGGCTGGAAGCATCAGCAAAGGTGACGCCACCATCGGAAGTCCAGCCAACAAAGCGATAGTTGCTGTTGGGGGTGGCAGTGAGGGTAACGGTTTCGGCCTCTGCCGCCGTCTGCCTGTCAGCGTTGGCTGTACCGCCCTCTGTCGGGTTGGCATTGACGGTAACGGTGTAGGCAGGCTTTGCCGTAACCGTCAGAGTTGCGGCGTTGCTTGTCACTTCATCTATACTGTTTTTCACAACACAACGGTATTGAGTGCCGTTCATGTCCATTGTGGTTTTCCCTATGGTATATGTGGCGTTGGTTTCGCCTGTAATATCCGTCCAACCGGAACCATTCATATTTTGCTGCCACTGATAGGACAAATCGCTGCCGGTGACTTTCACGGTAAAGGTGGCAGTTTCATTTTCTTTTACTTCCACATCTTGTGGTTGGGTGGTAATAGTGGGGGCGATTTTGAGCGTGCCATTGCCGGTCGTTGTGCCTTCCAGCTTGCCGCCGCTCTCTACATTGATGGTGCCGTCGTTGGTCAAAGTCTTTCCATCCGGGACGGTCAGGCTGGCGTCCTTTCCGATGGTCAGGGTTTCGTCCTCGCCGATCTCCAAGTCCTCCTGCAAGGTAACATCGCCGTACACGGTGCCGTTCTTGCCGTTAAAGACGATACCTCCGTTGCCATCGCTGCCTGCACCAACCTGAACACCCGTTTCCGCATTGTTAGTCAGTATTTTACTGTTTCTTGTATCCACCACTGCGTTGCCGCTGACGGTCAGGCTGGAAGTGCCAGCATTGTTCGTGCCAGACCAATAATAGTAAATTCCGACATAACCATTGCCACTGGTGGTCAGGCTGCCATTATTTACCGTAATAGTAGAAGTGGATGATGCGTCGGTACTAGAGATTAGATAAACTCCATACTGGGCAGGAGATGAAGCTGTAACATCTGCACCGTCGATATCCAGGTTCGTATTCTTTGAACTACAAAGCGTAATTCCTGAATTACTCCCTTTCGGTTCGACATCTAAGCTGCCAGGACCCGCAATAGACAAGGAGACATCTCCAGTCGTGGACTCTACACGAATCCCGCCGGTTCCCGTTATGGTACTCGTTCCTTGGGATACTACTATTTTGAGAGAAACATCGGCAGTTTGACTAAAGGCAATCACGCTAACTTCGTAGGTGTAACCTTCTGCAACAGTCACAGTTTTATCGTGAGTAATCTCCGCCTGATTCAGCGTAAGGGTGAAGGTGGCGGCGTCATAGTAAAACTGACCGTTGGCAGGTTCTGTACCGTCACTATCCTCAACCTTTGTCCAATCTCCGTCTTGATTTTTTTCATAGCAGCCGCTTTCTGTGATTTGCTGACCGCCTATAAACAGCTTAATTTCTTCCGCCGCCAGCGCCGTGACGGGCAGCAGGCCCAGGCACAGGACCAGGGCCATGCACAGGCTCAAAATTCTCTTCCCCATTTCAATCGACCTCCTTCCCATGGTGAGCCATCGAACCCAAAACAATTCCGGCGGCCAGGGCGGCCAGGACCAGGACCCCGGCCATGCGCCGCTGCTTCCTCAGCTGTACCCTGGCCCGCACCCGCTCCATCACCGCTGCAACGCGGGCTTCATTCGTCATCATAGGCGTTGCCTCCTATCTCGAAATCCCAGACACTTCCCGCGCCATGCTGCTGGGGGCTGGCCCCTTCCGGAGCGGCACAAAGCAATGCTTGTCGTATGGGACCCATACGACAAAAGGCCATGGCCTTTTGATTTCATTCCATCTGCTCCGGGGAACTGCCCCCGGTATTTCGCTTCATTTTTAGTATAAAGGGTCGCGCGCCAGCTTGCAAGGGGTTTTGGGGATTTCCCGGCTAAAAACCCCCACAACAAAAAGGAGGAAGCCCCCAAGAGAGATTCCTTCTTTGTAGGCCTACTATGAGGCCCTGCTTCGCCACCACAGTGATAGTCCCCGTACCGCCTTTCTCAGTTTCGAGATGGTGTCAGCAAGACGGATAGCTAGATAAGTTTCCTAAATAAAGGAAACGTCAAAGATCTGGTCTATACTCTGCAATGTCCTCCAAACGGCACGACAATGCGCGGCACAATTTGTCCAGCGTTTTCGTTTCAACATTGTCATTGGCCCGCAGGCGGCGGATAGTTTGGCTGTCTATGCCGCATCGTTCCCTCAATTGGTAAGTTGAGATTCCTCTCTTTTCCATGGTGATCCAGAGCCGTTCAAATATAATCATACCGCAGTTCCCCCATCTTGACATTCATCAGTATGGGGGTTATAATCATTTTTGGTAAGGGGATATAATCCCCATATTTTGAAAAGCAACAACAGACTTTTAGACTGGACGGCCGCTACTGTTTAGGGTTATCCGCGATGTATTCCGCAATATCCTCCAAACGGCACGACAATGCGCGGCACAATTTGTCTAGCGTTTTCGTTTCGACATTTTCATTGGCCCGCAGGCGGCGGATGGTCTGGCTGTCAATGCCGCACTTCTCTCTCAATCGATAGGTGGAAACACCTTGTTTTTTCATGACATCCCAGAGCCGGTCAAATACAATCATTTCAGAAACCCCCACACTTTTTAATTAAGTATGGGGGTTATAAACCGCTTAATTAAGGGGATATAATCCCCATATTCTGATTTTTGATCCGAAATGCGGCATGTGGAGAGAGTTTCCATGGGTCTATATGCTGTTGTGATGAATTAAAAGAGAAAGGCAGATCCTCCCGGGTTCGTCCAAGGTATCTGCCAATCATTTTACGATATTTAGTGAAATAATTTCACAGTAAATTTCAAAGAAGGTGATTCCTGTGCAATGCAAAACCCCTGGTGATGTCCTCAGAAAACTGCGAACTGACCGTGGACTCACACAAAAGGCTGTGGCTGAGGCCCTCAATATAAACCGCTCGACGTACTCTTTCCATGAGAGCGGGAAAACCCTACCTGATTTTCAGCGGGTGTCAGCCCTTGCAAAAATCTTTGAAGTCCCAATGGGTCAAATGGTTGAGATGCTCTCCAACCCAGAAAAGACAGAGCAGGCTGCGCCGAAGAAGCGAGTCCCCAAAAAAGTGTGGGCGGAGCCAGCCGTGATCGGCCAGCTCCGTCCCGAGGAGAAGTCCTTGATTGCCATATTCCGACGCTGCGATCCTTCAAGCCGACAGGAAATCTACCAGGCCGCGAAAGAGAAGCTGCGCTCCTAGGCAGGGCTGTCTACGTCCGAGATTTTCGCGCCTTTTACAGACTTAGGGAAAGAGGAATGTAGCAGTATCTGATGCTTTTGGAGGTACTGCCATGAAAAAAAGGATTTGACCATCACCTCGGCGCTGGTGAAGAAATACGCCTCCTACCTGCGGGTGCAGGAACAGGCGGCGTCAACGGTTGTAAAGTATGGCCATGAGTTGGCCGGGGCCGAGTATATCCGGCTGGTGAAGGCCGTTCGCAAGGAGGTGCCGGGGGCTGCTCCATGTCACGGTCCTGCCTCGCGCATAGCCACCGACGCTCACACACTCAGGTACACCGACGAGCGGAACACCTGTCCGTCCGCCTCAAAGCGGGCGTCGCCCTGGTGGGCCTTTGCCACGGCCCGGATGGAGCTGAGGCCCACGCCGGGCGCACCCGCCCGCTTACTGGAGAGGAACTTCCCGTCCTCCTGCCGCGCCTGCCCGTCAAAGCTGTTGTCCATGGTGATGGTCAGGACGCCGTACTCCAGGGAACTGTTCAGCCGGATGAATTTCTCACCTCCGGCCATGCGCCCGCAGGCTTCCACCGCGTTTTCCAGCAGATTGGCGAACACGACGCACAATGCGCGGTCATCCAGCGTTTCATTCTGCGTGGGGACTGTCAGCCGGGCGGTAATGGCGATGCCCTCCTGCTGGCAGCGGGAGGCATAGTGGGACACCACCGCGTTGACGGTGGGGTTTTCGCAATAATCCCGGACGGCGGCGGGGATGTCCCGGATCAGCTCCGAGAGATAGGCGGCCAGCCTGGGGTTCTCGTCCCCGGCCATGGCCTGGATTGCCGTCAGATGATGACGCAGGTCGTGGCGCATCTGCCGGGTCTGCTGGGCGGTCTCCATCAGGAGCAGACTGCGCTTTTCCTCTTCCTCCATTTGCATCTCCAGCAGTTCTCGTTCAAAGGTCAGCCGCTGTTCCAGGGCAATTTGCTTTTGCAGGCTGTCGATTGCCTGAAGTAGCACATAACAGATGACCAGTACACAGGCCAGCAGTCCGCCCCTGTAAGCAAGAAACAACCAGCTTCCTGCGCTCTGCTCCGCCCAGGCGTTGGTGGAGAGAATGGTCAACGCCGAGAGGATGGCCGGAACCAGCCAGATGGTCTGCCAGATGTGCGGCGCACCGGTGTGGTATACCTGCCCGGACACCCGGCGAAAGCCTCGGAGCAGCGGCGGAAGGGTCAGCAGGTAGAGCGCTGTACAAAACAAGCTGCCCATCCATCCCTGGGGCGGAGCCTGACAGAACCGGACGGCCAGAAAGGCTGCAATTCCACGGATGACCAGCAGATAGTCCACAATCAGCAGATAGGTAAACAGCAGCTTGAAAAAATCCAGCCGCAGGAAATACCAGTAGAGCAGGAAGTTCAACGCCGAGAACACGATTTCCATGCTGCGTATCTCCACACCGGATGTGATGCACCAAGCGGCAGCGCCCAGTTTGCACAGTACGCTGGCGCCCATCACCAGCAGCGCCGCCTTTCGCGAACGCCACTGGAAGTTCCAGAACAGGACAAAGGGGATAATGTGGCTGGGCAGCGTGGTACAGAAAATATAAAATAGCTGTTCCATCATTTCTCCCCCCTTGTCCGGGCAAACAGGAAGTCCTCCCAGGCCCGCTTGGCCTTGGCCCGGTTGGAGCGGCTGATGGGCACCATTTTCCCGTCCGCCAGTTCATAGCTCTGATATTCCTCGTTGATCCCCCGGACAAAGGCCAGGTTCACGCAGTAACTCTTGTGGGGGCAGAAAAAGGGCTGCCCCTCCAGCTGGGGCAGCAGGTCGGACAGCTTGCCGTAGATCTGGAGCGTGCTGCCGTCTTTCCTGGAAATCATCACATGATGCCCCTTTTGCTCCAGACAGAACAGCTCCGAGAGCAAGAGCCTTTGCGTCTCGCCGTTTTGCCGGATGGCCAGCCGGGGGGCGCTGTCCCTTTGCAGCTTCACCAGATGCAGCAGGTCATTGATGTCTTTTTGGCGCACAGGCTTTTCCAGATATTTCAGCACCGACAGCCGGTAGCTCTCCAGGGTATGCTCGGTGCTGGTGGTGGTAAAGGCGATGGGGATGGCATCGTCCATCTCCCGGATTTTTTGCACCGCCTCCACGCCGGTCATGCCGTCCATGTAAATGTCCATCAGCAACAGATCGAATTTGCCGGGGCGGAAGGCTTCCAGCAGTTCCTCACTGCTGGCGAACTGGGCGCAAACGGTGGCAATGGGGGCCTGTTCCAGCAGGGCGAGCAGCGCTTTCCGCTCCTCCGGCAGATCGTCGCAGATGGCGAGGTTCAATGGTTCCATGCAACCCCTCCTTTGGGGATTTTCCTCTATTATACGGCCTATGCACAAAAAAGTCAATTTGTCAAGTACCAGTTTTGCCGCAGGTTGCGGCATCTTTCGTACTGGAAACCGGCGAAAAATTTTTATAAAATAGACTTGACAGCAACAATCTATCGCCGCCGGAGGAAGGAGAAATCATGGTCAAGGCATACTTTACCGCCTGCGAGCAGGCGTTCCCGGCCCAGCGGGCCCAGCTGCGGCGGCTCGCTCTGGCATTGGGCCGGGGCGGTGTGGAGCGCATGGAGCAGCTGTGCGCCATGCAGCGGGCCGGGCCGGAGGGGCTGCTGGAGATCCGCTCCATCGGGGAAAAGAGCCTGCCGCTCATTGCGGCGGTCTGCGCCCGATACGAGGAAAACAGAACACCATCGCAAGGGGGTACCCCCTTGCGTCAGACAGGAACCTGTCTGACGCAGGAATGTCCTCCTGACGAACGAAACGGAGGACAAACATGAAACGAAGAATTTTAAGCATTCTCTGCGTCCTATGCCTGGTGGCGGCCATGCTGCCCCCCGTCACGGCTTCGGCGGCGGCACCCACCACCCTCACCGTGGGCGGCACCAATGTGCTGAACGGCGGCTGCTGGAAAACCAACGAAAACGGCACCCTGACCACCGAGGGGGCCAGCGAAAGTGACTACAACGTCAAGTACGACAGCGCCACCGGCACCCTGACCCTGAAGGACGCCACCATCAACGGCACGGATACCATCTATCATGTCGGCGCGGGCATCTTTGCCTCGGGCGACCTGACCATCGTGCTGGAGGGCAGCAGCACCGTCAAGGGCGTTCAGGATCCAAACGGCGAGACCCAGAGCATCCGTGTAGAGGGAAACCTGACCATCCAAGGCGGCGGCAGCCTGACCGCGCAGGGCGCTGAGACAAGCTCAGGCAGCAGTTATGGTATCTTTGTCATTGGATCATTCACCCAGCAAGGCGGCAGCGTCACCGCCATCGGCGGCAATGTTAACGGAAACTATACTTCGAGAGGTCTCTATGTATCCGATGGCACAGTTACGGCGCAGGACGGGACGCTGACCGCCACCGGCGGTGACACCAGTGGCAGCAGTTACGGCATCTCTATGCTTTCGTCTTCGTCTGTCACCGTGAACGATGCCATCGTGACCGCCACCGGCGGCACAGGTAATTACAGTTATGGCCTTTATGTTAACTCCTCTTCCCCTTCCCCTTCCGTGACCCTATCCGGCAGCGGCTCCCTCACCGCCCGGAGCGGATCGGCGACGAGCGAGGCGGGCGGCATCTACCTTGATAACATTTGGGGCAGCGCAGGGTCCGTGACCGTCGGGGACAACTCCACCCTGCTGACCAACAGTGTGATATTGTATGATAATTCTTTCACTGAAAAACCGCTGGCCCCCACCGGCAACGGCAGCTGGCTGATCTACGGCCAGAGCGACCAACCCAGCGCCGTGGGCGGCACCTATACCCTGACCGATGACCTCACCATTGAAAACGGGAACACCTTCACCATCCCGGCGGGCAGCACCCTGACGGTGCCCCAGGGCAAGACCCTGACCGTGAACGGCACCCTGAACATTGCGAACCAGTCCAGCCTGGCGGGTGAGGGAACGCTGGAGGCGGGAGAAAATAGCACCTTCAACCTGACCAACCCCGACCCGGTCATTTCCGGCAGTGAAACCCTGACCTATGACGGCACCGACCAGTCCGGCAAGTTCACCCTGACCGCCCCCTCCGGCTCGGTGGAGGTGATGGGGAAGGAGTTTGCCATCTCCGGTGACGCCACCACCGAGGGCTGGAGACTTGTTGAGCAGGAAATCAAAAATGCGGGAAGCTACACCCTGACCGCCAAGAATGGCACCCGCACCATCGAGAAAGAGGTCACGGTAAACCCCGCTGAAATCAGCATTGCCAGCGCTACGGTGCAGGACAAGACCTACGACGGCACTACCGACGCCACCGTGGGCACCGTGACCTTTACCGGTCTGGTGAACGGCGAGAGCCTGACCCTGGGCGAGGGCTACACCGCCACGGCGACATTTGCCGACAAGAATGTGGACGACAGCAAATCCGCCACCGTTACCGTAGCCCTGTCGGACACGGTAAAGAACTACACCCTTGCATCTGACGGCAAAACCACCACCGCCACCGCAGCGATTCACCCGCTGCCCGTGGTGCTGAACTGGGGCACCACCAGCTTCACCTACGACGGCAGCGCAAAGACCGTCACCGCCGAAGTGTCCAACGCGGTGAACGGAGATACCTTCAATCTGACCTATGAGGGCAATAATGAGACAGCCGTGGGCAATTACACCGCCAAAGTTACCAGTCTGGGCAACGACAACTACACGCTGGACAATGCGACCAACACCAGCCAGAGCTGGCTCATCGGTGCGGCGTCCCTTGCTGACGCCACTGTGGAACTGAGCGGGACTGCATTTACTTATAACGGCCAGAGCCAGAAGCCCACCGTCACCGTGAAGCTGGGCGGCAAGACCCTGAATGCGGAAACCGACTACGATGTGGACTTCGGCGGCGATTCCATCAATGCTGGCACCTACACCGTCACCGTCACTGGCAAGGGCAACTACTCCGGCACGGCAAGCAGCAAGCCCAGCTACACCATCCAGAAGGCGGATCAGGCTGCCCTGTCCATCACCAGCACCGGCCCTGCCACCTACGGTCAGAACTACGTCCTGACCACCAGCGGCGGCTCCGGCAGCGGCGTGGTCACCTTCACCGTTACCAACGGGACCGGGGCGGCCACCGTCAGCGGTAATATCCTGACCCCCTCCAAGGCGGGTACCGTCACTGTCACCGCCGTCAAAGCCGGGGACAACAACTACAACGACGGAACCAGCGTGTCCGTAACCATCACCATCAACAAGGGGACCTATGACGGGACCACGACCGCCACCGGCACCGTCCTGGCCAACTGGCCCGATAAAGTGACCCTGCCCGCCATCCCCGCCGGAGCCAGTTACGGTGCGCCCACCAGCAGCGATGTGACCGACATGAGCATCACTGACGGCGTTCTGTCCTACACCGGCGGCAACGGCATTGTGAAGGATCAAACCTACACCGTCACCGTTCCCGTGACCGGCGCGACCAACTACGATGACTACAACATCACCGTCACCCTCACCGGCACGACCCGGCCCAGCTCCAGCGGCGGCACCACCACCCCCAGCGGCCCCAGCACCGGAGGTTCCGACGGCTGGACGGAGATCGAGGACGAGGTGGACGAAACACCCTCTGGCAGCACGGTGACCGTGGACATGAACGGCACCACCGAAGTGCCCGCCGAAGTGTTTCAAGCCGTGGCAGGCAAGGACGTGACCCTGGAGCTGGACATGGGCGGCGGCGTCAAGTGGGAGATCAACGGCCAGGACATCCCCACCGACCTGGACTTCACCGACCTGGACCTGGGCGTGAGCCTGAACACCAGCGACATCCCCGTGGACGTGATCAACATGGTGACCGGGGAAAAGAGCACCGTCCAGCTGAGCCTGGCCCACGATGGGGAGTTTGGCTTCACCTTGACCCTCACCGCCCCTGTGGGCACGGAAAATAAGGGCCTTTGGGCCAACCTCTACCACTACAACACTACCAAAAAGCAGATGCTCTTTGAAACCTCCGCCCAGGTGGACGCCAGCGGTAACGTGGCGCTGAAGTTCACCCATGCCAGCGAGTACGCCATCGTTCTGGACGAAAGCAGCCATGAGCTGCCCTTCACCGACACCGCGAAGGGGGCCTGGTATCAGGGCGCTGTGGAGTATGTGTACCGCAACAGCATCATGACCGGCACCAGCGCCACCTCCTTTGAGCCCAACGCCCCCCTGAGCCGTGCCATGGTGGCACAGATTCTCTATAACTTAGAGGGCCAGCCCACGGTGGAAGGGGAGAGCACCTTCGCCGACGCGAGCGGCCACTGGGCAGTGAATGCAATCGCCTGGGCTCAGCAGACCGGCGTAGTGAACGGCTACGAGGACAACACCTTCCGTCCCAACCGAGCGGTTTCCCGGGAGGAGCTGGCCCAGATGCTCTATAACTACGCCAAGGTCAAGGGCTATGACCTGACGGCCTCCGGCGACCTCACCGCCTTCCCCGATGGGAGCAAGGTGAGCTCCTGGGCTGAAGCTGCCATGGCCTGGGCCAACGGTAATGAGCTTATTAACGGCCACGACGACGGCACCCTCCAGCCCGGCGGGGATTCCACCCGGGCACAGGCGGCAAGCATCCTGATGAGCTTTGATTTGAATTTGGCAAACTAACCTGCAAGAACGAAGGGACCCTTTCGAGGGTCCCTTTTGTGTTTTATCTGGAATGGTTAGTCAGAACATAGCGGTTAGACGAATCCGCCTGGTTCCACCGGAACCTTTCCTCCACTATGAGGAACCCAGCCTTTTGTAAATCCCGTACTCCACGCCGCACTGTGCTCTCCGACATCTTCAACTCCCGCGCCATGGTGGGAACCGCCGGCCAGCAGAAGCCCTCCTTGTTGGCCCTTCCCCGCAGGTACAGGTACACAGCTATAGCCCGGTTGG
>CAJMOH010000058.1 GCA_905215055.1 uncultured bacterium
GCGCTTGAATGGCATTCAAGAGGTCAGCGGTTCGATCCCGCTTATCTCCACCAGAAAAATCCGAAGTTACGCGCTTCGGATTTTTTCATTGCGCGAAGGCGGTTGGAGCACTATTCAGGCAAACAAAACACAGCGGTTCGATCCCGCTTCTCTCCACCAGGAAAATCCGAAGTTACGCGCTTCGGATTTTTTCATTGCGCGAAGGCGGTTGGAGCACTATTCAGGCAAACAAAACACAGCGGTTCGATCCCGCTTCTCTCCACCAAGAGAAAATTGACATCCGGGGAGTCCGGTGCTACAATAAAGATAGAAAAGGACGGTCCGGCTGCTTTGCCGGCAGAAGGGAAGGAGTTTGCGTGATGAAAAAGGCTTTGGCGCTTTTAGTTTCGGTGGTCCTGCTGCTTTCTTCGGCTGGCTGTGCGGCGGGAAATGGTCGGCTTACGCTGGACAATGTTGAAAGGCTGGCGGAAAAGGGAGCGTCCCTCACCTGGAGCGACTTTGAAGGCTACGCCTATGAAGAGGCAGGCTTTGGCTTATATATTCGCGTCTACGATGTAGACGAGGAGTATTATGTAATGATAGGCGGCCCCTCTTTGGAGGAAATCCCCCTGTACGTCCGGCTGGTGTCCCGGGAAAACGAGGAGCAGTATGTGGATATACGGGAAGGCGGCTTGGAGGACTTTTTGGAAAGCCAGTGAGCTTTTTTGGAGGACTGGACATGTTTCGAGAATTGATCGCTCAATGTATCGCGGAGGCGGGGGTGGAATACGCCCATCTGGAGCCTCCCTGCCCGGAGGAGGAGATTGCCCAGGCGGAGGCGGCGGTGGGCTATCCCTTCCCTGAAGAGCTGAAGGCCCTGCTGCGGGAGACAGACGGCGACCACTGGCTGCTGTGGTCTGCAAGAGAGATCATGGAGAATGCCAAGCTGCTTCCTGGCTTTCTGGACGGCTGCGACACCTTCGAGGAATACTTGGAAAAGGTAGCGCGGCACATCTTTTTCGCCGGGAACGGCTGCGGGGATTACTACTGCTACCGTGTCCTGCCTGACGGACAGGTGGACAGCTCTCAAATCTACATTTGGGAACACGAGATCTTTGAGCATCATGTTGTGGCCAGGGACATCCCGGATTTGATCCGCAAATATTACCGGGACCAATGCTAAAAAAGGAACCAGCCCTTGGATTTTTTGGGCCGGTTCCTTTTGTTTTATTTATGTTCAGATAGGTGAGTCAGCGGCAGAAGTCGTTTAAATACCGCTCCAGGCAGGAGGAGATGATGGCCTTGGCCGCCTCATGGTCCCGCACCTCGCCGATCTGGGTGTGAGAGGTGTCCTCCAACTGCTTGTACACCGTGAAGAAGTGCTGCATCTCGGCGAAGATATGCTGGGGCAGCTCGGTGATGTCCTTGTAGTTGTTGTAGGTGGGATCGTCAAAGGGGATGGCGATGATCTTCTCGTCCTCGCTGCCGCCGTCGTCCATGATGATGACGCCGATGGGGTAGCACCGCACCAAGGACATGGGGATGATGTTCTCCGAGCAGAGCACCAGCACGTCCAGGGGGTCGCCGTCGTTGGCGTAGGTGCGGGGGATAAACCCGTAGTTTGCCGGATAGTGGGTGGAGGTGTACAGCACCCGATCCAGCCGGAGCAGGCCGGTTTCCTTGTCCATCTCATACTTGGCCTTGCCTCCCTTGGTGATTTCGATGACGGCAAAGAAGTCGTCGGCCTTAATGCGCTTGGGAGAGATGTCATACCAGATGTTCATGCGCGTTTCATCCTTTCCAAAAAATAAAAAATAAAAGCTGGAGTGTTTGCTTTTTCAGTATAGCATATTCCCCAGGAAAAGAGAAGGGATGGAAAGGAAACTCCCCGCATAGAATAGGGGGAGGAGGTGGCGCCATGACATGCAGATTGGATGCCCTGCGGGATAAGGAGGTCATCAACGTGAAGGACGGAGGCCGGGTAGGATTTGTGGGCGATGCGGAGGTGGACGTGAAGGAGGCACGCCTCAGCGCCCTGGTGGTGTATGGGCGGCTGCGGCTGTTTGGCCTGCTGGGAAGAGAGCCGGATGTGGTGATCCCCTGGAAGGACATTGTCCTCATCGGGGAGGACACGGTTCTTGTCCAGTATGAGGCGCCGACCCAGGCTCCCCGACAGGGGGCTTTTGGCAGGCTGCTGGAAAAAATTGGCTTGTAGGGCCGGATTTTCGCCGGAAAAATCCTGGTTTTCCGGGAATTTTCCCTTGATTCTCCCAGACCCCTGTGCTATAATATTTCAGCAAAACACACGCCGCGCCTCGGATTGGTGCCTGGAAGGCTTCCGGGTCTGCCCCGAAACAGCAGCGCGGCGGCGGCAAAAGCCACCGCAAAAATCACATTTGCGGGCTTTGTAAAACCAAGGAGGTATTTGTAAATGGCAGTCGTATCTATGAAACAGCTTTTGGAGGCCGGTGTCCACTTTGGCCACCAGACCCGCCGGTGGAATCCCAAGATGGCTCCCTACATCTTTACCGAGCGCAACGGGATCTACATCATCGACCTGCAAAAGACCGTGAAAAAGCTGGAAGAGGCCTACAATTTTGTGCGCGACCTGTCCACCGAGGGCAAGAGCGTGCTGTTTGTGGGTACCAAGAAGCAGGCTCAGGAGTCCATCCGCGAGGAGGCTACCCGCGCCGGTGCTTTCTATGTAAACGCCCGCTGGCTGGGCGGCATGCTCACCAACTTCACCACCATCCGCACTCGGATCCAGCGCCTGGCCCAGCTGCGGAAGATGGAAGAGGACGGCACCTTTGACCTGCTGCCCAAGAAGGAAGTCAGCAAGCTGCAGCTGGAGATTGAAAAGCTGGAGAAGTTCCTGGGCGGCATCAAGGATATGAAGTCCTATCCCGGCGCCCTGTTTATTGTGGATCCCCGCAAGGAGCGCATCGCCGTTTCCGAGGCCCGCAACCTGGGCATTCCGATTGTGGCCATTGTGGACACCAACTGCGATCCCGACGAGATTGATTATGTAATTCCCGGCAACGACGACGCTATCCGCGCTGTCAAGCTGATTGCCGGCGCTATGGCCGACGCCATCATCGAGGGCCGCGAGGGCCAGATGGGCGCCGCCGCCAAGGAGGCTGCCGAGGCCGAGGCTGACGCGGAAGAGGCTGGCGACATCAACGTGGAGGAGTAAGGCTCCCCGTTTTCGTTTCCCGTGATACCAGGTGGTCCGGCCTTTGCGCCGGGCGAGAAAGAGAAAGGATGTTTTCAAATGAATTTTACCGCGAAAGACGTTGCCGCCCTTCGTGAAAAGACCGGCTGCGGCATGATGGATTGCAAGAAAGCTCTCACCGCCTCTGAGGGCGACATGGACAAGGCCATTGATTTCCTGCGGGAAAAGGGCCTGGCCGCCTCTGTGAAGAAGGCTGGCCGCATTGCCGCCGAGGGCGTGGCCTTTGCCACCGTCAGCGAGGACGGCAAGGTGGGCGTTGTGATCGAGGTCAACGCCGAGACCGACTTCGTTGCCAAGAACGCCGATTTCCAGGCCTTTGTCAAGACCTGCGCCGACACCGTTATCGAGCAGAACCCCGCCGACGTGGAGACTCTGCTCCAGTGCAAGGCTGCCGGCTCTGAGGAGACCGTGGACGCCCTGCTGAAGGAGAAGATTCTCACCATCGGCGAGAACATCAAGATCCGCCGCTTTGCCCGCTACGAGGGCGCCGTCACCTCTTACGTTCACGCTGGCGGCCGTATCGGCGTTATCGTGAAGTTCGACACCACTGATGATATTGCCGCTACCGACGGCTTCAAGACCTATGCCCACAACGTGGCCATGCAGATCGCCGCCATGAACGCCGAGTATCTGGACGAGGCTTCTGTCCCCGCCGAGCGCGTGGAGAAGGAGAAGGAGATCCTCACCCAGCAGATCGTGGACGAGGGCAAGCCTGCCAATATCGCCGAGAAGATTGTGGCCGGCCGTCTGAACAAGTTCTTCAAGGAGATCTGCCTGGTGGACCAGGTCTATGTGCAGGACAGCTCCATGACCGTGAAGCAGTACACCGAGTCCGTTGCCAAGGAGCTGGGCGGCGACATCAAGATTGCCGCTTACACCCGCTTCGAGAAGGGCGAGGGCCTGGAGAAGCGCCAGGACGACTTCGCTGCCGAAGTGGCCGGCATGGTGAAATAAGCTTTCCAAAAAGCGTAGCAAAAGAGCGAGTTCCAGAAATGGAGCCCGCTCTTTTTTCTTTATGGGAGCCGGCTTTCAGGAGGGCGCAAAAGGTGCGCCGGTACAACGGCTTCCCTTCCCAGCATTTTCAATTTCGCTTTCGTGTCAGGACAGCGCCGGTAACCGCTCCCGCCAAGAGAAACGGCCACACCCGAGAGAACAGCCATTCAAAAGAATGGTAGATAGTCCCCAGCACAGCGGTTTCCGGATCGCTGTAATCCCAATTCTGATAGGGGCTGTTCAGCAGGAGCAGGAGGGCGAGAAGTGCCACAACGGCCGCGCTGAACACGATAAAGAGCCAGTGAAGAATTTTCCTCCGGCTGCATGTTATTTGTGCCAGCTGCAAATTGATCACCTCCAGTTTTTCAGAAATGGCAGTCAAGCGGTCTGCGTCGGTTTCAACGATCGTCTCTCCCAACAATGTGCTGACAGGCGTTTCCAGCGCTTCCGACAGAGCGATCAACAGGTCGGAATCGGGGACCGACAGCCCTTGTTCCCATTTGGAAACCGTCTGACGTACCACGTTCAGCTTTACCGCAAGCTCCTGCTGGGAAAGTCCCTTAGATTTTCGAACCGCCTTGATGTTTTCACCGAGCATGGGGCGGCCTCCTTTCGTTCAACTCTCATTCCCATTATAGGCCGCGCCGCCCATTGCCGCAAGCAACGGGTTTTAACATTTCCGAAAAAGCGCGGGCAACTGTCCGTGAAAGCTCTTGCGGGTGCCTTTTCAGCATAGATAGGCGTCTTGATTTTCGTTCTAGGCCTTCCTGTCCTCAGAGGGCTTGTTCCACCTCTTCCAAAACAGCAGGTACGCCAGCACCGCCAGGAGGGGCAGATCGTAATAGTGGAGAAAGCTGCCCAGCAGCAGGTTCATCCCCACATATCCGGCGAACACCCCCAGCTTGAGGACCAGCGCCAGCGCCCCGGGCCGCAGGGTCAGCCGTACCAGGAAAGCCATGAGAGGGGAGAGGCACGCAAACGCCGCCCAAGCCTTGATAAAGCTCCAGCCGTAGATGGAGCCTGTCACCTCGGCGGTGACGTAATAGGTCAGCAGCATTCCCGCGCAGAACAGAAAGATATTCACCATAGCTCTGGGGTTGTCCGGACTGTACAGGCTGATCGCCACCCCGATCACCACCCACACCCCTGCCTGGGAGAAAATGTCGCTGAGGGACACCCCAAAATGCTGGGCGTAAAAATGAATGTCCATCATCTTGACAAGAAAGCCGGTCAGCAGGCCAAGGGCTGCCATGACCAGGGGATGGAACACAATTCTTTTCACCGAAGCCTTCATTTCTTTTCCCCCTTTTTCTGAACATAATCATACCATAGGGATGTCTTGACTGTATACGACCGGATTTATCCTTTTCCTCAGGGCGGGCAGATTTCGAAATTGTAAATTTTTTTGGAGCGGCCGCGAAATTCCCCCAAAATCCCGGGAATCTGGATTTTTCCGAGAGGGAAAACAGACTCTTAAAGCTTTACAACCGGGGCGTTTTCATGTACAATAAGTGCGAATATAATCTGTAAAGCGGGGAGAGATACCATGGCACCAAAATATAAGCGCGTTTTGCTCAAGCTCAGCGGCGAGTCTCTGGCGGGAAAGGCCGGACACGGCATTGACTTTGACACAGTTGTGGCCATCTGCAAGCCCATTAAGGAGATTGTGGACATGGGCGTGGAAGTGGCCATTGTTGTGGGCGGCGGCAACTTCTGGCGGGGACGCAGCAGCGGCAGCATGGACCGCACCCGGGCCGACCACATGGGCATGCTTGCCACCGTGATCAACGCCCTGGGCGTGGCCGATGGCCTGGAGCAGCTGGGCCTGGATGTGCGGGTGCAGACCGCCATCGCCATGCAGGAGGTGGCAGAGCCTTACATCCGCAACCGGGCGGTGCGTCATCTGGAAAAGGGCCGGGTAGTGGTGTTCGGCTGCGGCACGGGCAACCCCTTCTTTTCCACGGATACCGGCGCGGCCCTGCGGGCGGCGGAGATCGAGGCGGACGTGATCCTGAAGGCCACCATGGTGGACGGTGTCTACGACAGCGACCCCAAGAAGAATCCCAATGCCAAGAAGTACGACACCCTCAGCTATATGGACGTGCTCAACAAGAACCTGGGCGTGATGGATATGACTGCGGCCTCCTTCTGCAAGGACCGGAATATCCCCTTCCTGGTGTTCAGCATTGAGGACCCTCAGAACATTGTCCGGGCGGTTGCCGGAGAAAAGGTCGGCACCCTGGTGCAATAACACACACAGACATCACAATTTTGAAAGGTTGGATTGTATCATGGCAGAGATGAAGGACGTTTTCGCAAAGGCCGAAAGCAAAATGAACAAGAGCATCGACCATCTGTTGGAAGAGTACGATTCCATTCGGGCCGGCCGCGCCAACCCCGCCGTGCTGGACCACATCATGGTCAACTATTACGACACCCCCACCCCCATTAACCAGCTGGCGGCTGTGTCCGTCACCGAGGCCCGGGTGCTTATCATCCAGCCTTGGGACATGAGCGTGCTGCGGGGCATTGAGAAAGCCATCCAGACCTCTGACCTGGGCGTGAACCCCCAGAACGACGGCAAGGTGATCCGCCTGGTGTTCCCGCCTCTTAATGAGGAGCGCCGTCGGGAGCTTTCCAAGGAGGTTTCCAAGCTTGGCGAAGAGACCAAGGTGGCCATTCGCGCCATCCGCCGGGACGCCATTGAAAAGCTGAAGGAAATGAAGAAGGGTGGAGACATCACCGAGGACGATTTGAAGCAGGGCGAGAAAAAGACCCAGGATCTCACCGACAAATACGTCAAGAAGGCGGAGGAATGCGCCCAGCGCAAGGAAAAGGAGATCATGGAGATCTAAAAAAGAAACGGGAAAGGGGGCCGTTTCTTGGCCTTTGGAAAAAAACAGGATGGGGAACAGGGACAGCTTCATCTGCCTGTTCACATCGGCATCATTATGGACGGCAACGGCAGGTGGGCGCAAAAGCGCCTGCTGCCCCGTTCTGCCGGCCATCGGGCAGGTGCGTCCAATTTTCGCACCATCACCCGCTATTGCTCGAAAATCGGAATTCAATATCTGACCATTTACGCCTTTTCCACAGAGAACTGGAGCCGTCCCGCCGAGGAGGTGGGAGGGCTGCTGCGCCTGTTTAAAGAGTATCTGGAGGAGGCCCTCCGGGACTTTATGGACGAAAATATCCGGGTGCGCTTTATCGGGGATGTCTCCGCGTTTCCGGCGGAGCTGCGCGCCCTGATCCAAGAGGTGGAGGAGGCCTCTGCCCCCAAAACGGGGATGGTGCTGAACCTGGCCATGAATTACGGGGGCCGGGCGGAGATTACCCGGGCGGCAAAGCTCTTTGCCCAAGAGGTGCAGGAGGGAAAACGCCGTCCCCAGGAGCTGACCGAGGAGCTTTTCTCCCAGTACTTGTACACCGGCGGCCAGCCGGACCCGGACCTGATTATCCGTCCCAGCGGAGAGGAGCGGCTGTCCAACTTCCTGCTGTGGCAGAGCGCCTACGCGGAGTTTGTCTACTTTGACATCCTCTGGCCGGATTTCAAAACCAGTGATCTGGATCAAGCCATTGCCATCTATTCCTCCCGTCAGCGCCGCTTTGGAGGCGTATGACTTCCCATGCTATCATAGAGGATATTTTTCAAAAAATTCTCTGCCCGGCTGGCGGCGGGAGGCTGATTTTTGTTCAGAGAAGAAAAACCTGAAAAGGGATGTTGCTATGAAACAGCGCGTTTTATCCGGCGCCTGCCTGGTGCTTCTTTTTGCGGCGATCATTGTGTTCAACCGCTCGTTCCCGCTGGCGTTGAACATTGTGGTGGCCCTTATCTCCGCCACGGCGGTGCTGGAATTGGTAAAGGCTTTGGGATTGACCAAGAAGTGGTTTCTGGCCGGTCCCGCTATTTTGGCGGCGGCGGTGGTGCCCTTTTGCAGCCACGAGTGGGAGTTTTTGGCCTACTGTGTGTTTACCCTGCTGATTTTCTCAGCCATGATCGTCTATCACCAGGAGGCCACCTTTAAAGAGGTGGGCATGCTTTACAGCATGGTGGTGTTGATTCCCAGCGCCTTGCAGACCCTGGTTTCCCTGCGGGACCTCAGCGAAAATCACGGCATGTTCTATGTGCTCATCGCCGTGCTCTCCGCCTGGGTCGCGGACGCGGGGGCCTATTTCGCGGGAACCTTTTTCGGCAAGCACAAGCTCTGCCCCAATATCAGCCCGAAAAAGACCATCGAGGGCGCCATTGGCGGCGTGGTGGTGGATGTGCTGGTCATGCTGCTGTGCGGCGTGCTGTTTACAGAGATCTACTACCAGGGTCAGGCCAAGGCCGATTATCTGGTGCTGTTTATCATCGGCTTCTTCGGGGCGGCGCTGTCCATCCTGGGGGACCTGAGCTTTTCCATTATCAAGCGGAGCTGCCATATCAAGGACTTTGGCCAGGTGATTCCCGGCCACGGGGGAATTTTGGACCGTTTTGACAGCGTGATTTTCACCGCGCCCTTTGTTTACCTGCTGGTGAGTTTTCTCCCCCTGGCGGGCGCATAATAGGGAAGAGAGGTTTGCCATGAAAAAGCTTTCGCTTCTGGGCTCTACCGGCTCCATCGGCACCCAGGCCCTGGAGGTTGTACGAAATCTTCAGGCCCAGGGAGAGAGGCTTCAGGTGGAGGTGCTGGCCGCCTGTTCCAGCGTGAAGCTGCTGGAAGAGCAGGCCCGGGAATTCCATCCCGCCGCCGTCGCCGTCTTTGACGAGGGGGCGGCCCTGTCCCTTCGCCAAAGCCTGAGGGACACGGACATTCCGGTGCTTGCCGGCATGGAGGGCCTGTGCCGGGCCGCGGCTTGGGAAACGGCGGACATCACCTTAAACGCGGTGGTGGGTATGGTGGGGCTGCAGCCTACGCTGGCGGCTGTTCAGGCGAAAAAGACGCTGGCTCTCGCCAACAAGGAAACCCTGGTGGCGGGAGGCTCCCTGGTGATGGACCAGGTGAGAAAAAACCAGGTGCGGCTTCTTCCTGTGGACAGTGAGCATTCGGCCGTTTTCCAGTGCTTGCAGGGCAGTCCCGGCCGGGAGGCCCTGGATCAGCTGATTCTCACCGCCTCTGGCGGTCCCTTTTTTGGCAAGGGAAGGGAGGAGCTGGCCTCTGTCACTCGGGAGCAGGCCCTGCGCCATCCCAACTGGGACATGGGCGCGAAGATCACCGTCGATTCCGCCACCATGATGAACAAGGGCCTGGAGGTCATTGAGGCCTCCTGGCTTTTTGACGTGCCGGAGGATAAAATTCAGGTGGTGGTTCATCGGGAAAGCATCATTCACTCCATGATTCAATATAAGGATAATGGGGTGATTGCCCAGCTGGGACTTCCGGATATGGCTCTTCCCATCCAGTATGCCCTGACTTATCCCCGGCGGCTGCCCTCTCCGGCAGGGGAGCTGCGGCTGTGGGAGGCGGGCAGCCTGACCTTTTTCCAGCCGGACACAGAAGCCTTCCCCTGCCTGGAGCTGTGCCGGGAGGCCCTGCGCCGGGGCGGGCTGGTGCCTGCCGCCGCCAACGGCGCCAACGAGCGGGCGGTGGCCCTGTTCCTGGAGGGGAAAATCGGCTTTTTGGACATTCCCCGGCTGGTGGAGGCCGCCATGAACCGCCAGGCCCCCGGCGTGGTCACTTTGGAGGCGGTTCTGGAAGCGGATAAAGAGGCGCGGGCTTTTGTGGCAGGCGCGGCACACTGATTTAAAGGAGATGGTTCTTTGCAGATTCTGACGGCGGCTTTACTCATCCTGATAGGCGTTCTGTTTTTTGGCTTTATCATTTTCTTTCACGAGCTGGGACACTTCCTGCTGGCAAAGGCTTCGGGCATCCGTGTCAACGAGTTTGCCCTGGGCATGGGGCCAAAGCTGTTTGGCTTTCGAAAAGGGGAGACCCAGTACAGCCTGCGGCTGCTGCCCATTGGCGGCTACTGCGCCATGGAGGGGGAGGACGAGGAGAGTCAGGATGTCCGCGCTTTTGGCAACAAGCCGGTGTGGAAACGCTTTCTAGTGGTCGCTGCCGGATCTGTCTTTAACATCGTTCTGGGCTTTTTCCTGATGATGATTGTTTTGGGCCAGCAGGACGTGTTCACCACTACGCAAATTGCCAGCTTTACCGAGGACTCCGCTCTTCAGGCTGCCGGCGCCCAGGTGGGGGATACCATCGTGGAGGTGGACGGCTATGCCATCTACACCGACCGGGATTTGAACTTTGCGCTGGTGCTGGCGGATCCCGCCGCCGTCTCCATGGTAGTGGAGCGGGACGGCCAGCGGGTGGATCTTGGCACCTTTGCCTTAAAATCCCAGACGCTGGAGGACGGTTCCACCATGGTTTCTCTGGACTTTTATGTGGAGCCGGAGGCTGTCACCTTTTCCAGCCTGATCCGCCGTTCCGCGGCGGACACCTTCTCCATGGTCCGCATGGTGGTGGAGACGCTCAAGGGGCTTTTTACCGGACGTTTTGGCCTTAACGATGTGGCAGGGCCTATCGGTACGGCCCAAGCCATTGGCCAGGCGGCCAGCGCGGGCTTGTCGGAAAGCTTTGGCCAGGCGGTGCTGAACATCTTGCTGATGATCGTGATGATCACCGTCAACCTGGGGGTTATCAATCTGCTGCCCCTGCCCGCCCTAGACGGAGGAAGGCTGCTGTTCCTCATCTGGGAGGGCGTCACCCGCCATCCTGTCCCCGCCAAATACGAGGGATATGTCCATGCGGTGGGTTTTGTCCTGTTTATCGGGCTGACAGTGGTCATCGCCTTTAACGATATAGTCCGCATTGTACAGGGATAACAGGGGAGAGGCCCGGCAACCGGGCCTCCCTTTTTGAAAGAACCGGGAAAGGGGAAGCAACATGGAACGGAGAAACTCAAAACAGGTACTGGCGGGGAACGTCCCCATTGGCGGCGGCGCGCCCATCACGGTGCAGTCCATGCTCAATGTACCCTCCACAGACAGAGAGGGCAGCGTGGCCCAGGCCCTGCGCCTGGAGCAAGCCGGCTGTCAAATTCTGCGGGCGGCAATTCCCAACAAGGAGGCCGTGGCTCTGATCCCCGCCATCAAGGAACGGGTGAGCATTCCTCTGGTGGCGGACATCCATTTTGACTACCGCCTGGCTCTGGAAAGCGTAGCCGCTGGCATTGACAAGATTCGTATCAACCCCGGCAACATCGGGGACGAAGGCCGGGTAAAGGCTGTGGCTGACGCCTGCCGCCAGAAAAAAATCCCCATCCGCATTGGGGTCAATTCCGGCTCCTTGGAAAAGCACATCCTGGCAAAGTACGGCTCCCCCACCCCGGAGGCCCTGGTGGAGAGCGCCCTGTATCATGTGGCGCTTTTAGAGAAGTTTGACTTTACGGATATCGTCATCTCTTTGAAGGCATCCTCGGTGGACCTGACGGTGCGGGCCTACGAGCTGATGGCCCAGCAATGCTCTTATCCGCTCCACCTGGGGGTGACGGAGGCCGGCACCGCCAGGATGGGGCTGGTGAAATCCGCCATTGGCATTGGCAGTCTCCTGCAGAGAGGCATTGGGGACACCATCCGGGTTTCCCTCACCGCCGATCCCGTGGAGGAGGTGGCCGCCGGGGAGGACATCCTGCGGGCGCTGGATCTGAAGGGCGGCGTGAAATTTGTGTCCTGTCCCACCTGCGGTCGCACCCGCATCGACCTAATCGGCTTGGCGCGCCGGGTGGAGGACGCCCTGAAGGACTGCCAAAAGGACATTACCGTGGCGGTGATGGGCTGTGCTGTCAATGGGCCGGGAGAGGCCCGGGAAGCGGATTTGGGCGTTGCCGGCGGCGAAGGGGAGGGGCTTCTCTTCAAAAAGGGGAAGGTTCTCCGCAAGGTGCCGGAGGACCAGCTGCTCAGCGCCCTGCTGGAAGAAGTGGAAAAGCTATAAGCGGGAATGAAGGGGTAGACAACCATTGAACACACTGGGACATTTTTTTCAAAAGGAAATGAACGGGGAGTCCTTTTCCGATCAGCTGCGGGAGGGACGGCTGCTGCAAATCACTGTCAACCGGGCGGAGCGCTCCGTGCGGCTGGTGGTGGAATTTCCCCAGCTGCTGGATTACGGCGAGCTGAAGAAGCTGCGGCAGGTTTTGGAAGGCCCTGCCTTTGGGCTGAGTGACGTGCAGCTTCAGCCCCATTTTCCGCCAGAGCTTTTTTCTGGGGAGTGTCTGTCAATCCTGGCGGCGGCTCTCAAGGAGCGCGACGCCACTCTGAACGGCACCTTCAACCAGGCTCAGGCTGTCTATCAGGACGGGAAATTTTCCGTGCGCCTGGCCCACGGCGGCTATGATCTCCTTGCCGCCCGCAATACCGACCTCAAGCTGAAAAACCTGATTAAAGAATGGTTTCAGATTTCCTGTTCAGTGGAGTTTGTGGGACGCCTTACCGTGGAGGCGGGAGAGGGCGTGTCGGTGGAGAAGGCTCGCACAGAGCAGGTTCGCCGCCAGCGGGAGGCCCAGGTGCGGGAGATGGAGGAGTACGAGGAGGCTTTGCAGGAGCGGGCCAGCCGCCGCCAGGTCAGCATCCGGGACGAGGAGCATTTGCTGCCCGCTATCATCCCCGAGACGGCAAGAGCCGTGCTGGGCCCGGTTCCCAAGGGCAAGCCCACCCCTCTGCGGGAGGCGGCGCTGGATATGGGTGTCATTGTGGTGTGGGGGGAAATCTTTGCCGTGGAGAGCAAAGAGACCCGAGACAAGTCCCGGAAAATCTATGCCATTGACATCACCGACTACACTGGCTCTGTCACCCTGAAGATCATTCAAGACGCCCGGGAGTGCCAGGCCTTGGATAAGCTGAAAAGCGGTATGGCGCTGCTGGTGCGGGGAGAGCTGGAGTATGACAAATACGACCGGGAAAACGTGATGCGTCCCAAGGCCATTGCCACGGTGGATATGGTGAAGGTGGTGGACGATGCCCTGGAAAAGCGGGTGGAGCTCCATCTGCACACCAGCATGTCCGATATGGACGGCATGACCCCGGCCGCCGCTCTAATCAAGCAGGCCCACCAGTGGGGGCAGAAGGCTGTGGCCATCACCGACCACGGCGTGGCCCAGGCCTTTCCCGAGGCCATGAACACGGTGGAGGCCATCCGAAAGGAGGACCCGGAATTCAAGGTCCTGTATGGTACAGAGGCCTATTTCGTCAACGACCTGGTGCCGGCGGTTTCCGGGGACAGCCGGCAGCCCTTGGATCAGGACTTCATCTGTTTTGACCTGGAGACCACCGGTCTTTCTCCCCAGAATGACCGCATTACGGAAATCGGCGCGGTGCGCCTGCACAATGGGGAGATTACGGACCGGTTCGACATCTTTGTGGACCCGGAGCGGCCCATTCCAGAGAAGATCACCCAGCTGACCTCCATCACAGACGAGATGGTGAAGGGCGCTCCCAAGGAGGCGGAGGCCCTGGAGCGGTTTTTCCAGTTCTGCGGGGAGGACGCGGTGCTGGTGGCCCACAACGCCTCCTTTGACGCCAGTTTTGTCCGGGCGGCCTTGCAGCGCCAGGGAAAGCCCTTTGAGAATACCTACATTGACACGGTGACAATGGCCCGGTCTCTGCTGCCGGATTTGAAAAAGGCCACTCTGGATTCCGTTGCCAACTACTTAAAGCTGAAGCCCTTCCACCATCACCGGGCGGAGGACGACGCCGCCGTGCTGGGGGATATTTTCCTCAACTTCCTGGAGCGGCTGCGCCACGATCAGGGGATCCAGCGGGTGGACGAGATCAACGGCGCCCTGGCTGGAGGAGACCCCAAAAAGCTGCGTCCCTATCACATGATCCTGCTGGTGAAGAACCATACAGGGCTGAAGAACCTGTACCGGCTCATCTCCGCCGGGCATTTGGAGTATTTTTACCGCAATCCCCGCACGCCAAAAAGCCTGCTGAACAAGTACCGGGAGGGCCTGCTGGTGGGCAGCGCCTGCGAGGCCGGCGAGCTGTTCCGGGCCGTGGTGAAGGGGGAGTCCTTCGACAACCTGTGCAAAATCGCCTCCTATTACGACTATCTGGAGATACAGCCTCTGGGCAACAACATGTTTATGGTCCGCAACGGGGACACCGACATTGAGGGCCTGCGGGAGTACAACCGGACTATTGTGAAAATCGGCGAGAAGCTGAACAAGCCGGTGGTGGCCACCTGCGACGTCCATTTCAAAGACCCCAAGGACGCGGATTACCGCCGGGTCATCATGGGAGGCCGGGGCTTTGACGACGCGGACCAGCAGGCGCCCCTGTACATGCGCACCACTCCGGAAATGCTCAAAGAGTTTGAGTATCTGGGCAAGGAAAAGGCCTTTGAAGTGGTGGTGAAAAACCCCAACAAAATCGCGGATATGATCGATTATATCCGGCCGGTGCCAATGGGCAACTTCCCGCCCTTCATCGAGGGGGCCGAGGAGCAGCTGGTGTCCATCACCTGGGAGCGGGCCAAGAAGAAGTACGGCGACCCCCTGCCCCAAATTGTCAAGGAACGGCTGGACAAGGAGTTGAACTCCATTGTCAAGCACGGCTTCTCCGTGCTGTACATGAC
>CAJMOH010000059.1 GCA_905215055.1 uncultured bacterium
TTTTTATTTACCCCTGGTTCAACCAGGGGTTTTGTTAAGCCTAAAGGCAGCAAAAAAAGAAGCCCAGAGGGAAACATCCCTTCTGGGCTTTTGTCATGGCTGTTCTCCGGTAAAATAGAGAGAATATTTTTCAGGAAATTGTACCGCGAAGGTTGGAACGTTTTCCCCTGTGGCGTGTTTGGTAAAGGCACAGCCGCCGAACCCTCGGCCAATCCCCTGCACGGAAAGCTCATAAAGTCTGCCGTCTGGGTTGATTTCGGTTTGCCGGTAAGTGCCGGTGAGGGTGTCCTCCATACCTTCCCGATGGATTTTCAGCTTGCCATTTTCAGCGAAAAAAGTGATTACCATCGCTTTCGCATCAGGGTACAGGTCCTTCTGACCAGGGGCGCAGGCGACCACCTGGCCGTCCTTGTCAAACACAGCAGTCATGGTCCAGCCGCAATCCTCAAGAGAGAGACGGCTTGCGCACCCTTCACAGAAAATCACCAGCAGCATGGCTAGAAGACACAAGGCTCCCAGTTTCTTTTTCATCCCTTACCCCTTCCTTTTTCGGATCAGCCGGCAGGTGAAGAACACAGCCAGCACCAGGGCCATCCCCGCCAGAATCAAGAGCGGAGGGGACAGGTCCACCGCGCCCAGCACCAGAATTCCCGTGCTGCCCTGGGCATAGCCGATGGCGTCTTTGGGCAGCCAGGGCTGTCTGGAGGCAAAATAGGCGGCCAGAAGCACCACGCAGCCTGCGCAGGAAAGGATCACGCCCGCCAGGAGCCTGCCGTTGTTCCGCTTTTCCAGTGGACCCCTCACCCCGGCGGCATACTCCCCTGGAGATCCCAAGCGTTCCGCCACCTGCTGCTCGGTTTCCCCATGCTCGGCGCCGGAGTCAAAAATTTCCTCCAGGTCTCTGAGAACCTCCTGTTTTCTTTTCCTCGGCAGGGAAAGGTGCTTCCTCACCTGCCGGATGTACTCCTCTTTCATCAAACTGCCTCCTTCCAGCTCTGAATAAACCCTTCCACACAGCGGGCGTAGTCCTGCCAAAAGCCTGTCAGCTCCTCCAAGGACTGCCGCCCCTTTTCCGTGAGAGAATAATACTTTTTCGAGCCGCCGTTGGCTGCGGCGGGGGCCAGCCGGGTTGTAACGAGCCCTTGCTCTTGCAGCCGGTAAAGAATGGGGTAGATGGTCCCCTCTCTGGCGTAGCCCAGCACAGCGCCGCCCCGCTGGTTCAGCTGAGTCAAAATCTCATAGCCATAGGTTTCCCTTTGGGCAATCAGACACAGCAGGATCATCTCCAGCGCGCCCTTTTTGAATTGCTGTACATACCGGCCTTCCATGGCTTTCTCCTTTCCATTGCTATTTAGTATTGCTAAATAGATTGAGATCAGTATAGCCCCTCCCGCTGGAAAAGTCAAGAGGGGAGGGGCTGGCTTTTTAGATTCCCTTCCAGTTTTTCAGAATTTCCTCGGTGGAGCGGGCCATTTCCCAGGCAAAGTCCGAGATATACTTTCGCTTGAAGAAGGCCTGGGCCTGGTCGTTGGGATAAAATTCCTGCAATTCCTCCTCCGTCAGATCATGATAGCCGTTTTCCATGACAATCGTCTTTTGGGGGAACCGGCTGGTCTGGGGCCGGTCCTTCTGCTGCTGGGTGGGATAGCCGAACACCAGCATGGAAACCGGCGCCACAAAGGGAGGCAGATCAAACAGCTTTTGGTGTTCCTCCCACTGTTCGATAATGTCCCCGATGTAGCAGGAGCCGATACCCAGGCTTTCCGCGGCGACGCAGGCGGCGTGAGCGGCAATCACTGTGTCGTTTGTGGCAAGGATTAAATCGCTGAGCCGGGGATTGGGAATCTCCTCACAGCCGGCCTGCTGGAATTTTCGCACCCAGCGGCGGTAATCCGCCAAGAATACCAGCACCATGGGCGCCTTGGCGATAAAGGGCTGATGATCGCAGGTTTGGGCCAGCTTGTCCTTCTTGGCCTGGTCGGTCACGTCCAAAATGGAGTACAGCATGGAATTGCCCGCGGTGGGCGCCCGCATAGCAGCCGCCAAAATCGTCTGCTTCTCCTCAGCGCCGATGGGACGGTCCTCAAATACCCGGACGGACTTTCGCTGCATGAGAACTCGAATGGTTTCGTTCATAGGCTTTCCCTCCTAAACTTGCCCCCAGACGGGGAGGCGCGGACAACAGTCCCTGGGCCGCGGGTCCTTCCGTATCTGGGAGCTTTCTTTGCTGGGATTAAGTATAGCATGGTTCTCTGTGAAGCGCAACGAAGGGAGAAAGGTGAAAAAACTTTGATGATCGGGAAAATTTCCTTTGCAAAATGAAAAATATAGGCTATAATCACAAAAGAGGGATTTCCTCCCACTATCGGTCAAAGGAGTGTATTGCACATGAAAGTAGCGGTTATTGGATGCGGCACCATCGCCAACGCCGCCCATATTCCTTCTTATGTAAAAAATCCTGAGGCGGAGATCAAATATTTCTGCGACATCATTCCAGAACGGGCCCAGGCCGCTGTGGAGAAATATGGCTGCGGCACGGCGGTGGTTGATTACCACCAAGTTCTCGCGGACCCAGAGGTGGAGGCTGTTTCCGTCTGCACCCCCAACAATGTTCACCCCCAAATTGCCATAGACGCCCTGCGCGCCGGGAAAAATGTGCTGTGCGAAAAGCCCGCTGCCCGCACCTACGCCGAAGCCCTGGAAATGCAAAAGGTGCAGCACGAGGCGGGAAAGGTGTTGAACATCGGCGTTGTCAACCGCTTTAACGACAACGTCAACCGAATTAAGGAGTACATCGACCAGGGCAAGCTGGGAACGGTTCATCAGGTGTATGTCAGCTTTCGGGCGCACCGGTCCATTCCCGGCCTGGGCGGAGACTTTACCAACAAAGCGGTCGCCGGCGGCGGCGTGCTCATTGACTGGGGCGTTCACTATCTGGACATTGTCATGTATTGCTGCGGGGACCCCGCCATTAAGACTGTCACAGGCGAGACCTTCTGCAAGCTGGGCAGGGACATGGAAAACTATGTCTACACGGACATGTGGGCAGGTCCACCCAAGTATGACGGCGTTTACAATGTGGATGATTCCGTCACCGGCTTGATCCGCACCTCCGGCCCGGTGATCACCCTCAACGGCGCCTGGGCGCAGAACATTGGGGAAGAGGACCGCTACATTGACTTTATGGGGGACAAGGGAGGCATCCGCCTGCGCTATGGTGCGGACTTCACCCTGTTCACCACGGAAAACGGCGCGTTGATCAACTACACGCCCCAGGCTCCCAGCCGGGATATGTTCCAAAATGAAATCGACGCCTTTATCGACTGTATCAAAACCGGCAGGAAGCTGCCGTCCCACATTGATACTGTGATTGTCACCGCCAAAATGATGCAGGCCATCTACGATTCTGCCCAGCAGCATCGGGAAATTGTCCTGGAGTAACCCTAGAGAGGAGCGCGCGTATGTATCCCTTTTCCATTGGTGTGATGTTGGATTCCTTCCGCACAGGCGTGGCGGAGGCCTTGGACAAGGCCAAAGCCCTGGGCGCTCAGGGAATTCAGGTGTATGCCACCCGTGGGGAAATGTCCCCCCGGGAAATGACTTCCTCCCGCCGCCGGGAATTTCTTCAGGCGGTGAAGGATCACGGCTTGGTTATTTCCGCCCTGTGCGGTGATTTGGGCCAGGGGTTTGGAAATCCAGAAAAAAACCCGGAGCTGATTGAGGAGTCCAAGCGGATTCTGGATCTGGCCAAGGATCTGGAAACAGAGGTGGTGACCACCCATATCGGCGTGGTGCCGGAGGACAAGACCCATCCCCGCTACGCCATTATGCAGGAGGCCTGCGGCCAGCTGGCCGCCTACGCGGATTCTATGGGAGCCCACTTCGCCATTGAGACTGGCCCTGAAAAGGCCGTTACCCTGAAGAGCTTTTTAGACGGCCTTCATTCCACCGGCGTGGCGGTGAATCTGGACCCCGCCAACTTTGTCATGGTGACAGGGGACGATCCCGTGCAGGCGGTGTACACCCTGAAGGACTACATTGTTCACACCCATGCTAAGGACGGCCGGCGGCTGCACTATGTGGACCCAGAGATTCTGTACGGCATGGTGGAATCCGAAATGCTCAACGACGCCTCCTTTATCGAGCTGCCTTTGGGACAGGGAGACGTGGATTTTCCCCAATATCTGAAGGCCCTGGATGAAATTGGCTACAAGGGTTTTTTGACCATCGAGCGGGAAGTGGGCAAAAATCCCGAGGCGGATATTGCCCTGGCTGTAACATTCCTAAAGGAGCGGATTGGCTGAATCTGATGAAAAGCGTTTCCAGCAGCGGCTGGAGGCGCTTTTTTCTCGAAAACTGGTTGAAAAATGCGGAGCCGTGTGGTAGAATCTCAACGGCTTTAAAAGGAGAAGCGTGTTTATCAAGAGCCGCGCGGCGCCGCTTCTCGAAAAAAGAATCAAGCAAGGGATGGTTTCTATGGCAACGGAACAAGGACAGGAAAGCGGGCAGCGGGGCATTGCCTCTCTGTTTACCACGGCGAATCTGAAGGCGTTTTTGTTGGTAAACCTGGGAGTCCTGCTGATGACAGTGGGCGTCTACTTTTTCAAGCTGCCCAACAACTTTACCACCGGCGGCGTCAGCGGTCTGGCGATCCTTTTGAGCAGCGTCATTCCCTTCCTCTCCACAGCAACACTGATGGCCATCATCAACGTTCTGCTGCTGGTGCTGGGCTATTTGTTTCTTGGACGGGAGTTTGGCTTCTGGACCACCTACTGCAGCCTGATGTACTCTCTGGAGACCTGGATCTTGGAGCGGGTGTATCCCATGGACAAGCCCTTTACCGACCAGCCCCTGCTGGAGCTTTGCTTCGCCATGATGCTGCCGGCGGTGGGGTCCGCCCTGATGTTCAACTACAACGCCTCCAGCGGCGGCACGGATATTATAGCCATGATCCTAAAGAAATACACCAATATCTCGGAGATCGGAAAAGCCTTGTTCGTCAGCGACAGTGTCATCGCTCTGGCCTCCTGTTTCTTCTTTGGCATCCAAACCGGCATGTTCTCCATCCTGGGCCTGTTTCTCAAGGCCTTTGTGGTGGACTCTGTTATTGAGAGCATCAACCTGTGCAAGTTTTTCTCCATCGTCACCTCCAAGCCCAACCAGATCTGCAAATTTATTATCGAGGATTTAAAGCGCAGCTCCACTGTGTTGGATGGGGAGGGTGCTTATTCCCATCAGGACCGAAAGGTGGTGCTTACTGCTGTCCGCCGGGGCGAGGCGGTGCGGCTGCGTCAGAAATGCAAGGAGATCGATCCCCACTCCTTCATGTTTATCACCAATACCAGCGAGATCATCGGCAAGGGGTTCCGCTCCGACTGATGGACAAAAGGGCCGCTTTTGGCGGCCCTTTTGCGTTGCCCTTCGGCTTAAAAAAAGGGGGCCGTGGTCCACATGCGAAAACCACAGCCCCCTTTACTGGCAAAGCCCTCGAGGGAGAGTTTTACCGGTCGCTTTTTAAAATCCCGTAGTAGCAAGCGTCGCAGATTCCCTGGTTGTTCCAGTCGGAGCATCGCAGGGTCCCCTCATACTGCATGCCGCATTTCTTCATCACGCTGCCGGAGTTTGGATTTCGCGGATCATGCCGGCACTCAATCCTGTTGGCGCCCACCACGTCGAAGAAAAAGCCGATCAAGGCTTCCAGCGCCTCCGAGGTGATTCCCTGGTGCCACCAGTCTCTTCCAATACAATAGCCAATGTGTACCATGCCGGTGCTTTCCTTTATATCCACTGCGGAGATGCTGCCGATGGGCTGGTTTCCGTTGGATTTCAGGACAATGGCCCACTGATAAAAGGTGTCGCCGCCGTAGGAGTTGACCCAGTCCTCGATCACCTGACGGCTCACCTCGGGACTGGAATGAGCCGGCCATGTGAGAAATTTTGTAACCTGGCTGTCAGAGGCCCAGTTCTGGTACATTGCGCTGGCGTCCTGCACCTCAAATTTTCTCAAAATAAGGCGCTCTGTCTCTAAG
This sequence comes from uncultured bacterium, assembly GCA_905215055.1. Lineage (GTDB taxonomy): Bacteria > Bacillota > Clostridia > Oscillospirales > Acutalibacteraceae > Acutalibacter. The sequence continues at coordinate 6,030 of CAJMOH010000059.1, forward strand.
CGCTGGGTTCCGCAATGGTTCATGCTTCTGTCTCCCTTCCATGGCTTCTTGAGCAGGTTCATTATAGCAAATTTCGGCTGGCCTGTCCACGGTTTGCCTTGCCTGTCCGGCTCTGTGAAAAATGGCGCTTTTTCTTTTGGGAGAAATTGAAAAGCGGCTCTTTTTGTGGTATCCTTGTAGAAAAAGGGAAAAGCGCCGCCTTTCCCTGAAATGAATGGAGAGCCTGCATGGATTATCAATATAAAGAGGAGTTTCGCCAGATCTTTCAGACCCATGTGACCCGCCGCGGCGGGGATCAGCTGCTGGAATGGCTGGAAAACACAGATTTTTTCACAGCGCCCGCCAGCACGAAATTTCATTGTGCCTGTGAGTTTGGCCTGGTGCAGCACAGCCTGAACGTGTACCATGTGCTGCGGGAGAAGTATTTTGAAGAGGGGGACAGCGAGGAGAGCTTTGCCCTGTGCGGCCTGCTTCACGATGTGTGCAAAGCCCAGTTCTACAAGGTCTCCACCCGCAACGTGAAAAACGAGGAAACAGGCCAGTGGGAAAAGCGCCCCTTCTATGCGGTGGAGGATGCCTTTCCCTATGGCCACGGGGAGAAATCCGTCTATCTGATCGAGCGCTTTGTCCGTTTAAAGCCTGCCGAAGCCATGGCGATTCGCTGGCACATGGGCGGCTTTGACGACGCTGTCAAGGGCGGAAATTTTGCCATCAGCGCCGCGTTTGACCGGTATCCCTTGGCGGTAAAGCTTCACCTGGCGGATTTGGAGGCCACCTATCTGCGGGAGCACGGCACTTCGGAGATTCGCCGGTAAAAAAGGAGGGCGCGTATATGGACGCCGTTGCCGCGTTTGACCTGACAAAAGAATACGAGGGCCGAACCGCCCTGACCGGGCTGAATTTACAGGTTCCTCAGGGAGAGGCCTTTGCCTGTGTGGGGGAGCGGGCCTGCGGAAAGACAACGCTGATTCGCCTGCTGTGCGGACTGGCAAGGCCCACCAGCGGAGAGTGTACCGTTCTGGGGTTGTCCCCGGCGCATGAGCCTCAGCGGCTGCACAGCGTGGCGGGAACCGTGTTGGACAGCGCCAAGCTTTACACAGGCATGACCCTTTATGAAAACCTGCGCTTTTTCGCGGGATTACACGGCCTGGACGACAACGACTCTCTGGAGCGCTCCTCCTTTCTTCTGCACAAGCTGGACATTTGGGAAGGCAGGGATATGCCCGTGGAAAATCTCTCCACGGGAGTCATCCGCCGGGCTTCCTTGGCCCGGGCGCTGATGCACAGCCCTCAGATTTTGCTGATAGACGAGCCTGCCGGCGGATTGGATCAGGAGACTGCCGACGCCATCCAGAGCCTGTTGGCCTTTGTGGGCCGGGAGGAGGGCGTCACCCTTTTCCTGTGCAGCTCCAACATGGACTTTGCCCAGCTTTTGTGCGGCGGCTTTGCGATTTTGCGGAAGGGGTCGCTTTTGGCCCGAGGGGATTTGGAATTCCTGCGGAAAGGCGCAGGGGTGGGGTATCGGGCCAGCTTCCGCTTGGCTGAAAACAGCCCTGCGCCGTCTGGCTTTCACTGGGCGGAGGGCCTTTGGGAAAAGGAAATCGAAAGCGAAGAGGATATGCCGAAGCTGATTGCTCAGGGAGTGGAGCAGGGGCTGCGCTTGTACGAAGCCCGGCTGCTCAAGCCCACACTGAAGGAAATCTATGCCGCCTGGCTGGAGGGCGGAAGAAGGAAGGTGACGGAACTGCATGGAACGGCAGACGACAGCCCAGAGGATGGAGTATTCTGGGAAGGAGCAGAGAAACTTCAGGAGGGAGGAGAGGAGACCTTCTCCGAGGACGCCAACACCGGAGAGGAAACCCCAGAAACCCCAGAAGAGGCTTGACCTTCGAAAGATTTTTTCCTCTGCCGAAATTGTGTTGGTGGGCAAGGATTTGGGCGCTATCTGGCGAAACAAAGGCACGCGGGCTCTGCTGATGCTGCTGCCAGTGGTTTTAATTGTTGTACTGCCTTTGGCATATTCTGTAACCATCAGCTTTCTCCCCACAGAGGACGCGCTCTATCTTCCCAAGGAAATTGCCGCTATGGTTGGCGGCTTGGATGGCTACGGTCCCCGGCGCCAGTGGATGGCGGCCTTTACCTCGCTGCTTTGCCCCATGCTGTTTCTCTGTGTACCCATTGTTTGCTCTGTAACAGCGGCGGCGCGGGTTTTTGTGGGGGAAAAGGAGGGCGGCACGCTGGAAACATTGATGCTTTCCTCCATGGATGTCAAATCCCTGCTGCACGCCAAGGTAACCTGCTGCACGCTGCTATCCGTCGCCATCTCTCTGCTGTCCTTTCTGGCCTTTGCCATAGCGGTGTCGGTGGCGGATATTCTCATGGGCGCGCCTTTCTTTTTCAATTTGGAGTGGCTTGTCTGTCTGGTGCTGCTGATGCCGCTGACAGCTCTGTTTTCCGTGGTGTTTGTCAGCTGGGAGCTGCCCAGGGTTCACAGCGTGGGGGAGGCCATGCAGACTATGGGTTATCTGATGCTCCCTCTGCTGCTGCTCTATTTGATCCAGTTCACAGGGGTATTTCGCATCACGGTCCCTCTGCTTTTGGGGATTGCCGCGCTGCTGGCGGTTTTATCGGTTGTGCTGTTTAACATCACCAGCCGAAATTTCCAGCCGGAGAGACTGTTTGCTTATCAGGAAGAGGAATAAAGGCGTATGCTGCAAAATCAAGATGTTTCTCAGCTTTCCCTTGCAGAGTGGAGACGCCTGCTGGAAAAAAGCCTTCTCCATGCCCGGCGCTTTGAGCTTCACTGCTGGAGCGACGAGACTCCGTGGCTGCGGCTCGCCCTGGAGTATGGGGTTCCCAAGCCGGCGGAGTGGGAGGGAGGAACCGTGGTCGAAGGGCCTGTGACAGAATCCTTCCGGCGGATGCTGCTCTCTCTGGACCGGCCGAGGGACCGTGATGTCTACAACAAATTTACCCCCTTTTTCTCCATTGCACTGGACGGGGAAAGCTTCTTCGAGCATTACGGAACGGAGGTAACCCTGCCTCTTTCTTGACAATACCGGTAAAATCTGATAGATTAAGAAAGTGTTCCAGAGAAATCTTACGAAAGGAAGCGAATCAGCTATGGAAATACATTACACTCCCAAGGGAGTATGTTCCCGGCAAATTGACATTGTGGTGGAGGACGGCGTGATCCAGTCCGTCAAATTCACCGGCGGCTGCAACGGCAATACGCAGGGCGTGGCCGCGCTTGCCCGCGGCATGAAGGTGCAGGATTATCTGGACCGGTGCAAAGGCATTCACTGCGGCGCCCGTCCCACCTCCTGTCCGGATCAGCTGGCCCAGGCCTTGAGCCAGGCTGTGGAGGACGGCAGAATCAGCCTGTAAGCCTGAAAGCGTTCATGGAAAAAGCCCTTCCCCTCGTAGAGAGCGGGAAGGGCTTTTTGTGTAGCCGGGGCTAAAAAACCTCCGGCGTCAGACTGGGAAGGTTAGCAGCCGCAGCCGCCGCAGTTGTTGCAACCGCAGTCGTTGTTGTTGCCAAAGCCAAACCCATTGCCGCCGCAGCAGCACAGCAGGATCAGGATGATGATGAGCCAAGTGCAGTTTCCGTTACACATGGAAGATTGCCTCCTTTCAAATTACACTCTATCTTATGGCGGGAGAAAAAAAGTGTGACAGAGGCCTGTTTGACCTAATCTTTTTTTAAAAAAGTAGTCTGCGTGAGCAAACAGAAGAAAAAGCGAGCTTGAGAAAGATAATCCCCTCTATTCAGCTGAGTTTGACTTTTGTTGACCTTGATCTTTTCTTGAAACAGGATATAATTAAAGTCAAAGAAAGTCAAAGACAAGAAACGGGAGGATTGGTGAAATGAAATGCGTATCAGCGACAGCGTTGCGAAATATATTTTAGATCTGCTCAACCAGGAAAACGGAACAGCGGAGATTCAACGAAACGAGCTGGCCAATTATCTGGGATGTGTTCCCAGCCAGATCAACTATGTGCTGACCTCCCGGTTCACCCCGGAGCAGGGATATATTGTGGAGAGCCGGCGAGGAGGCGGAGGTTATATCCGCATTACCCGCATGCGCCTTTCCAAATCCGATATGATTATGCATATTGTCAACAGTGTGGGAGACAGCTTGGACGCCGCCACGGCCCGGGCTATGACCGGGAATCTTTTGCAAAACGGCATGCTGGATACTGCCTCCGCCAATTTGATTCAAGCCGCCTGTTCAGAGCATACCTTGGCCGCTGTGCCAAAGGAAATCCGCGATACTGTGCGGGCAACTGTTTATAAAAACATGCTTCTGGCCACCAGAGCATAAAGGGGGAACTGCTATGATGTGTCAATCCTGCGGAAAGAAAACCGCAACTACTCATATTAAAACCATTGTCAACGGGAAACTGACGGAATATCATCTCTGCGCGGACTGCGCCAAGCAGAAGGGCTATACCAATATTTTTTCCGGATGGGGCATGGACCTTGGCAACCTGCTGGGCGGTTTTATCGGAAACGGCTCTCAGAGCAGCCAGATAACCCGCTGTCCCACCTGCGGCGCCAGCTTTGACGAAATTACGCAATCGGGGAAAATTGGCTGCGCGGACTGCTATCATACCTTTCGCAGCCAGTTGATGCCGGTGATTCAGCGGATTCACGGCACCACCCACCACAAGGGAAAGGTTCCCGGCGGCTCTGCCCTGCGGATTACCGGAGGCCAGCATCAGATTATGCCGGTGCAGGAATCTCCTCTGGAGGAAAAGAAGCGCCTTTTAAAGCAGGCCATTGAGAAGCAGGATTTTGAACAGGCCGCCGTGCTGCGAGATGAGATCAAGGAGATGGAAAAGCATGACTGAAACAGCGAAGTGGTATGAAAAAGCTGGGAACTGCGGCGATGTGGTGTGCAGCACCCGAGTCCGCCTGGCCAGAAACCTGCGGCAGTTTCCCTTTCCGGCCCGAGCCACTGTTAAGCAGCGTGAGGCCGTAGAGCAGCAGGTGAAGGACGCCCTGCTTTCGGGCAACAGCATTTTGTCCAAGGAATTTCGATTTTTGCCCCTGGAAAGCGCTTCGGAGGAGGAGGCTGTGTCCCTGGTAGAGCGTCACATTGTCAGCCCTGAGTTCATTTCCGACCGGCGGGGCAAGGCAGTGCTGATCTCCGAGGACGAGAGCATTTCCATCATGATTAATGAGGAAGATCATCTGCGCATTCAGGTGCTGCGGGAGGGCCTTTCCTTAAAGGAGGCCGCTGAGACCGCCGACCGGATCGACACGCTTCTCAGCGAAACCCTGACCTTCGCTTACGACCCGGAGTTTGGCTATCTGACTCAGTGTCCCACCAATCTGGGAACGGGTATGCGAGCCTCTGTGATGCTGCATTTGCCCGCTCTCACGGAAAACGGCGCCATGCCCAGAATCTCCTCCAACCTTTCCAAGCTGGGGCTGACAATTCGGGGGACCTATGGCGAGGGCAGCAAGATTGTGGGTGCCTTGTATCAGCTTTCCAACCAAATTACCTTGGGTCTTAGTGAAAACGAGGCCATTGAAAATCTCCGCTCCATCACCGTTCAGCTGATGGAGGAGGAGCGCAAGGCCAGAGCGCAGATGAGTGAAAACATCGCCTGGCAGGATAAAATTGACCGGGCCGCGGGTATCCTGAAAACAGCCCGTGTCCTTTCCAGCAGCGAGTTTATGGAGCTGCTTTCCTATATACGGTTTGGCCTTTCCACCGGCGTGCTCCAAGGGGTTACCACCGAGGAACTGAACGCCTTGATGGTCAACGTTCAGCCCGCCACGTTGATGGCGAAGGCCGGCAAACAGCTGGATCAAAACGAACGCGACGTCCTTCGGGCCAGGATGGCTCGAGAGGTATGCGCGAGGATCAAGGAGTGATAGAGTATGACATACCGTTTCAATGGATTTACAGAAAAAGCCAATACTGCCATGAATCTGGCCATTTCCTCCGCGGAGGAGCTGGGCCATGACTATGTGGGCAGCGAGCATGTGATGCTGGGCCTGTTAAAAGAAGGTTCCGGCGTGGCCTATACAGTGCTGAATAAATTGGGCGTTACCGCAGAGGCCTATGAAGGCCTGATTCGGGAGCGCATTGGCTCGGGAGAGCCCACGGCCTTGTCCCCGGACGACTTTACCCCCCGCACCAAGCGAATTTTGCAGGTGGCTGCTGTGGCAGGCGCCCAGCTTCACAACGCCTATGTGGGAACCGAGCATCTGCTCATCGCCATCATCGAGGACGGCCAGAGCTATGCCATGCGGTTTTTGCAGATTTTGGGCGCCGACCCCAACCGGATTGTGTCAGAGCTTTCCAATATGCTGAACAACACCAGCTTTCACGCCCAGAACGAGTCCCGTTCCGGCGGCGGGGAAGAGGGCAAGCAGGGCGGCAAGGCCCTGGACCAGTTTGGCCGGGACCTGACTCAGCTGGCCGCCCAGGGCAAAATTGACCCCGTCATTGGCCGCCAGAATGAAATCGAGCGGGTCATCCAGATTCTGTGCCGCCGCACCAAGAACAACCCTGTGCTCATTGGCGAGCCAGGTGTGGGCAAAACCGCCGTGGCGGAGGGCCTGGCCCTGAAGATCCAGGCCGGCGAGGTGCCGGAGCTGCTGAAGAACAAGCGCCTTGTCTCTCTGGACTTGACCGGCATGGTCGCCGGCACCAAGTACCGGGGCGACTTTGAGGAGCGCATCAAGAGCGCCATTGACGAGGTGAAGCAGGACGGCAACATCATCCTGTTCATCGATGAGCTGCACACCATCATTGGCGCCGGTTCCGCGGAAGGCTCCGCCGATGCTGCCAACATTCTAAAGCCTGCCCTGGCAAGAGGCGATTTTCAGGTGATCGGCGCCACTACCATCAACGAGTACCGCAAGCACATTGAAAAGGACGCCGCCCTGGAGCGCCGGTTCCAGCCCGTCATGGTGGGCGAGCCCAGCGAGGAAGAGGCTGTCCAAATTCTCAAGGGCCTGAAGGACCGGTACGAGGCTCACCACAAGGTGACCATCACCGACGAGGCCATTGACGCCGCCGTGAAGCTTTCTTCCCGGTATATTGCCGACCGGTATCTGCCCGATAAGGCCATTGACCTGATTGACGAAGCGGCTTCTCGGGTGCGGCTGCGTACCTTTACCGCGCCTGACGATTTGCAGGAGCTGGAAAAAAAGATTAAGGATCTGGAAATCGACAAGGCCGCCGCTGTCAACGCGCAGGACTTCGAGCGGGCCGCCTCTCTCCGTGACAAGGAAAAGGAGCTGCAAGAGCAGCTGGAGCGGGCCAAGGACGAGTGGAGCGCCAAGAACGAGCGAAGCAACAGCGTGGTGGTTCCCAACGACATCGCGGATATTGTCTCCATGTGGACTGGCGTGCCGGTGTCCCAGCTGACGGAAGAGGAAAGCCAGCGCCTGCTGCGTTTGGAGAACACCCTGCACCAGCGCGTCATCGGCCAGGACGAGGCTGTCAGCGCCATTGCCAAGGCCATCCGCCGGGGCCGTGTGGGTCTGAAGGATAAAAACCGTCCCATTGGCTCCTTTATCTTCCTGGGACCCACAGGCGTGGGCAAGACCGAGCTGTGCAAGGCTTTGGCCGAGGCCATGTTTGGCGACGAGAAGGCAATGGTCCGCTTTGATATGTCCGAGTATATGGAAAAGCACACAGTGTCCCGTTTGGTGGGGTCTCCTCCCGGGTATGTGGGATTTGACGAGGGCGGCCAGCTGACAGAGGCCGTCCGCACCAAGCCCTACTCCGTGGTGCTGTTTGACGAGATTGAAAAGGCCCACCCGGACGTGTTCAACATCCTGCTGCAAATACTAGAGGACGGCCGCGTGACGGACTCCCAGGGAAAGACGGTGGACTTTAAAAACACCGTGATTATCATGACCTCCAATGTGGGGGCCCGGCTGATTACGGAAAAGCAGAAGAGCCTGGGCTTTACGCAGGCGGACTCTCAGGAGACCGCGGCGGAGGCCGACTTTGAAAAGACCAAGGAGCTTGTTATGGGCGAGCTGAAGGCTTTGTTCCGGCCGGAATTCCTCAACCGTGTGGACGACATCATTGTGTTCCACAAGCTGACCAAGGAGGACACCCAGAAGATTGCCCGGAAGATGCTCTCTGCCTTGGAGAAAAAGCTGAAGGACATGGACATTGTTATGGAGTTCTCTGACAGCGCCGTGGAGGCTGTGGCCGATAAGGGCTATGATCCCAACTATGGCGCCCGGCCTCTCCGCCGGGTCATTCAAAACCAGGTGGAGGATCCCATCTCCGAAGAGATGCTGGAGGGCAAAGTTACCGCCAACAAGACCTATCGCTGCGATTACAAGGACAACAAATTTACTTTTGAAGCAATGGGAGAAGCTCCCGCTGCCGAGCAAAAGACAGAGTAATTGAAAATCAAAACCACTAGTAAACTAGTGGTTTGCTCAGACCCCAGAGGGGTCAGT
>CAJMOH010000060.1 GCA_905215055.1 uncultured bacterium
TTCAGCTTGGCAGTACTAATAGGCCGAGGGCTTGACCAAGTCCTTTCCTAGCAAGAGTACGAATTGCGTCGCTCGATTCTCTTCCCTTTCTGCTTTATTCAGTTTTCAGGGTACTGGGCCATCCAAATGGGTGGCCTTTTTTGTTATCCTGTGCTTCATTGTTTAACCCTCAGAGCCGTCCCGTTTTGGGGCGGCTTTTTGCTTGCCATTTAGTCCCAAGTGTGCTAGGATGGGATCAGGAAATCTTGGGAGAAAAAGGAGATCAATCATGCGGATGTATCAACGGCTGGCGGCCTGCTGCTTGGCGGCAGTGCTCTGTTTCTTGGGGGGCTGTCAACAGGGGCCGGAAACAGTATCCAGCAATCTGGAAAGCCAGGAAACAGCTCACCCGCTGCTTTCCAAAGCTCCTCGGGTAGAGACCGCCCCTGTGGATTCTCTCTCCTTGGAGGAGCTGCGGGACCCAGAGCAGGGCTTTATCTACCCCGGCCTTGCCTATGGCATGTCCCCTCAGGAGGCTTTTGCCGCCCTGGACAGGGATGAATCCGCCGCCCCGGAGGAGACCTATACCGATCCCGACAGCGGCAGGGTTTCCGCCACCTATCAGGCAGGCTCCGTGGCCATTCAGGGGGAGTCCTTTTCCCTGTCCCTGGAGTTTCGGGATGAGGAATTGGCGGCCTGCTCCCTTCGTCTGGATCCCCTTCCGGACCAGGACTGCACCGCTCTGTGTCGGGGCGTGTTCCAAACCCTGATGGATCTCTATGGCCTGGAGGCTCAGGACTCCGGCTTGGCGGTGGCCGCTCAGGAGGATTCCTCCCAGCTCCAGCAGTATGACATGGAGGGATACCTGGCCTCCTGCGCCGCCGAGGATGGCTCTCAAACGGCCTTAAAGCTTCATGTGTACCACAAGGGGGATGTGACCAAGGGGATGACCATTCTCCTGTTCCACAGGGAATTGCGGGAGAGGGAGAGCCATTCCCCAGGGGACACCTCGTCAGAGCCCTCCGCGCCTTCCCAGGCTCCCTCAGAGACCGGGGAAACCTCCCTTTCTCTGTGGGATCTCCAGGACGAAACAGGGGCCTTTGCCTATCCCGGAATTCCCTACGGCATGAGTCTGGAGCAGCTGGCAGTCCTTACAGGCGGAAGCCTGGAACCGGTGTCCCAGTCACCTCAGGAGGACGCCCCGGTCCGGTATTCGCTGGGAGATGTGGAGCTTTTGGGCCATAGCTTTCAGCGGGAGCTGGAGTTTCAGGACGGCCTGTACACGGCCTGTGTTCTCTCTGCAGAGGGGCAGGACCTGACCTCTCTCTACCAGGACCTGTACGAACAGCTGGACGCCCTGTACGCCTTGGGAGAGGAAACCGTTCTGGAGGATGTGTCTGTTGCCCGTCCCAATGGAACTATGGAGCGCTACGATAATAACCGCTTTGCCTCCGTAAGCCAGCGGGAGGGAAACACCGGCCTGTCCCTGTTCTGCCTGGAGCGGGAGGGGGCCGTTGTGCGGGTGGAGCTGGAGCTTTTCCGCGGTGAATAAGGAAAAGAAAAATGAAAACCCCCGGCAGGAAAAACTGCCGGGGGTACTTTTCATCTGTATAGGCTTTTTAGAAGATGGCGCTGAACTGATCCACCAGATCCTGGTTGCGGGTCATGGAGATGTTGTTCAGGCACAGCACGTCGTCAGCGCCCACCTGCTGAGCCAGCTGGGTCACCGTGCCGTCCTCGTAGTGGCGGTAATCGATGACATAAATCTTGGAATAATGGTTCACCAGGAAGGGGATAAAGCAGTTGCCAAAGCTCTCCTTCACCACAATGCAGGTGGGACCGTCGGTCATGTCGTTATTGGTGATCTCCTCATAGGGCTGGTCGCCGCCGCAGTAGACCAGGTACTTGTTCCCCTGGCTGTAAGTGTCGCCGTCAGCGATGAGAGGCCAGTTTTCCAATACAGAGCCGTCGTCCTGAGTGACGTTAAAGGTCACGTCCACCCGGGGAATATAGGCTTCCACCGTGTCGGGATTGGCGGCCAGGGCGCTGCTTTCCGAGGTCTTGTAAAAGCTGCCCAGATAGCCGGCATAGTCTTTCCGGTCAAACTGGTCCAGAGCGACCGGCTCAAAGCCCCGGGCCTTACAAAACTCCACATAGCCGTAATAGGCCCCCAGCTGAGTCCAGTGGTGGTCCGTGCGGAAGTACAGGTACTCGTTGGCGTGGGACTTCAGGGTGTCAAAGATAGACACGGTTTTCACGCTGGAATTGATGGTTTGAATGGAGGGATAGATATACTCCTCAATGGCCTGGCGCTGGTCGGAGGAGTTGATCTGGCCAGAGGCCGTGTACTTCTCCAAATAGCTTTCCGGTAGGTCAATATCAATGCTGGTGGGAATCACCATGTCGTACAGGGTGGAGATGCCGGAAAGCTTCTCGCCCGCGTCCGCCACGGCGGAGATGTACTGGTTGGCAATGTCCGTCTTAAAGTTGTAAAACTCGTAGGCGGTGTCCTCCACAATCAGCAGGCCTCCCATGGTCTCGGGAGCCGCCTGAGGCTCCTCCTGGGGAGCGGGGGTGGGGGCTTCGGACACAGCGGAGGACTCTGGCGCGCTGCTCTCTCCGCCGGAGGAAAGGGCGGAATCCACGCCGGAGGTCTGGCCCTCCAGAGAGCTTGTCTGGCTGGTCTGGGACAGGGTGGAGCTTTCCCCGTTGTTTTCAGGCTGAGCCGAGCAGCCCCGGGCCACAAAGAAGATCACCACCGCGGCCACCACCAGAATCAGCAGCAGCACAAGGGGCAGAATGGGAGGACCGCTTTTCCGGCGGCGCCTGCTGGGAGCGGGCCGGCGCACATAGGTGCTGGTTTCCCGACCTGTTTCCCGCAGGGGACGGGGCTCCCGGGAGGTGCGGGGAACGCTGTCCCGGGGCTGGGTGGTCCGGAGCGGGCGGGTCTCGTAGGAGGCGCTTCCCTGCCGGGGTGGGTTGTAACCGCTCTGCCGGGAGGCTGTCCGGGGCTGAGAGGAGTACCCGGTCTCCCGGGGAACACGGGGCGTATAACCGGTTTCCCGGGGGACTCTTCTCTCAGAAGCATAGCCGCTCTGGGAGGAGCCTCTTCTGCGCTCCGGCTCCCCAGAGGGCGCCGCCCGGCGGGGCGTATAGTTGTTAGACATTGCAATCATCCTTTCTCAAAGAGAGTTTTATTCACCGGTATAGGGAGCGTCAGGGATCTCGTCGCCCTGGTCCACGCTGCCCACAATTTCCACAGTTTTCACACCGTAAAAGCCCTCCACCCAGTTGCTCAGCTGGCGGAACAGATCCCGCAAAGGAAAGGTGTCGGCAAACCAGGTGTCTATTTCCTTGGTATAGTCGCCGCTGGCCAGAGTGTTTACGGAAAAGGCGGGGAACTTGGTCAGCTCCCGGTTTTCCATCTCAGAAAAGCTGGGACGCAGGGGAAGAATCATGGAAAAAATCCCAAAGGCGAAAAGCACCAGAAAGAACACCGCGGCTTTTCCCCGGGAGCCTCGTTTGTATTGCTTGGCATGACGCATGGAAAACGCTCCTTTCCGTGTTAAAATTGCAGGTAGAGGAAGGGATTATAGGCGTCCCCCACCAAATAGCTGATGGAGAACACCAGGCCCGCCACCGGCAAAGCGTATTCCAGCACCGTCCCGGCGGCGATGGCCGCTCCGTTGGTGGAGGAGGTGAGCTTGTGATAGAGAATCCGGGGCAGAGGCGTGCAGGCAATCACCGCCGCCAGCAGGAAGAATACATAGTTGAGGGCGATGGTCTGGCTTTCAAAGTTGATCCAGGGGTTGCCGTTCAGGCCAAACATGCCCCGCAGCACCACAATGCCCTGGGTAAAGTCGGTAAAGTAGAACAGCACCCAGCCAAAGAACACCACCACCAGAGTGTACAGGTGGGCAAAGAAGGCGGGCAGCCGTTGGAGGCCGGGGATCAAGAATTTCTCCAGGGCCAGGAACACAAAGTAATACAGACCCCACAGGATGAAATTCCACCCGGCGCCGTGCCACATGCCGGTGAGGAACCAGACGATCAAAAGGTTCAGCGCCTGGCGGGGCTTGCCCTTTCGGTTGCCGCCCAGGGGAATGTACACATAGTCCCGGAAAAAGCTGGAGAGGGACATGTGCCACCGCCGCCAGAAGTCGGTGATGGAGTTGGCCAGATAGGGATAGTTGAAGTTCTCCTTATAGCGGAAGCCCACCATCAGGCCCATGCCAATGGCCATGTCCGAGTAGGCGGAAAAATCCAGATAGATCTGCAGCCCATAGGCAAAGCACCCCAGCCACAGGGACAGGGCGGCGGCGTTTTGCAGGGTGGCCAGGTTGGCCGCCTGGTCCGCGGCGGCGCCGCTTAAAATGGTGCGGGTGGCAATGGAGCCGCAGACATTGGCCAGCAGCACCTTTTTCGCCAGACCGGAAACAAACCGGTTAATGCCGTTGCGCATGTCCTCGCTGTCCACATGGCGGGAGAGAATCTGCTCGGAAACGTCCTTATACCGGACAATAGGCCCGGCAATGCACTGGTGAAACAGGGATACATACAGCAGCAGCCTGCGGAAATACCGCTGGGCAGGCACCTCTCCCCGGTAAACGTCCACCATGTAGGAGAGCAGCTGGAAGGTGTAAAAGCTGATGCCGATGGGCAGGGCGATTTTTGGCACCACAGCGGGAAAGCCGAACCAGTCGTGAGTTTCCCCCAGGAAAAAGGCGGTGTATTTGAAGAAGGCCAGCAGGCCTAGGTCAATTACGCAGCCCAGCACCAGAAAGGCCTTGCTCTTTCCCGTACCTCGGTATTTGTAAATGCCCTGGGACACAGCCCAGTCCGCGAAGCACATGAAAAGCAGCATCACAATGAAGAACGGCTCTCCCCAGGCGTAAAACACCAGAGAGAACAGGATGAGCACCGTGTTTCGGGCTTCTATCCCCCTTGCCGCATAATAGATGAGCATCTGCAAGGGGAAAAACACGCACAAAAATACCAGGGACGAAAAGACCACGCCCAAACCCTCCTACAAAATGAAGTACCCTGCAAGGGCCAGAAATGCCCTTCGGCTTTCATGGCCGAAGGGCCCGCGCTTTTTACCTGTTAAGATTGACCAGGACCTCCGTTTTGAGGTCCGTTCTGCTGCCCGCCAGCCTGGGGAGGCTGATAGGGAGGCTGCTGCTGAAACGGTTGCCCCTGAGGGGGATAGGGGGGATAAGGGGGCTGCCCTTGGGGCGGATAGGGAGCCTGATAGGGTCCGGGCATGGGCTGAGGCTTCCTCTTGCCATAGGCGCGATAGGCCAGACCGGAAAGCACCGGCAGATCGGCCTCCTGGTCCCGCGCAACCCGCAGGATGGCCACAATGCTGCAGATAATGGCAATGAGATAGACCAGCACCGCCAGCACTCCAAAGGCCACGGAAAGAAACGCGAAAAAGCCGGAATAATAGGAGGGGAACAGATTTCCCACCGCGCGCAGCAGCTGCTCCAGGGCGGTGGAAACAGCGGAAAGCCCCAAAGCCTGCAAGGATTGCCGGCCCGCCCATTCATCCCGCTCCGCCGCCAGGACGAAGCCAAAAATCAGGGCGCACACCACCGGCAGGTGGAACAGGACACATAGAAAACCTACAATGGGATAGAGACATAATACCACGCCAAGCTTGCCTTTTCGCATGGGAAAAACCCCCTTTTGGTTTACAAAATTCCAGTAAACTAAGTTTAAGCCATCTGGGGTTGCAAGTCAAGGGAAAAGCAAAAAATTTATGACGGAAAAGGTCGTCCCCGGTGACAAAAAATTGGAGAAACCAGGAGGCGGCTGTTTTGAAAAAACAACAACAAAAAAACCACCTGCAACCGCAAGTGGTTTTTCAGTGTTGGCGAAAACCTATTTTTCCGGGCCGTCACCAGCCAAGTATCTTCGGCGCCGGCGAGCTTAACTTCCGTGTTCGGGATGGGAACGGGTGGACCCTCGCGGCAATCAACACCAACTATTTTGTTTTTGCCGTCTCTCTCGACGGCTTCATAATGATACCACACCGTTTCGAAAATTGCAAGCCCTTTTTTCAATTTTTTTCAAAAAAATTTTTCGGACCGGAAAAGAAGTGGAAACCCGCCCTCGGAAGGATTGTCCTCCGAAGCTGTTCCCGCCGGGAAAATGGAGCGACAAAACCTTTGGACAACCGTCCCGCTTCTCCGCAAATGGGAACACCGGCAAAGGGCGCTGCCGGTTCTCTGTCGTGAGAAACGCGGGCCGTAGGGGAGACCGCTTTCTCAAAATCTCTGGGGCAGCAGCCCCAGCGCGCGACAAGAAGGTGGCGCAGCCACAAAAAAACAGCCGCCCTATTGGGCGACTGCTTTTAGTGTTGGCGAAAACCTATTTTTCCGGGCCGTCACCAGCCAAGTATCTTCGGCGCCGGCGAGCTTAACTTCCGTGTTCGGGATGGGAACGGGTGGACCCTCGCGGCAATCAACACCAACTGTTTTGTTTTTGCCGTCTCTCTCGACGGCTTAGTTATAATACCACACTGTTCTCCAAATTGCAAGCCTTTTTTTCAAAAAATTTCAAGAATCTCAAAAATTCCCAGATATAGGTATTTTTAAAGAGAAATATCAAGATGTAGTGTCTCCCCAGCCGTCCAGGTTGGCTCGCTGCATGGCTCCCAGCACCTTGGTGCGCAGGTGAGGAAACTGTTTTTCCAGCTGGCGCACCAGATCGGCGGTGTCCTTTCGGGCGGTGACGCCGTCGGCGGGGCAGGCGCTTTTCACCACAGGCAGGCTTAAACGCCGGGCCGCGCCGGTGATCTCCCGCTCCTCGCAGAACACCAGGGGGCGAATCACCGTGATCTTTTTCCGGGAAAGGTAGGTTTTGGGAGAAAAGCAGCCCAGCTTTCCCCCGTAAAACAGGTTCATAAAAAAGGTCTGCACCGCGTCGTCAAAGTGATGGCCCAGGGCCAGCTTGGAGATGCCCTCCTCTACGCAGAGGTTGTGAAGGATTCCCCGGCGCATGCGGGCGCACAGGGAGCAGGGGTTTTCCTCCTTTCTCTCCTCAAAGATCAGCGGTCCCAGATAGGTCCGTTTTATTAGATAGGGTACGCCCAGGGAATCGCAAAGGGCCTGAATCTGGGAGTAGTCTCCCTCCACCCCGCCAAAGCAGGGGTCGGCGGTGACGGCCACCACCGAGAAGTGCTTGGGATAATATTGGGCCAGCTCCGCCAGGGCGCACAGCAAAAAGAGACTGTCCTTTCCGCCGGAAACCCCCACGGCAATCCGGTCTCCCTGATCGATGAGCTGATATTTCTCCACGGCGGCCCGTACCCGGCCGGTGAGCTTGTCCATAAGCTGCCTCCTTTGAGATGCTATTATAATAGTATAGGAAAAACGGGGAAATTCCGCAAGCTTTCTCCCGGAAGGGGAAAAGGCCCCGCCCGGTTTTTCCTGTCAAATTCCCTGGAAAAAGTCGTCGTAGCTGGGCACCTTGTAGATTTGCTTCAAGGCTTTCAGCAGGGACACCGGCACGTTGTACCGTCCGTTCTCCGTTTGGGAAAGTATCTCCCGGCTGATGTCAAAGCCCAAAAGCTGCAATTGCGCCACGGCCATGGCCTGGGTCAGCCCGGCGGCTTTGCGGAGTTTTCGCAAATTGCCGCCCAGGGTAGTATTCCTGCGAAGCTTTTGTTCCAAGTTGCACCCCACCCAACATAAAATGTAATATATAGATTCCAAAAATCTACTTGATTGTATAAGGGAATTCACATATAATGGGAAGGAAAATCTTCCAAAATGGAGTGTGGTATTAGATGGAAAACAAAATAGAGTATAATGCGGAATACATGGCACGGGAACTGATAGAGCTCTGCCCCCAAGCGCCGGTGGAGCTGCTCCAGGAGCTGCGCTGGCTGTACCGCCATCAGGAGCTGGGGGCTTACCTCTGCGGCCGGGGCCCACAGGAAAAGGAGAAGCGGCAGGATTTGCTGCGCCAGCTCCAGGAGGACGGCCACCCCGCCTACTTGGCGTTGGCGGCTTATGCCTTGCTGCTGGAAAGTAAAAATCGCGCGTGAGAAAACAAGAGATAATACAGCAAAAACAAGAGATTGAGGGAGGATGGGAAAAGCCAATTAAAAAATTCAGGAAAACCTGTTGACACTGGGAAAAAGCTGTGCTATCATACATAAGCGCTTGAAAAAGCGCCTTGTTTTGTTTGTTCACCTTTGGAAATACATGAAACAAAAGCTTGGAGGTAAAAGCAAATGTCAACCACAATGCCGAAAGCCGGTCAGATTGACCGCAAATGGTATGTCATCGACGCCGCTGGCAAGCCCCTGGGCCGTGTGGCTGCTCAGGCTGCCGTGCTGCTGCGCGGCAAGCACAAGCCCACTTTCGCTCCCCATGTGGATTGCGGCGACCATGTCATCATCATCAACTGCAAGGACGCCGTCCTCACCGGCGGCAAGGCGGAGAAGAAGTACTACTACCGCCACACCGGGTATATTGGCCATCTGAAGGCCACCCGCTATGACACCCTGATGAAGACCAAGCCGGAGCTTGCCATGGAGCTTGCCGTGAAGGGCATGATCCCCTCCAACTCCATCGGCCGCACCGCCATGACCCGCCTGCGCGCCTACGCCGGCAGCGAGCACAAGCACGCCGCCCAGAAACCCGCTGAGTGGAACCTGTAAGGAGGAGTTAAACGATGTACGAATCTGCACCTTATTTCTACGGCACCGGCCGTCGCAAGAGCAGCGTCGCCCGGGTTCGTCTGTATCAGGGTACCGGCAAGGTCACCATCAACGACCGTGACATCGACGATTATTTTGGCCTGGACACCCTGAAGTATATTGTCCGCCAGCCCCTGGCCCTCACCGGCACTGACGAGAAGTTTGACATCGTCTGCCGCGTGTCCGGCGGCGGCGTTACCGGACAGGCCGGCGCTATCCGCCACGGCGTGGCCCGCGCTCTGCTCCAGTACGACTCTGAGAACCTGCGCTCCATGCTGAAGAAGGCTGGCTTCCTCACCCGCGACCCTCGCATGAAGGAACGGAAGAAGTACGGCCTCAAGGCTGCCCGTCGCGCGCCTCAGTTCAGCAAGCGCTAAAGCTCTTTGCCGCTGGAAAAGCCGAAATCTACCAAGCACAGAAGCCCCCGGTTTGGGGGCTTTTTTGCGCTCTAAAAAAGCCGGCGCAGGCGGCAGGCCCCACCGGCAAGGAGAAAAGAGGATCTTTTTCCACCCGTTCCCCACTCGGCCCGAATTTTTCCGGGAAAAATAGGGAGCGGGCTGTCCCCTTAACAAAAATTTTACCGGGATGGCAGGGCGGTTTCTGCATGTTCATGCAAAAACGAGAACGTGCGTTCGACAAAAATCCGCAACTGGGGTTTCCGCGGCTCTTCGCGGGGGAAAAACGCTGAAAAATCCAGGAAGCTTGGGGGTTTTGGGGAACCGTCCATTTGTATGGGAAAAGATTCTTTATACATATGGTTTACAGAATATTCCCGAAAACACTGGAAACGCCTCCTTAGAAATGAATAGAAATTCAAATTTTTTTCATTTTCTGGCCCTTTGAGAAGGGTGAGGATTCCGGATTTGATACATTTTGCACAGGGTAAAGTTTCCATAAAATGGCGGAAAATCAGAAATGGACGAAAAAAACCTCGAATTCCCAGGATTATGTCAAGGAATGGACTATTCAGATTTAGCAAAAGTGTATAAAAGAGACCGGCAAAAAATTTTGACACCTCGTCGTTTTTCAACTATACTAGCCTCTGAAACCGCTTAAAAGCGGCGAAAGGAGTATTGCTATGCACGGCAGACACATGAAGAAAGCGCCCAAGCTCTTCGTCATTCGGGGAGTGGCAGCGCTGATCCTTGTCCTGGCGCTCTCCATATCCTCGTTCGCCACAGTGATGGCGAACACGGTTTCCGCCAACGTGATTGACGGGGACCAGTCTTATACCTTTAATATGAGCAGCACTCAGCTGGATGAGATTCTGGCCCAGGCCCAGGAGCTTGGCATGGAGCCTCTGGGTCCTCTGGATGTGGCCGAGCGGGTGGAAAACACCACCACGGTGGTGGTCCGCCGGGGCGTGAACCTGACGGTGGAGGAGGCTGGCAGAAAAACTCAGCTGACCGCCTATCAGGGCGAAACCATTGAACAGGCCTTGCTGGAGAACAGCATTGTGTTACAGGAAGAGGATGAAGTCACTCCCAGCCGGGACACGGTGATAGAAAGCGACACCCAGGTGGAGATCCGCCGGGCGTGTCAGGTGGTCATCATCGCGGACGGCAAGAGCCACAGCGTTACCCGTATTGGCGGCACTGTGGCGGACGCCCTTTCGGAAGCGGGCGTTGCCGTGGGGGCGGACGACACGGTAAACTATGAAAAGGACCAGCCCTTGTTCGACAAGATGCACATCCGCGTCACCAGGATGATGAAGATCCAGATCACCGCCGACGGGGAAACCAAGGAGTATGAGACCTCCGCCCAAACCGTGGAGGCCGCCTTGGAAAAGTGCGAAGTCGAAGTGGATGAGGACGACCGGATAGAGCCGGCCCTCACCGAAAAGATTCAGGAAGGCATGGAGATCACCGTCCGCCGGGTAGAGGTAAAGGAAGAGGTGGAGACGGAGGAGGTCCCCTATGAGACCGAGTATCAGGACACCGATTCTCTTTACCAGGGCGAAACCCAGGTGAAAACCGAAGGGACTCCCGGTGAGAAGGAGGTCACCTATTTGGTGACCTATGTGGACGGCGAGGAGGAGAGCCGGGAGAAGGATTCGGAGGAAGTGACCAAGGAGCCCGTCAGCGAAGTGGTGCTCCGGGGTACCGCCGAAAGAGAGAACACCTCCGGCGGCATTGACGTGGAGGGCGGCAACGGCACCGGAGAGGTGGCCGGCACCTTCACCGACATGTACGGCAACACCGTCTCTTACAGCTCCATGATGACCGGCACCTGTACGGCTTATTCCGTGCCTGGAGGCACCACCTCTCTGGGCTGGGATGCCGTGTACGGCGTGGTGGCGGTCAACCCCAACATCATTCCCTATGGAACCAAGATGTACATCACCTCTCCTGATGGCAGCGTGGTCTACGGCTACGGTGTGGCCGGCGATACCGGCGGAGCGGCCATGGCCGGCGAGATCATTGCCGACCTGTGCTACAACACCATTGAGGAGTGCAGTCAGATTGGCCGGCGGGAAATGGTGATTTACATTCTCTCCTAACAAATGAAAAAGCGTTTCAGGGCGTGTCCAGGAGGGCGCGCCCTGTTTCTGTTTGGGGCGGGTTGTTTTTTCCGCTGCTTTCCAGTATAATAAGCAGAGATTCTGGAAGGAGGATGGCTGTGGACATCATATACGCCATTGTAATGCTGATTGCCGGGCTGATTTTGATTGTTTCTCTCTCCAAGGAGAACAAGGTCTTTTATGTGGCGGGCGGATACTTCCTGCTGCTGGGGATCTGGTGGCTGGCAGACTTTTTTCAGAAGGACGTGAATCTGTTCGCCGGCGGCTGGGGCATCGCTTTTAAGGTCCTTACGGTGGCGGTGCTGGTGGTGCTGGTCCTGGTGTTTGTCCGGGAGTACCGGGCCAACCGGCGGAAAAGCCGGGAGGAGGCGGAGCCTCAGAAGGAGGAGAGTCCGGAGGACCAGGACGGGCTGTTTTGATGGACGGAAAGCGGTTTTTTAGGGGAAAGAGGGATTGTCTGTGGAAGCGATGCTCACCATTATCAGCAAGGTTGTGGTGATGCTCATCCTGATACTGGTGGGCTACTTTGTGACGAAGAAGGGCTGGATGACCGACCGGGGAACCTCGGAGATAAACACTCTGCTGCTGCAGATTGTGACCCCCTGTCTGATTGTCAATTCCTTTCTCACCTCGGAGGACACCCTCAGCGCTTGGGAGCTGTTGCTTTCGGTGGGAACCTCGGCCCTGGCCATCGCCCTGAGCATTGGCCTGAGCTACGGCTTTTTCCGCAAAGAGCCGGAAGGCCGGAGGAAGGTGCTGCGCTTCGCGGTGGACTTCAGCAACGCGGGCTTTATGGGCCTGCCGCTGGTGGAGGGCATTGTGGGCAGCAAGGGCGTGATGTACGGCTCCTTCTTTATTGTGGTGTTCAACCTGTTCTGCTGGACCTATGGCTTTCGGATGATGAGCGGCGGTCAAAGGATGAGCTGGAAGGTGCTGCTGCTGAATCCAGGGATTATCGGGCTGGTGTTTGGCCTGCCCATCTATTTTCTGGACCTGCGCCTGCCTGGGCTGATTTCCGAGCCGGTGGGCTTTTTGGCAGCGCTGAACACTCCCCTGGCCATGATTGTCATTGGAAGCTATGTGGCCAAGGTGGATCTGCACTCTTTTGTGTCGGACCTGGCGGTGTACAAGGCGGCGGCCCTGCGGCTGCTGGCGGCGCCGGGAGTGTTTCTGCTGTGCCTGCTGCTGATCCGGCCGGAGCCAACCCTGTTTGTCACCAGCGTGATTCAGGCGGCCTGTCCGGTGGCGGCCAACACCGTGCTGTTTGCCGTGCAGTACAAGTGCGATTCTCCCCTGGCCTCCAAAACCGTGGCGGTAAGCACGGTGCTTTCCATTTTCACCATTCCGCTGATGACGATTCTGGCCCAAGCGGCCTGCCAGCTGCTTGCCTGACGGGCGCCGTTCCTATTATAATAGTATATATAGTGTGCAAAGAGAAAGACAGCACAAGACAAGGGGCTTCGAAGGCGCTTCGAAGCTCCTGTTTTTCTGCCCCTGGGCGGGATTCCCAAAAAAGCGGTTTCCAAGCCCGGGAATTTGTAGCAGCCGGGCCGCGGCTTTTCGTTGAAAAAAAGCTGTGCATCGTGTACAATTAAAATGAGAAAAATTTGGGAAAGGACGGGATCGTCATGGCTTATGTGGCGCCCTCGCTTTTGGCGGCGGATTTCTCCGCCCTGGGAGCGGAGCTGGAACGGGTGCGGGAGGCGGAGATCCTCCACATTGACATCATGGATGGAAGCTTTGTGCCAAACCTGAGCATGGGACCCCAGGTTGTAGAGGCGCTGCGGGGGAAGTCGGAGCAGGTGTTTGACGTACACCTGATGCTGCTCCATCCCCAGATGTACATTCCCGTGTTCCGAAAGGCCGGAGCGGATTGGCTGACCTTTCATGTGGAGTGTGCCGACGATCCCACCCAGGTGCTGGACGCCATTGAGAAAAGCGGCGCCAAGCCGGGGATGGCTCTGCGGCCCGGCACGCCGGTGGAGGCCCTGTTCCCCTATGGCCAGCGGCTGCACAGCGTCACGGTGATGACGGTGGAGCCGGGCTTTGGAGGCCAGGAGCTGAAAAAGGAGCCTTTGAAAAAGATTCTGGAGCTGAAGCGGCGGTTTCCCCAGCTGCTGGTGGAGGTGGACGGCGGGGTTAACCAGGAGACGGCTCCCCAGGTGCTGGAGGCCGGCGCGGACGTGCTGATTGCCGGGACCGCGGTATTTGGGGCGAAGAATCCCCGCCAGGCCATGAATCTGCTGTTGGGTCAGAGCCTGCTGGGGTCACCATGGCCGAGCCTTCGCCATACAATAAAATAAAAACCCTGCGAGGTGCTGCTCTTGCGATTGAAACGGCCCGTGCAGCCCCTTGTTTTCCAATTTGAGCAGGCGAGCGCCCTTTGCTCCGCCGCCGCGGCCCTGTATCAAGACCTGCCTGGGCTGAAGTCCTCCCTGTGCCTGTACCGGGGCGGCTATTATTTGAAGGCGTCGGCCGCGCTCAGCCAGCGGCCGGCGGTGCGCCGGGCGGCGGCTCCTTACGGGCGGGCGCTTGGCTCCTGCCCTGTATTTTACGCCTACTGCGAGGAGCATGGCCTGTGCCTCTCCACCAACGCGGTGGGGGAGCTGGGCAGGGCGCTTTGGGGCAAATGAGGGGGCAACGCTCTGGCAAGCCCAGGACGTTGCGCCGGGGACAAGCCCCTTCGCCAAGGGAAGTCCCTTTACAGGGGAGGGAAGCTTTCCCGGAAAAAAGGGGCCGGCGGCGGTTTTGCCGGAGGAGAAGGAAGGCCGCTGACCGAAAAATTGGACAAGAAGAACAAGATTATGGAATGATAAAAATGTTTTTTTCGCGGAGTGTACAAAGCCCAAAGGGGCAAACAGAGGCGGTCGGTGAATCCTCCAAAAAAGCGCCAAAATGTAAAGTGAAAATATGGGTAATTCTCCAATTCGTAAGAAAGCTACGGATGAAAAAAGTCCCAGAAATGGCTTAAAACCGCCATTTTTCCGCGTTTTCAGGTTTTCCACAAACCGGTGAAGAATCACGCAAAAACTTTAAAAAAAGACTTGCATTTTTCGAGGACAAAGATTATTATATAGATAACTTCAACTCACAGGGAACAAGCCCGGTGAGAATCTAAAATTTAA
>CAJMOH010000061.1 GCA_905215055.1 uncultured bacterium
AGCAAAAAACCTGCTCTGGCTTAATTGCCGGAGCAGGTTTTTCTACAGGCTGAGGCGGCGCTTTTGCGCTGCCTGATTTTTTTGCGCCGCTTTCTGATGTGAGGCGCCGGAAAAGCTTTTCCTCTCCCCACGACAGCCTGCGCGCCCCGCAGCGGACGGTTCAGCGGCACGCCTCCTTTTTTGGGAAAGGGAAATACGAAAACGGAGCTTGTCTGGTTTTCAAGGGAGATCCACCATCCAACAGAGTCACGTCTTGCCCGTAAGGGCCGCTTTTCACCTGGGAAGCGGCCCTCTTGTGCCTCTTTTCCAATTTGGCACACATGTGAACCCCATTTTTTAGCGGAATGGCGCCCTTGCGACCTGCAAAAAAGGGAGATTTCCCTGTATGATAATCTTAACCCTAATTCCCATATAAATGGAGGAATTGAAAATGATGAAAAAGAAGGTGTTCCAAAAACTGCTGGCGGTGACGCTGGCGCTGTCCATGCTCCTGTGGCCCACGGCCTTGGCGAAAGAGGGCACGCTCACGGGAAAGGGCTCGCCCTCGGATCACTCCACCAGCGCCATCAAGGCCCGGGGCGTGCTGACCATCGCGTCGAACTCTCAATCCAGGCTCGACTATATCATCCCCAATGACCCGGAGAAGTACGGGGACCTGGCAGGCACCCGGGGCGGCGCCGTGCCGGAGGTTGCCCGCCAGATCGCCAAAGAGCTGGGTGTGAAGGCCGTGTTCGTGGAATATGACACCGTGGAAGAGGCACTGCGGGCGACAGCCTCCGGGGAGGTGGACATGGCCGCCGGAGCCTTTTTGATCACCGACGAACGGGACGCCCTGTACCAGATGACCGACAGCTACGACATCGCTGGCGAGGAAGTGCACCCTGTCTATTTGAGCACGAAGCCCAAGTCCGGTTCCATACCGAAAAACGAAGCGGAGCTTGGCCGCGCCCGCATTGGCGTGGTCAAGGGCTCGGGTCAGGCGAGATACACCAGCATCCAGTATCCCCAGGCCACGCTGGTGCAGCTTCCCGACAACCAGGCAGTTCTGGACGCCATTGTCAACGGGGACGTGGATGCCGGCGTATTCACCGCCGGTGACCAGGTATTTGTTGATTTGATCATGGACGCATACTACGATGGAAAGCTTAGCGTTTCCAGCTACCAGGTGAGAAATCCCGATTACCGCGGCTATGGGATGGTCCTGATGAAGGGCAACGAGGAGTTCTGCTCCTTCATCAACCGGTTCTTTTACAACGTCCGGGAGGATGGCTGGCTGCTGGAATGCTTCAAGACCAAGGAGCTGGAGGCTGTGAAGCTGGGCTTCCAGTCGGCAAGCTCCATGCAGTACCAAAACCTCCAAATGGAAGTGGGCAACTGCCCGTCCCTTGACTACAGCGACCTGAGCCGGGACGCCTGGTACCACCAGTGTGTGGACTATGCCCTGGAAAACGACCTGATGACCGGCATGGGCGGCGGGATCTTCTCCCCCAACGGAACGCTGACGAGAGCGGAGGCCGTGACCGTCCTGTGGAAGCTGGAAAACAGGCCCCAGGTCAGTTACCAGCTGAACTTTGACGATGTTGCCGAAGGTGAGTGGTTCACCGAGATGGTCCGCTGGGCGGTAAGCAAAAAGATCATGGCCGGCAACGGGGACGGCACCTTCGGCCCCAACGATCCGGTCAACCGGGAACAGTTGGCGGTGATTCTGTACAACTACTCCGTCTACAAGGGGTACGATGTGACCGCCAAGGGGAACCTGTCCTCCTTCACCGACGCTTCCCGGATCAGCAGCTGGGCCACCAAGGCTCTCCAGTGGGCCAACGGCGCAAAGCTGATGAACGGCAACGGGGACGGCACCATCAACCCCACCGGCAAGACCAAGCGCTGCGAGTTCGCCTCCATGATCATGAAGTTCAACGAGAATATTGCGGCAGGCTGAACGGGGAACCCACAGTGACCTTTTTCCGGGAACGGAACACGCCGCCAGTCACAACAGAAGAAGGAGATGCAGTCAGTCTGCACCTCCTTCTTTCTTTATGGAAACAGCCCATCCTCCCTTTCTGCGGCGACGGGGCCCAGGGCAGCTGGCTGGCGCTTTTGCAGGGGGTTGAACCGCGCCCGTGGAAGTGCCGGCAGTGTCCTCCCGGGGAACACCCCTAGGAAGCCAGCACTTCGTCGAGATAGTAAAGGACGCTGTCCATCAGATAGCGCACGGCCAGCTGTTTTTCCTCCTCGGCCAAGCCCCTTGCCGGGCAGAGCATGGAAACATGGAGAATGGATGTGTTGGCCGTTTCTTCCGTCACGGCAAAGGCGTACTGGCTGGTATGGCCCAGCACCTTTACTTCCGCTCTGATATCCCCCGCCACCGCCTGCTGGTATTGACAGCCCATCTGGTCCAGCACATCGAACACGGCGTACACTGCCATGCGGCGGGAACAGTCGATGTTTCTTTTCAGGCTCAGCACTTGTTTCTCCTTTCTCCCGAAAACAGGCTTGTCCATCAGTCCACAGGCCGGACCGTGCCGAGAGTGTTCAGCAGGATGCTGGTGTACAGGTTCTCTTCCGTGGCAGCAAGGGTGTAAATCACGAAGACGTAGCCGTCGCACTCGCCGCCATAGATGTCCATATAAAAGGGCTGGCCTTCTGCGGAAAAGGTGTAGCTGTCCACAATCCAGCTGATGCCCCCGCTTTCGTACTCCCCGCGGCTTCCGCGCAGCTCGAAGCCCTCCACGTTGACGAACTCTTCCACAATGGCGTCCATCCACGCCTCCTTATTGATCGTGCCGCCCAAAGTCCGGCACTGCACCTCCACGTGGATGTCCGCGGCGCTGTTGCTCATCTCCAGCCGTGTTTCATCGATCACGCGGAAGGTGACCTCTTCCCCGTTCTCCCAGTAGAGAAGCTGGAAGGGAAGGCTCTCCTCGCCAAACCTCCGGAAGATGGTACTGGCGGGGCCGTTGCTCCGGAAGGACTGGATGGAAGCTTCAACTTCCTCCCGGGCGCTGTCGTCCCCCTGGGGGAAGGACCCCACAACGCTGTAACAGCCGAATTCGTTCTGGCTTTCAATAAGCGCCGCCACAAACTCCCTGGCAGTGCCGCCGCTTTCGGTGGCGGAGAACCGCACCTGGTAGGACTGGGCTTCCCCGATCTGCTGGTAGTTTTGGCTCAGGATCTCATACCCGGTGATCTGGGTGCTCTCCCAAAGACCCACATAGTACGACACATAGCTTTCCGCGTTCTTCTCCATGTCGGAAAGGGTGTAAACCGGGAAATCGGCGGCGTTCACATAGAAGCCTATCTGCAGGGACGCGCTTCCGTCGGGGGAGGCAAAGAAGTCGCTGCCGGGGTCTGTCTCCTCATAGCCTTCCGGAATGCCTATGGTGCAATTCAGGTAATCGTCCGTATGGTCCGCCAAGGGGATGCCCTCCGTCTCGCTTGGCCCTGTTGGGGCGGGATCTGGAGAGGCGCTTGGCAGGCTCTGGGAAACACTGGGTCGGGAAACCGGAAGCGTCCCCTCCGGGGAGGACTCCGTGCCTGCGCCGGCCCCTTTTCCCCCGCGGACCGCCGACACCGCTCCCCAAATTCCCACACCCACCACAAGGGCGCAGAGCAGAACGGCCGCCGCTTTGACTCCCAGCGGGCTCTGCCGGAGCCCCGCCTTCCGCCCCGGCCGGGGACTTGGGGAGGCCGCCGGTGCCGTCATGGTCCGGTGGTGGAAGGACAAAGCGGGTTTCCCCGAAAGTCCCTCCAAAAAGGCTTCCATGGTGGGGAACCGATCCTCCGGGTGCACCGCCAAAGCCTTCAGGATGGCCTGCTCCACCTGGGGCGGAAGGGCGGCTCCCAGTTCCGAAGGGGCTTTCAGCGTGTCGTTGTGGACCCGCTGGATGGAGTCCGGCGGCAGCTTCCCGGTGACGCAGCGGTACAGGGTGGCACCCATGGCGTACACGTCGGTCCAGGGCCCCTGCTTCCCCTTGCTGGAATACTGCTCCTCCGGGGCATAGCCGTGCTTTAGAATCACCGACACGCTTTTCTCGTCTCCCATAGCGAACCGGGCCGCGCCGAAATCCAGCAGCTTGCTCTCCCCCCGGGAGGTGAGGGAGATATTGTCCGGGCTGATATCCCGATGGGTCAGGTTCAGGGCATGGACCTGGGTCAGGGCCTGCATCACCGGCGTCAGGATGGTCAGGGCCTGTTCGTAAGGGATCTTCCCGCCCTGGGAGGCGATGTACGCCTTCAAGCTCATGCCGTCGATGTACTCCATGACGAAATAAGCCGTGTTGTTCTCTTTAAAATAGTTCTGCACCGACACGATGTTGGGCGTGTTCTGGAGCTTGGCCAGAATCCGCGCCTCCTCCAAAAACCGCTCCATGCCGTTCTGATACTCCTCCTGGCCCAACCCGGTGAGCGCCACGCTGTACCGGTCGGAATGGCGGGTGGCAAGGCCCGAGGGCATATACTCCTTGATGGCCACCTTGATCTCCAGGGTCAGGTCGTACCCCAGATAGGTGATGCCGAACCCGCCCACACCCAGCACTTTTCCGGTCACATACCGGCCGTTGAGCAGGGTGCCCAGGGGCAGGGCCAGAAACGGCTGCTCCGCCTGTTGGTCAAACCCACAGTGGGGGCAGACAGGGGAGCCCTCCGGTTTTTCCTGAAAGCAGCCATAGCAGATCTGTTCTATATTCATGTCGCACTCCTCTTCTCTGTGCCTTGCTCCTGCTGGCAAAGGGACCTCCCGCCGGAAGCAAACTACCCTTCCCAGCCCCGGACAGAAGAGATCACCTGATTGTACAAGGTGGCAACCGTGTCCCTGTCGGACTCCCGGAACAGGCAACCCACCACATAGCACTCGCCGCCGATCACAGCCGACGCGTAGCTGAAATACTTGTCGGACACGGAAAAATCGTAGGCCAGCCAGTCCGCGCCGCCGGAAGAAAACGTGTAGGTTTCGTTGCTGGTGCCGCTGGAATCCTTGAAATACTGGACCACTTCCTCCGGCGTGCTCAAGCCGTACTGGGCAGCCTTGAAGGCCTCCACACAGGACCCTTCGCCGATGGCTGCTTCACTGTCCTCCTGGGTGGGATACAGGAACATCTCGCAGACTGTCCCCAGGGCGCCGTCATCCGGGTCCCATTCCATATCCACCACCCCGCCCTGGATCAGGGAGCTGTCCACAATCACCTTCACCCCCGCGTCCGGGGCGTACCACATCTCGTAGGTGGTGTCCGGCGCGCCTGTGCTCTGGAAGGTCTGGACAATGGACATAAGCTCCTCTCGGGCCTCCTCGTCCCCTGTGGGATAGGCGGCAAACAGGAAATAGCAGCCAAAATCGTACCCCTCCACCGCCGTGGCCATCAGTTCCAGGGAAACACCGGCGCTGTCCGTGCCCTCCAGATGGATCTGGTAGGCCGGACAGCTTCCCACCTGGCTGGGACCGGCGGTCAGGATCTGGTAGTTCCCTATCTCCAGGGCCTCCATAATTTCGGCGGCAATGGCTTCCTGGTAGGTTTCCACATCCGCCAGGGAGTAGATCGCCCCGCCGAGGATCCAATAGTAATCGGTGAGGACAAAGCGGGATTGTTCCTCGTTAGAAAAGTTCAGCCCATTCTCTGATACCGTATAATCCGTGGGAACGTCGATCTGGGCATTGAGGAGCCCCAGGTCCCGGGTGACATATTCCCCCTCCGGCTGCATGGGGTCGGACTGGGGAAGCCCGGCGGGATCCTCCGTCTGCTTGGGATCGGACTGGGCCCCAGGCGTTTCCGCAGGCAGGGTGAGGGCCGGAAGGTCTCCGCCCCCTCCTCCGCCTCCGACAGGGGCTGTTTTTCCCCCGCCGGAAAGGGCAATGGGCAGGATGACGCAAAGGGCAATCACTGCCAGCAGTCCGCCTCCGGAGACCCAGGCCACCGCCGGATTGGCTTTCAGGTAGGAGACCAGCCTGGAAAAGAACGCGGGCTTCCCTGCCTTACCGCCCCCGCCCCCATAGGAGGGGGGCTGATAGGGGGACGGCTGGTAGACCGTTTGGCCGTAAGAAGGCTGACCGTAGGCTGTTTGCCCGTAGGAAGCGGCCTGGGTGCGCTGGCTGATGCTGGCCGCCACCTGGTCCTGTACGGAAACACGTGGGGAAAGAGCGCCAAGAAACGCCTCCATATTGGGGAAACGGTCCTGGGTTTTTACCGCCAGCGCTTTCAGGAGGGCGGCTTCCACCTGGGGCGGGACCCGGACCCCCAGCTCCGACGGCCTTCTCAGCGTATCCCCGTGGATGCGCTCCACAGAGTCCGGCGGGAGCTGGCCGGTAATGCACCGATACATTGTCGCCCCCATGGCGTACACGTCCGTCCAGGGACCCTGGTTGCCGTGGCTGGAATACTGTTCCTCCGGTGCGTATCCCCGCTTCAGGATAACCGACACGCTCTTGCCGTCCCCCAGTGCGAACCTGGCCGCGCCGAAATCCAGCAGGCGGCTTTCCCCCTTGGCGGTGATGTAAATGTTGTCCGGGCTGATGTCCCGATGCAGAAGGTTGAGTGCGTGCACCTGGACCAGCGCCTCCATAATGGGCTTCAGGATGGCGACGGCCTGGTCCCAGGAGATCCTCTCCCCGTTTTTGGAAAGATAAGCTTTCAGGCTCATGCCGTCGATGTACTCCATTACAAAGTAGGCGGTGCCGTTTTCCTGGAAATAGTTCTGCACCGACACAATGTGGGGAGTGTTCTGCAGCTTGGCCAGGATCTTGGCCTCCTCCAGGAAACGCTCCATGCCGTACTGGTAATCCGCTTCCACCCGGCCGGTAAGGGCCACGCTGTAATGGTCAGGGTGCCGCGTGGCCAGGGCCGAGGGCATGTATTCCTTGATAGCCACCTTGATCTCCAGGGTCAGGTCGTACCCCAGATAGGTGATGCCAAACCCGCCCATGCCCAGCACCTTCCCCACCAGGTACCTTCCGTTCAGGATGGTCCCCAAAGGCAGGGCCAGGTAGGGCTGCTGGTCGTTCTCACAAAACCCGCAGCGGGGGCATGGGAGCCCCGGTTCTTTTTCCGCAAAACACCCGTAACAAACACGCTCCGGATTCACACACCCACCTCCTTGATCTCGGCGGCGACGAAGAGATCCCCCGATACCTGCCGCACCCGCTGGACGTGCCGCAGGAGAAGCGCCTTCAGCCATGCCTCTCCATTGGCCGCCTTCAAAAACTCAATCTGCACTTCCAGGGGTTCCACATAGAACTCGCCTGCGTATGCCAGCGCCCCTTCACCTTCCGCAAGCGCCGGCCACTGCTCCAGCTGCCTCATCTCGCCCTGGGCAGTCAGGTGGAAGACTGCCGCCAGCTCCCGGCCGGCGGCGTCCTCCTCCCATGCTTCCCGGACCTTTCCGTCTTTCAGGCAATACCCGGCCATACAGGGTTACTCCTTGGTCACCACGAACCGGTTGGCATTGTCGCACAGGTAGAAGGTGTCCCCGGCAGACAATTTCTCCGCCACATTGGCTGTCAGCTTTTTGCCGTTGCCCAAAAACGTGCCGTAGGACGAACCCAGGTCGGTGATGACAAAGCAGTCCTCGTTGGGCTCGTAAACCACCTGGCAGTGCCGTCCGCTGATGCCGGGGGTGTTTTTGTCAAAGACAATGTTGCAGGCGGCAGGGTCCCGGCCGATGACCACCTTGCCTCTGGAAAGGTCAAAGCTCTGGCCGGAGTATTTCCCGGTAACACCCCGAAGCGCAGGGCGCTTCGGGCCGCCCCGGACAGGCGCTTTGCCAGAGCCAGGGCCTGCGGCAGCCAGCACCGCTCCCCCTCTGCGGACGGTCAGCACCAGCAGCACAGCACCCCCTGCCAGGGCCAGAATCCCCAGGGGCAGGAACGCGTAGGCAAACCAGGGCTGGGTCCAGGAGAGCCCGCCCCCTGCCATGGTGTAGGCAATCCGTTCGCTGTCCAGGATCTTGGTCAGCTCATCGATGACAATGGCATAGTGCACGTCGGAGAGCTGGCCGGTGGTCAGATCGTAAGCAGTGGCCACATTGATGCCCATGACGTTTCCGCTTTCATCCACAAGGGGGCCTCCGGAATTGCCTCCCGCAATGGAGACGTCCATCTGGAACGCCTCATACGTGGTGCTGGTCAGCGTGGTGCGGTTGCTGATGATGCCCTTTGTCATGGTGACATCGTTCATGTCGTACTTGGGAAGGGGCTGGTTTGCCACCGCGTTGCCCGGATACCCCAGGGCATAGGCCGTGTCCCCGGGCTTTACCGAATCCGACTCCCGCAGGGACAGCGCTATCCGCTTTTCGGTGGGGGAAGGCAGCCTGAGGATGGCAATGTCCTTTTGCGTCTGGGGGGAGTAATAGACGATCTCCGCCTGGGCTAAGTCGTTCTCCGCCGCGGAATAGTAAACCTCCACGCTGCCGAAGATCTCGTTGGGGTACTGCTGGGGATACTCGTAGGCGTCCGCCACCACGTGCCCGTTGGTGACGATGTACTCCACCGGCTCCCCCGGCTTCCCGATAGCCCAGCCGGTGCCCCATCCCCACTGGGAATTGCCCTCTGTGTCGTAGATGATTCCCCGGACCATCACAACGCCCTGCCGGGCTTCATAGGGGGTCATGCTGCTTCCTCCCACAAGGCCCAGCACACCGAACACGGTGAAAATCACCCCTGCTGCCAGCAGAAGGATAGCTGCAATTTGTTTCCAGGTTGCTTTTTTGGTTTCCATTTACTCTTCCTCCCCTTTACCATGGTAGTTCCATATGATTGCTGTAAAGTTGTCCTGATTCGGTTTTCCAGCCGCCAGGATCTCCTCCTCCAGTTTGTCGCAGCACGCCTGGGGAGATAGCGCCATCGCTTCCCGGATCTGCTTTAAGGTCAGGGTGTCGCTGACCCCATCCGAGCAGAGCAGCAGCGCATCCTCCGGCTGGAGAAGAAACGGGATGCGGGTGTGGTCGCATTTTGCTTCCTCCTTGCCGATGTACTGCGAAAGGGCGTCTGCCTGGGGGTCGCAAAAGGCCTCCTCCACAGGAAAAGCCCCCTCCAGCGCCCGCAGCACCAGGTCGTTTTTGAACTCCTGCCGGATGTTCAACGAGTAGAGCCTGCCTTCCCGGAGCAGGAACAGGTCGCTGTCTCCCACGCACCAGAAGGACAGCCGGTTCTCTTTAAGCATGGCCGCTACCAGCGTGGTCCCGCCCTGTCCCCGGAACTGCTGGTACACCCTGGCGCTATGCTGGGCAATCCACCCGGGAACGCTGCTGTCCTCCGCCCAGGGGAAGCTCCCCATCAGCTGGGAGGTGGTTTCCGAGGCGATCAGCCCCCCCTCCGCCATGCCCCCCATGCCGTCGCACAGCACAGCCAGCAGACCGTCCTCCTCATAGCGGTCCACGGGAGAGATGCCGAAGGCGTCCTGCTGTTCCTCCCGGCTGCCAATACCCTGGAGGTTGGCAAGCTCCAGAACCGGCAAAGGCGCCGGACGCTCTGTAATGGGCTGTTCCACTTCTTGCCCCTCCTGTTTTCGTTTCTTCCCACGCCGAACCAGAAGAAGGACCAGGACCAGCGCCAAAAGCAGCGCAGCTCCCGCCGCCAACGCCATCCAGACGGTCAAAAAGGGCAGCAGCGGCTGATTCAGCCACGAACGTACGCCTTCCATCCCTCATTCCTCATTCCACTGGAATTTCTCTCCGCACAAAGGCAGGAAGATCAGCTGGCTTTTCCCCACCTCGATCACATCGTAGGCATTCAGGGGCCGCACCATCTCCACCTGCTCCTCGTTGCAGTAGGTGATCCCCCGCCCCTGGCCGGGAGAAAGGGAAAAGCTGTTGTGCTTGGCGTCGTAGGTCACCAGGGCGTGGCTTTCCCGGGACACGGTGTCGTCGTCCGCCAGGGACACGTCCATGGCCGCCGCCCGGCCGATAAAGTTCCGGCCTGCCACCAGCTTGTAGTCCGCGCCCCGATGGGGCCCGGCAATGCATACCAGGAAGCCCACCGCAGGGTCTATGCCGATCTTCTTCTGGATGATGCCCACGGTTTTGCCCCGGTCCACCTCGGGGGCGGGGCCCCGGGGGATGGCCGCCACGGTCTTTCCCACGGAACCGGCGGCTACGGTTTTTCCCACCCCTGCCCCTTCCTGGCAGTAAGGGCAGGTTTCAAAGCGGTTTTCATCGTAAAAATGGCCGTTGTCACATTGCTTCATGATGTCATTCCTCCTACTTGAAACATTTCCGGCGTTCCCAATCCGTTCAGGGACTTTTGCTGTATTTACAGTACCGCTTTTGGGGGGATTTGTGCAGGCCGTTCCAGCGCCAATTTGCTCAAAATTCCGTGGCACACCAGCGCCAATTTGCTCAAAATTCCGTGGCACACCGGCGCCAATTTGCTCAAAATTCCGTGGCACACCGGCGCCAACCTGTGAAAAAGCCTGGGTTTTCGGGCGCTGGGACTCCTGCCCAGCTTTCCCTGCCGCAAGGACCGCTCCCCCTCCCGGGAGCCCCTTCCGCCCCCGAAAACAAAAAAGCCCGGACTTTTCGCCCGGCGCTCTCGGCTGTAAAAATTTGTGAATTTTCCAGTTTCTCTCTGTATCCCCACTCTTCACTCCCGAAAAAAGCCAGGTTTTATGGGGGGCTTGAGAAGCGCGGTTCTGGAGACTCTTGCACTAGGAAGGGGAGAAGCGGCGGGAATAGTTGTTTTTTTTCCAGTTGTATGCTATACTGTCATCAAACCGACAACGAGGTAAGCCGTGCGGCAGGAACGGCAGGCCGCCGGGCGCTCCACTGTGGGACGGGCGATACGGTGGGGCTTACAAGGGGGACCGAAGAACATGAATCACATAGAGCTAATCCGGCACAACGTGCAAAAGCACCGGCTTCTTTTCCTGATCGTCTTATTCTCGGTCTACATGTTTGAATACATGGTGACGCTCACCTTTATTGACCAGAAGAACATGGGCGTTTCCCCTCCCTCCTGGCAGCTGGCCCTCCACTACACCGACTATGTCCTGGTAGCCGCAGGATTCGCCTCCTTCGCCCTGCTGCGCAGAATCTTCCCGGGGGAGAAAGCCAGAACATGGCTGCTGGTCATTCCCAACCTGGTGTACTGCGCCGCAGTCCTTGCTCTGTATTTTCTTCGGTCCGCGGCCGCCTATTTCATCATGGCGGCGCTGGCCTCTTTCGCTTTGGGCGTGCTGGGCGGGATGGTCTATTTCTGCATGTCCCTGGCTCTGTCTCAAACGCCCTATATGGGGAGGGTCATGGCCATTGGCGCGTCTGCGGCGGTAGGGCTTCAATATCTGCTGCAGGAATATCTGGACATCCTGTTCGGCATTCCCGTGGTGCTGGTTCTGGGGTTTTCCGCAACGCTGTGGCTTGCCGTGAAGAACCCCTGGGCCTGGCTGGAGGAGGACTGCCTGCCCTATGAAACGGAGTCTTCGGAATCCAGGAAGGAGCTGCGCAAACGGCTGGTCATCCTGTCCCTGACCGTTGTTGCCCTTTCGGTGATCAGCACCTTTTATGACACGCAGATGATGCGGCTGAACGTGCAGACCAATTACCAGGAATTCAATTATTATTCCTGGCCCCGGCTGTTCATCATCGCCGGATACGTTCTGATCGGGTTCCTGGGAGATATCAAACGGCAGAAATATGTCCCCATCGCCACCCTGTGTGTTGCCATGTTCGCCGTGTTCAACCCTATTTTATTCGGCGAGCTGGAAGATTATCATTTTAATATGTGTCTTTTCTACACCTGTCTCGGGGCAAATGTCGCCTACTTCAACCTGATGTTCTGGAACATTGCTCAGCAAACCAAACTCCCCGAGCTTTGGGCCGGGATGGGGCGGGTGATCAGCGGACTGGCAGATTGTGTCATGGCCGCCGCCTGCATTGCGGATCTCCCGCTGAATGTGATCATTGGCATCGACATCCTGATGTTTGTGGTGCTGGTCATTTCCCTGGCGGCCGGCGGGTACCTGCTGGTGGAAACCAGAACGGGACAGACGGAAAAGGATCTGGAACAAGCCCCGGGTCCGGCCATGACCCAAGAACAGCGGCTGAAGCTGTACGCGGAGTACTGCTCTTTGACCCCCCGTGAAACGGAGGTGCTGGAAAAGCTGCTGACCACCGAGGATGGCGTGCAGGAGATCGCCGACAGCCTGTATCTCTCCCGCCGGATGCTGCAGCGGTACATCTCCTCCATCTACGAAAAGACGGAGACAAAATCCCGCATCGGCCTGTTTAAAAGCTTTACGGGCTTCTGGGAAGAGTACAGGTAAACGCCGCGCTTTTCTTCAGACAGTGAAACCCAGGG
Organism: uncultured bacterium; assembly: GCA_905215055.1. GTDB lineage: Bacteria > Bacillota > Clostridia > Oscillospirales > Acutalibacteraceae > Acutalibacter. The sequence goes on from CAJMOH010000061.1 coordinate 12,278, forward strand.
GACCAAAGAGTACCAACATGGTGTGCTCTCTGGTCCCCTGGGTTCCTTTCTTCCCTTGGAATCTCAGCTTGGTTCTGCAGGTGCAACAGCTCTCCCCCACTTGGGGCAACGCAAGAAGGTCGGGATTGCTCCCGGCCCACACCCCATAGACGGCGTGCTTATTGCCCAGCTCGCCCCATGCCCTGGCGCTGGCAGCCCTTACTTGCGCTTCCCTCAGGAATTGCCGCTTCCCTCCAGGATGGCCATAAACTCCTCGCCGGTGATAGTTTCCTTCTCGTAGAGGTACTTGGCAAGCTGGTGGAGCTTGTCACTGTTGTCGGCCAGGATCTTTCTGGCCTTCTCGTGCTGGGCTTTTACCAGCTCCACCACCTGCTGGTCGATTCGGGCCGAGGTCTCGGCGGAGCAGGCAAGGGAGGTGTCGCCCCCCAGGTACTGGTTCTGCACCGTCTCCAGGGCCACCATGTCGAAGTTGTCGCTCATGCCGTAGCGGGTGATCATGGCACGGGCCACCTTGGTGGCCTGCTCAATGTCGTTGCTGGCGCCGGTGGTCACCGAGCCGAACACCACTTCCTCCGCCGCCCGGCCGCCTGTCAGAGTGGCAATTTTATTTTCCAGTTCCTCTTTGGTCAGCAGGTTCTTCTCCCCCGTGTCCACCTGCATGGTGTACCCCAAAGCGCCGCTGGTGCGGGGGATGGTGATCTTCTGCACGGGAGCGGAATGGGACTGTTTGGCCGCCACCAGGGCGTGGCCGATCTCGTGATAGGAGACGATAAGCTTTTCCTTGTCGGAGAGGACGGAGTTTTTCTTCTGGTAGCCTGCGATCACCGTCTCGATGCTCTCCTCCAGGTCGGCTTCCGTCACCACGGTGCGGTTCTGCCGCACCGCCCGCAGGGCCGCCTCGTTGATGATGTTGGCAAGCTCCGCGCCGCTGGCGCCTGCCGCCATCCGGGCTATGGTGTGGAAATCCACGTCCGGCGCCACCTTGATCTTCTTGGCGTGGACTTTCAGAATGGCCTCCCGGCCCTGCAGGTCCGGGAGCTCCTCAGGCACCCTCCGGTCAAACCGTCCGGGGCGGGTCAGGGCGGGGTCCAGGCTTTCGGGGCGGTTGGTGGCCGCCAGGATGATGACGCGTGTGTTTTCCTCAAAACCGTCCATCTCGGTGAGCAGCTGGTTCAGGGTCTGCTCCCGCTCGTCGTTTCCACCCAGCTTCCCGGAATTCCGCTTCTGGCCGATGGCGTCGATCTCATCGATGAACACAATGCAGGGCGCCTTCTCCTTGGCCTGCTTGAACAGGTCCCGCACCTTGGAAGCACCCATGCCCACGAACATCTCCACGAACTCCGAACCGGACATGGAAAAGAAGGGCACGTTTGCCTCGCCTGCCACGGCTTTGGCCAACATGGTCTTGCCTGTTCCGGGAGGACCCACCAGCAGAATGCCCTTGGGCATGGAGGCTCCCGCCTCGGTGTACTTCTTGGGGTTGTGAAGGTAGTCCACAATTTCCTTCAGGCTCAGGTATCGCTTCTGCGGTACCTGACTTTTTCGTTAGTGTGCGGTAGGATTTGGCAACGAGGTGCGCCCGCAGGCTCTCCTGCGGTGCGTGTCCTGGGGCGCTGGTCGCCGGTGGCGACCGTCCAGCGCCGACCGAGGCGGCAGCCGAGA
>CAJMOH010000062.1 GCA_905215055.1 uncultured bacterium
ATGGCGTGTGGGTCAGATTTCGGGCCTTGGGGTCAAGTTGGGGGTCATGACGGGGGTCAGAAATTCGGATAAATCCCAATGCAGAGCGGTTCTACTATGGGTCACGGCGGGGGTCGCGATAGGGGTTGCAGATTGTTTTAGAAGATTTTAGCCACGTTCCCGGATAAGGACTCAAAGCCTGTTTTCCTCTCCCCATATACAGAGTTGGTCGAGAATTTTCATCAAGGATTTGCCCCGCTCGCTGAGAGAATACTCCACCTTGGGCGGGATTTGAGGGTACTCCTTGCGGAGAATCAGCTGGTCACGTTCCAGCTCTTTCAAGTTGGCGCTCAAAGTTTTATCCGCTACGGTTTTCAGGTATCGCTTCAGCTCATTGAACCGCACCACGCCAAACTCCATCAGGCAATAGAGAATCACCATTTTATGTTTCCCGCTGATGAGGGAGAGCGTATAGGCGAAGCCCGTGTCCTCAAAGTTGGCCTTTTCCATATAGTCCGAGATCATATTGCTTACCTCCAAGCTAGTATCTTACAAAAAAATCAGCACTTGTTTTCTGTTTGTTACTGGCTATAATGATAGAGGAAGGCACCCGGCGTGTCAATCCTAAAAAAGAGAGGCGCATTTCTGTGAGAAAAGAATTGAATATCACCGAGGGGATCTTCCCCATGCCCGTGCTGATGGTCGCCACCTACAACGAGGACGGCACCGTAAACGTGATGAACGCCGCTTGGGGGACGATGCAGGAGCGTGACACTGTGGCCTTGAACCTGACGGAGAGTCACAAGACCGTGAAGAACATCAAGGCCAGGGGCGGCTTTACCGTGAGCATTGCCGATGCCGCCCATGTGGTGGAGGCCGACTATTTCGGCGTGGCCTCCGGCAATACGGTAGCGGATAAGCTGAGCGCAGCCGGGCTTACCGCCACGAAATCGGAGATGGTGGACGCCCCCGTCATAAACGAGTTTCCTCTCTGTTTGGAGTGCAAATTCGTTGAATACCAGACCAACGAATATGGCTGCGGGGTCATCGGTAAGGTGGTAAAAGTCACCGCCGACGAGAGCGTTATGCGGGACGGCAAGCTGGATATCTCCCTGGTGAACGCCATCGCCTTTGACCCCTACACCCACGGGTACTACAAAGTCGCCGAGCGTGTGGGCGAGGCTTTCAAGGATGGCTTGCAGCTGAAGAAATAAGAATGGGCGGGCCTTGCGGGGCCTGCCTTTTCTTTTTCATGGCCACATCTTTCTAGGTGTAAAGCAGGCTTGCCACTACCTCAAAAATTACAGGGGAGTAAACAAAGAATAGGCCCGTAAAAATATCCCCGCCCATCGGCAGGTGTAAAACCACCAAAAGGCGGGGAGATTTTTCTCCGCCCAGTTCGCAACATTGGGCTGGACATTGCCGCGCCCTCTAGAGTAGTGTTGGTGGTTGAAGAAAACAACTGAAGGGAGGAACCACCAACCATGCCACAAAAACGGCTCACCACCAACGGCAACGTCTTCCGCCGCACCGATGGCCGCTGGCAAAGTGTCATCTGGTATTTTGACGAGCAAGGAGTCAAGCGCCGCAAAGTGTTCTCCAGCAAGACCAAGACCGAAGCCCAGCAGAAGATCACCACTTACATCGCACAGTTCAACGAGGAAGTGCGTAACTCGGATGAATCGCAGAAAACATTGAAGGAAAGCCTCACCCGCTGGCTCCAGGTTTTCAAATTCCCCTCGGTGGAGCGCACCACCTATGACCGCCTGGAATGCACAGCCCAGCACCAAGTGTTCCCGCTCATCGGGGAGAAAATCGTGGGGGACATCACAGCGGCAGACCTGAAATCCGTCCTCAATTACTGGATGGAACAGGGCTATGCCTACACCACCGTGAAGAAGGTGTACATACTCTTGAACGAGTTTTTCCGCTACCTCACCGAGGAGGACTTCATCCAGAAGAACCCCATGCAGAGCGTGCCTATGATGAAGAAAGCCAACTTCCTGGCGGCGCAGGACAAGGAGTGTGTGCCAGAACAAGAAACTGTAACTGTGTTCACTCCCACGGAAATTGCCAAGTTCAAGCGGGAGGCATTCGCTACTTTCGCCAACGGCAAGCGCAAATACCAACAGGCTGCTGCCTACATCCTCATGCTGAATACCGGCCTACGCACGGGCGAATTGCTAGGATTGCTCAACAGCGACATAGACTTGGAGCGCCGGGTTCTCCACTTGGAGCGTGGCGTGAAAGAGATCTGGCGCAGGGACGGCTTGCAAGCTGAGCCGGGCCGAGATGTGAAAGTTGGCAAGCTGAAATCCGCCACCAGCAAGCGCTCGGTGCCATTGAACGACACAGCCATCGCCATGATCCAAGACCTGCGGAAAGAAGTCTACTTTGGAGAGAACGCGCCCCTGGTGCCAGATGAGCATGGCAATTACACCCGCCCGGTGAATTTCCGAAAGCGTTATTACCGCATCCTAGCAGTGGCAGGAATCGAGAAGAAGGGCCTGCATAGCCTGCGTCACACCTTTGCCTCCAACTTGGTGAATGGGATAAGGCAAGAGGACGGCAGCATTAAATCCCTAACGCCACGCCAGGTGGCAGACCTGCTAGGCCACAGCACCAGCCAGATCACCGAGTTGTACTACGTCAAGAAGGACACCTCTCGTCTACATGGCATCACGGACGGCTTTAACTTGTAACCACTATGCGGCAGGATGCACAAAAACCGGCATGAAAATTTTGCGGCCAGAAAGCAGCGAAAAAGAGAAAAACGCACCCGGAAAAGCCCGAAAAAGGCGAAACCGGGTGCGTTTTGGGTGCTGGAGGGAGGTGCAGCGGGTGCGGACGGATGGGAAAACAGGCATAGATAGACATCGGACTTGTCTCGGCTGCCGCCTCGGTCGGGCCTGGACGCAGCCCACCGGGCTGCAGGCCCCCACGACACGCACTGCGCAGGGCGCAGCCGTGCCTCGTTGCCAAATCCTACCGCACACTAACGAAAAAGTCAGGTACCGCAGAAGCGATACCTGACTTTTTTGGCAGGGGCAGAAGGACTTGAACCCTCGGCACGCGGTTTTGGAGTGGATGTGGGAAAGCGCACTGGGGAACGGGGAAGGACCAGTGTCACCCGGCTCCCGCCGCAAGTCCCAAAACAGGCGGTGCTGGTTTGGTGCTGCGGGAAATTTTGCGGCACAAACCAAGCAAAAAAAGGAGGGAATTTCCGGATCAATATACTTAGAAACTTGGCTAGCGACATAACCTCCCGGTTATTTTCACCGGCTTCCAGAAAATCCTTGCATAGAGTTGGGAGGGAGAATCACCCCACCGGCTTCGATTTGCCGCCGCAACGCTTCCGTATCCCCACTGAACTGGAAGCTGGGAATGCCCACAGCCTTTGCCCCTTGAACGTTTTCCGCCAAGTCGTCTACAAAAAGACATTTTTCAGGGGCAAGATGGAATTTTTCAAGTGCAAGACGGAAAAATTCTGGCGAAGGCTTACCGCAACGGTGAAAGGCGGAGACGAGAAGTCCGTCGAACAGGGTGTTGCCCGGCACGCGGGGCCAGTAGGAGGGATGCCGCCGGCTTGCGTTGGAGACTAGGTACAGCTGCAGCCCGGCCGCTTTGCATCGTTCTAAAAGAGTGGTGATGCCAGGTACAGGGAGGAGCTGTTCTTCCCAGTGGAAGATCAGCCTGTGGACGGCGGGATGCAGCTTTTCCGGAAGGTGCGGCAGAACCAGCTCCTCCATTTCCAGCTCGTCCAACTGGCCAAGATCCATTTCCCGCCAAAGCGGGGAATAATAAATCTCCTGTAGCAACAAGCTTCTGTCCTGGGGGTTAACGATCCCGCAACGGTCCAGAAAGGTTTCCGGCTCGTAGCGGATCAATACATTCCCCATGTCGCACAAAATCGTGGTCAGCATACCACTCCCTCTCCTTTGCCTTCGTAATGCGCACGGTCAGATGGCTCCCTTATCAAGGCGAAAAGGACGGCAGGGTCCGATAAATCTCCGGGGGTGGCCGTAGGCCGGTAGAGTTCCTCCAACAGCGCACCGGGGATACACAGTTCCCCTTGATTGGAAAGGCGCACTTGGCTCGTTACGTCCCTGGCCTCCTGTGCAAGAAGGCTTTGCCCCAGCACCCGCATCTGCTGGCCCAATTTGGCAGGAAACTGCACGGTCACCTGTTGGAAAGAGCCAAACACCCCTAGATAGGGGACCATATTTCGGGGTTGAAGGGTGACGGAACACAGCGGCAGTACATTTTGCCGGGTGGGGAGCAGCCTTCGGTGCGCCGCCACACTGAGGGCTCCGTTGGGGTGCTGGGCGCAGGTGATAAACGGCCGTTCCTTCTCTGCTGTCACCCGGGGCAGAGGTATGTTCCGTGCGATTACCGCTGGGGCACTCTGATGAATCTCCTGCCCAAATACCTGGTCCACCCAGCATTCGCCGGTCCGAAACAGCCACCGGTCTGTCAGGATCTCCTCCGAGCAGGCGGTCTCCCCGCCAGAAAAAGCAGGGGCCAGCCGCTGCCACAGCACCGCCGCCGTGACTTCATCCAGCTGCCGGCGCATCAGGGTGGAGTCATAGTCCAGGTTTTCGATGTCGTTCCAATAGTGAGATCGCATAATGCCCGCCGTGCATCCCAAGGAGGCTGAAATACGCACGTTGTCCTCGCAGGTCAGCAATCCGCCCTCCCCGCCCAGCAGGTGGGCTGCCCTGTCCAGGGTAGTGGCACTTCCCATCTGACTGAAGGTGTCGTAAGTGCGAAATACCTGGCTGAACTGGTGGATCTCCAGGGATTTTTGGGCCACTTCTGTCATTTCTCCAAAGCGCCCTCCGGAATATTCAGAGGTGGGGAGCTGATTGCCGTTGTAGGGGATCATACAGTAGGCGTGCTCCACAATCAGTTGGGGGTATATCTTGGCTGCAAGCTGCGTCAAAAACAGGCGGTATTCCACATCGTGGGCATAGGTACCCCAGTCCACCTTCCAGTATTCCACACAGGCCTCTTTGCACCAGAAGAGCCGTTCTGTCCAATAGGCTTCCATGGCGGGGCCTTTTTTGAGGCTCCCCGCTGCCTGGGCCGGCACCCAAAGGCCCAGTCCCCGCCAGCCGAACTCTTTTACAAAATCATTGAGCTTCTTCAGCCGTTGTGCAGGGGTGCCGGTAAAGGAGGGAAACCGCTCATCGTCCGGCGCCAGGGCGCCGAACCGGTCCTCCTGAAGATCCGGGTGGACACCGTAGGGGACATCCCAGCCGTCATCCAACAGCAGGTAGAGATCCCCTCGGATTTTGGGAAACTGTACGACCCACCGGCGCAGATTTTTTTCATTCATCTCCCCCCTGGCAAATCGGGAGCCTGCGCTGCCCAGATAGTTTCGGTAGTCAGGATTGGGATCATCCCGCCCGAAGTTTTGGGTGCTCCAGGTGCACCAGTAGTTGGGGCTGGAGCCGGGAGCCGTGGGGATCAGATTCATAGTGAACGCCTCGCTTTCCACAATTTGTAGCCACATTGTAGCTTTGCTTCCAGGGAAAAGCAAGTGTCAAAAAGTTCCGCCGCACATTTTGTGAATGGCGGGCTTTTTTGGAATGAACAGGGGAATCGAGCGGTTTTTTACGCCTCCCGCTTTTTTTCGGACGAAAAAGGAATGGCCGCGGCCCGCCGGAACTTTCTGGCCCTTGTTTTCGGGGAAGGGGGGAGGTATCATACAGGCGAAACGAAAACACGGCCGGACGCTTTGATAAAGGGCGCAGGCAGAATGGGAGGCTTCTATTGTGACAGTGAAAGAAAAAGTGCGGGCCAGCCGTTCCCGGAACATCGAGACTATGCAGATCTATAGCCTGATAATCCCTGTGTTCATTTTAATCTTTCTCTTTTCCTACGTCCCACTTTACGGCGTCGTTATTGCCTTTCAGGATTATGTGCCTGGGGCCCCTTTCCTGGGGGAAGGCGTAAAATGGGTGGGCCTGGAGCATTTTATCGACTTCATCCAGGGGGAATATTTCGGACGGCTCATCCGCAACACCCTGGTGCTCAGCGGCCTGAACCTGCTGTTTGGCTTTACAGCCCCCATTCTCTTCGCCCTGCTCATGGATCAGGTCGGGGCTCTGCGGTTCAAAAAGCTGGTGCAGACGGCCAGCTACATGCCCTACTTCATCTCTACCGTGGTGGTGGCCGGCATGGTCATCTCCTTTATCGATACCCAGGGCATCGTCACGAACATTTTGACTCTGTTTGGCTTTGAACGCCAGAACTACCGCATAAACCCCGATGCCTTCCCTGCTGTGTACACTATCACAAACGTGTGGAAGAGCTTCGGCTTTGGGAGTATCCTCTACTTTTCCACCATCTCGTCCATCGATCCTGGGCTTTACGAAAGCGCCAAGCTGGACGGGGCCAACCGTTTTCAGCAGGTGCTGCACATCACCCTGCCGGGCATTAAGCATGTCATCGCCATCAATCTAATCATGGCCATTGGGGGAATCCTCAACACCAACAGTGATTTGATCTTGCTGTTGTACACCGAGGCCACCTACAACGTGGCGGATGTGATTGGAACCTACACCTACCGGTTGGGCATTGTGGGCGGCCAGTATAGCTACACCACGGCGGCGGGGTTGTTTATGTCGGTGATTGGCTTCCTTCTGACCTATGGGGCCAACAAGGTGAGTAACCGCCTGACTGGCATGGGACTTTGGTGAGGTGAACACTATGCGAAAACGAAATCCCAACAAAATTCGGGAGAATGGCCGGCTCTCCACTGTCGTGATGTATACTATTGCCGCTTTGGTGCTGCTGGTCACCCTCTACCCCATGTACTATGTGCTCATCCTCTCCCTGAGCGAGCCCAGCGCCGCCGCTACCATGAAGGTCTATACAGTGCCCAAAGGGTTTAGCCTGGCAGCCTATGAGACCCTTGTGACCGACAGCGAGATGTGGCGGGCCTATTTCAACACCTTCCTCTATGTGGTGCCCACTACCCTGCTGATGCTCCTCACCTGCGTGCTGGCAGCCTATCCCCTCACCTATAAGAACCTGAGGGGGAGGAAATATATCAATATGTTCCTGCTCATCCCCATGTATTTCTCCGGCGGTATGATCCCGTCGTTCCTGCTCATTACCAAGCTGGGACTGTACGACAATCCCTGGTCCCAGATCCTGCCGGCCTGTTACTCCATCTGGAACATCATCCTGGTGAAGTCCTTCTTCGGCACCATTCCGGAGACACTGCGGGAGGCCGCAAAAATTGACGGGGCCAACGTGTATCAGGTTCTGCTGAAGGTGTACCTGCCTCTTTCTTCCCCTATTCTGGCGGTGATCGCCGTGTACACCATTGTAGGCATGTGGAACAGCTGGTTCAACGCCCTGGTATACCTGCCCCACACGGACTGGCAGCCCCTCCAGCTGTACCTGCGGCGGGTGCTGGTGGAGAATACCCAGAACCTTTCCATCACCCTAGACCCCGACACGGCCCGCGAAATGGCACTGCGAAACCTTTCCAACGCCCAGCTGAAGTACGCCATGATCATCTTTACCACAGCGCCCATGCTGGTGGTGTACCCCTTCTTCCAGAAGTACTTTGTCAAGGGCGTAATGCTGGGCTCCTTGAAAGAGTGACCGGGAACGCAAAAACGGCTGGATGGGGAAAATTTCCCCATTACATAAAGCAAACCAATAAAAATTGTGGAGGTAAAACTATGAAAACGACCATGCGCAAACTACTGGCCATGCTGTTGTCTGCAGCCCTGTTGACAGGCGCCTTTGCTGGGTGCTCTGAAGGCGGGCAGGAGAGCTCTGCCGCCGATTCTGGCACAAGTTCCGCTGTCTCGGCGTCGGAGACGGGGGAGAGCAGCGAGGAAAACAGCTCTGCTTCTGATGGCGAAGTGGTGACCTTGAAGATCATGGGCATTGACAAGACCGCCACTCTGGACAGCGGCGAGATCTCCCTCTCCGACTGGGTAGGGGGCGACAGCAAGATTTATGATGCCCTTGTGGAGAAACTGGCTGAGTACGGCGTCGCCCTGGATTTGGACCTGGTCCCTGAGGACCAGTACCAGACCGTGTGCCAGACCCAGCTGGCCGCCGGTATCGATGCCGACATTATGAACATCACCCCCTTGGACGACCAGACCCGCCTGAATCTGGTGGAGCAGGGCAAGCTCATCGCGATTAACGAGGTGATCGAAAACCACTCCCAGGGCGCTGCTAAGGAGTATTACACCAGCGGCGACGGCGTGAAGATGATGAACATGCAGGTCCTGGAGGACGGCAACACCTATTGGCTGACAGACATCGGCATCTCCCTGGATGAGAACGGGGAAGTGGGCCAGGGTTCTGCCATGTCCTTTATGATCCGCCAGGATTGGCTGGATGCTCTGGATCTGCCTACCCCCACTACCACCGATGAGCTGATGGAGATCATGAAGGCTTTCCAGGAGAACGACGTGAACCAGAGCGGCGAAGCTGACGAGGTGCTGGACATCTCTCTGAGCCGGTTCGACAGCGGCCTCCCCACCTTCTACGGCATTGGCCGGACCTTGGCCAACGAGGTGACCTATGTGAACACCCTGACCGGGAAAGTGGAGTCTCCCTGGTACCATCCGAACATCAAGGCTTATATCGAGTTCGTCAAGGCCCTGGTGGACGCCGGTTATGTGGATACCAGCGACCAGTTTGACGAGAAGAAGGCGGAAAACAAAATCGCCGGTACCTTCGATTGGGCCGGTGAGACCTGGCATGAGGTGGGCATCAATGTGCCCGAAGGCGCTGCCGCCGCCTACTATGTTCCCGTAGTTCTGAAACCCAGCAACTCCGTGGATGACACCGAGCCCTACCTGTGCTGGCAGCAGGGCTACCAGCTGGGCGCCAACAAGTACGCTGTCACCAGCGCCTGTGAGAATTTGGACGCCGTGGGCCGCCTGTTCGATTTCCTGGTCAGCGATGATTACCGCATTCTCACCGAGTTTGGACTGGAGGATTACTCCTACACCCTGGAGGAAGACGGGGTGATGAGCCCCATCAATGATGCGGCGGAGCCCGACGCCCAGCAGCTGGTCTCCGGCTGCGCCCTGTGGACCAACGGCTCGATCCTGCCCAGGTTCCAGCTTTCCACTGCCCAGGAGATGGCCGCCGATATCCAAAACTCTGTGGACGCCGGCAAAACCATGGGCTATCCCGAGACCGGCTTCGAGAAGAAGAAGGAATTCTTCGACGAGTACAGCGACTACGAGTACAAGCTGCCCCATGAATCCAACCCCGAGCTGGCCCCCGCTACCGCAGAGGAGCTGGACACCATCTCCTCTCTTACCAGCGACCTGACCACCTATTCGGCAGAGCTGCTGACTAAGCTCATCCTGGGCCAGCAGAGCATGGATGACTGGGACACCTACATCGCAGACCTTCAGCGCCTGGGGCTGGATGAACTGATCGAGATCAACCAGGCCCGCTACGACAGGGCACAGGGTAAATAAGAACGCTGTCCGGAACAGACCTTTGGGGTACATACCATAGATAAAGGGGAACAAAGCGTGGTGAAAGCACCGCGCTTTTTCCCGTATCCGGAGAAGCCGCTGTAGCGTTGCAATCGCCGCTGGCTCCCGGTATAATGAATATAAAAGGTGACCGTTTTTATTATAAATTCCAAGTTCCCCTAAAACAAGGGAAAACCAGAGGGCGGGGTCGTTTGATGAAATATTTCCAAAAGCCGTTTTTCCGCAAGTTGTTCCTCTCTTATACCGCTGTGCTCATGGCGTGCGCACTGGTGTTCTCCTCCATTTTGCTCCAGCAGATCGTTCAGCGGAACCATACCCTGCAGGAGCAGCAGTGCCGCAGCGATGCCCGCCTTTTAGCCCAGGTCGTTGATGACAAGTTTACCGAGATTGAAAGCATTGGCGCTCAGCTCACCTCCGCCCGATGGTTTCAGAAAGTGCGCTCCCAGTCGGAGATTCTCAACGCCTCCCTCACTATGCTGGAGCGGCAGGACATCTGCCAGCAGATGCAGACGTATTACGCCATCTTACAGGTGGCAGAGAGCGTGGCCTTGCTGCTGCCGGAAAAAGGCCAGGCCGTGGACCGGGTCTCTTTCTGGGAAGAGGAGCGGTATTTTTCCTCCGTTGGGCTCCCAGGGAACCTGATGGATGATCCAGACGTGCAGGATTCCCTGGCCGCCAGCTATAATTCCATGGTAGTGCTGCCCGGCAAGGACGGGGATTTCTATGTGTTCAAACAGCTGAACTATGCAGCCCATCCGGACGCCGTACTGTTCTGCCTGATCAATGACTCCTGGTTCCAGCAGTTTTTATCCCAGCGCTTCGCAGATTCTCTGGGCTCCTTGGAGATCATCTCAGAGGGGGAGCCTGTCTTTTCCATGACGCAGGAAGAGGAGGACCCGGACCAGTGGCAGCATTTCGAGCTGGATTCCAGTCTTTACCAGTGGGACTATTCCATCCGGATCACGCCGCCCCAAATGGCTTTTGCCTCCCAAACCCTGCTGCTGGTGTCCCTGTTCTTGTTGGTACTGCTGGTGGGGGAGGCCCTGGCCCTTGCCCTGGCCAGAGCAAGCTACGCACCCTTGTCCCAGCTGATGCAGCGGTTGAACTTGCTGGACCACCCGAAAAACGAGCAAGAGTTTCAAGCCATGGAACACGTCTTCCAGGAGTTGGGCCGGCAGAACCAGGATTTGCGTCAGGTCTCCACCCAGTACTACAATACCATGCGGACCAATTTAATTTCTTCTTTGCTTGCCGGGAGTTTCCCAGAGGATAGACTGGCGGAGCAGCTCCCTGTGTTCGGGTTGGACTTCCGTGAGGATATGGAATATCTGGTGGGGGTGATGGAATATGTGGACACCGCCAGCCCGGAACAGAAAGCAGTGGATTATATGCAGCTCAATACTTTCTGCCAAGAGCGGCATCTCGCTGCCCAATGGACGGAATCTGTGGAGCAGCAGCTGGTGGGTATCTTTTCTTCCGACCAGGGCAGCGGTGCCCTGTTTGAGGGAGCAAACTTGGTGCGGGACTACTGTGCCGCCAATTTCGGCCAGGATGTGGACTTTCTCTGCGGCCTTCCCCAAAAGGGACTGGGCGGCATTGGGCGATCCTATCAGGAGGCCCGCAGCCACAGCCAAAGTGACATCCTGCGGGTGCTTTATTACTATCCCATCGAGGTGGAGCTGCAGCTTGTCAATCAGCTGAAGCTGGGCAATCAAGGCGCCGCCCAGAAGATCATAGAAGAGCTGCGGGAGGAGAATGAGGGCCGCCCCTTGACCGGGGACGACAAGCGCCGTGTTTCCACACTGATTCTGGAGACTTTGCTGCGGGTTGCCTCCGAAGTGGAGCTGAACACCGCTGGCGCCAGGGAGGAATTCGACCAGATCCTCTCTTCCCAGGATGAAAGCTGGGCCTGGGATTATTTGGACGGCATCGTCAACCTCATCTGCCAGGAGCTGCAGCGTCGGGACGAGGCTTCCTCGCAAAAGCTGGGCCCCCAGCTGGTCGCCTATGTCGAGGAACATTATTGCGATTCCAGCTTGTCTCAGCAGCTTTCCAGCTTGTTTCATATCTCCCGTTCCATGGTGTCCAAGATATTCAAGAACGCTGCCAAAGTCAATTTTATCGATTACCTCCACCTACTGCGGGTCCAGAAGGCCAAAAGCTATTTTGATGCCGGGGAGCGGGACATCCTGGCAGTAGCGAAAAAGACAGGCTACGAGAATGAGACCACCTTTAAGCGGGCATTCCTCCGGGTGGAATCCACCACACCACGAAAATATGTGCAGCAGATAGGAAAGCGGTGACTCCTGAAACGGAGTCGTGTCAGCTGGTTTTCCTGCAAGTGCAAAAAAGTGCGGTTCTGATTTTACACTGCGAGAAATAGCGAAAAATGAGGCCGTGGCGGACGGAGACAGATTCACATATTTGTTCATTTCCTATACCGCTAAAAGAAATTTGCCCTTTTCCTCGACTGGAACAATGTAGCTGTATGGACTATGACCTGGGCCAACGGCAACGCCCTTATCAACGGCCACGACGATGGCACCCTAGACCCGCAAGGTATCGCAATCCGTGCTCAGGCTGCAAGTATCCTGATGCGCTTTGACCAGAACGTGGTGGAAAATTAAATCTTTATGCGAGGGCCAGGATTGCTCCCGGCCTTTTGCTTACCCAAAATCTAGGGATAGGCCACCTCAAAAATTGCGGTGGAGTAAACAAAGAAAAAGGCTTCGCAAAACGGAATTCGAAAAATGGGAAGGAGGCCGGCTGAAAAAATGAGGAGGACTTGCAAGAGAAAGCCACGGCAGGGAGAATCTTTTCTTCCCAATGAGATTTTCATCCTGGAATTGAGCGCCGGGGAGATCGCCTTGTACGCATATCTGCTGTTTGCCGGGCTTCCACCAAGAAAGGCTGGGAAAAAAGGCGGTGAAACCAGACTCGGCCTTGTGAGGGCCTGTGAGCAATTTTGCGGGCCGAGTAGGGAAACGACACCTGGAAAGCCCCCGACCGACCCCGTTGAGGGCGTGTGACCCGGCTGTGGACGAATCCAGGGGCAGCAGCCAACCCCAGGTGAGAGAAAGCTGGTTTCGTCTCCACTCAGAAAGAGGCGGTTGAGAGAAAACGGAGATAGGCAGAAAAAGAAAAAAGCAGGCCCAGGAGGGCCTGCAAAGGCAGTGCGTGGAAGCACGGGATTGGCCTCGATGGAAAACAGAATTATCCTCCTCTCAGAGGATGGGTTTGGAGTGGGCTGAGGGCAGCGCGCATAACTCCAACATTGAGCAGCAAAACGGAGGTGTGAAAAAAGAGCAGGTTAAAGGGTGTGGGTCGGTGAACCGCCCCACAC
>CAJMOH010000063.1 GCA_905215055.1 uncultured bacterium
AACGCTAGCCTGTCACGCTAGAGGTCGACGGTTCGAGCCCGTTCCGGGTCGCCAGTATGCTGCTATGGCTCAGTCGGTAGAGCGCGTCCTTGGTAAGGACGAGGTCACCAGTTCAAATCTGGTTAGCAGCTCCAGAAACCACAGTGAGTATTTTTGCTTACTGTGGTTTTTTGTTTTTCCCGGCGTCTGTCTTGCTATCTTTCTAAAAATCGCCAGATTTCCCTTTTCCTCTGTCCTATAATGGCGTAGAGGGGGGGAGACAAAAATTTTTTAAAAGAGCTGCCTTTTATCAAACCAAACGTCCCCTCTTCCCGTCTAATAAAAAATAGAGAAGGGGGGAAAGCGCCATGAAAAACCGCGGTTTCTATTTTCAGAGAAACTCTCTTGTCTTTTGCGCGGACAGTATCTATAATGGAGGCGAAGAGGTCTAGACCTCTTTCTGTTGTGGCTCACAACAGAAAGCCCTCTGAAATGGTGAAAAGGGAGGAAAGCCGCGATGGAAAAGACGAAAAAGAAATGGCTGATCTGCTGGGCCGCGCCCCTGGGGGTGCTGGCCTTGCTGGCGGCGGTGTATGCTCTGTGGGGGCTGTTTCCCTTTGGGGAGAAAACTCTCTCCTGGTGCGATATGTCGCAGCAGGTGGTGCCCTTGCTGGCGGAGCTTCAGGACGTGCTGCGAGGCAGGGCGGATCTGTTTTACAGCTTGCAAAACGCTGGAGGCATGAATTTTTGGGGCGTGTTTCTGTTCTTTCTCTCCAGCCCCTTTTCTCTTTCCGCCGCCTTTGTGGACAAGGCGGACCTGATGCTGCTGATGAATGTTCTGGTAGCGCTGAAGCTGGCCTTGGCCGCTTTCACCTCTGCTCTGCTGTTTCGGAGCTGGCTGCCGAGGCTGGGGAGGGCGGCGGTATGGACTCTTTCGGTGCTGTACGCCTTGGGAGGCTTTGGGCTGTTGTTTTACCAAAACCTGATGTGGCTGGATGTGATGGCCCTGTTTCCGCTGCTGCTCCTGGCGTTTGGAAGGCTGTGCCGGGGAAAGCCCCTGGCCTTTATCTTGGCCCTCAGCGCGCTGCTGGCGCTCAATTTCTACTTGAGCTACATGGCGGTGGCCTTTCTCCTGCTGGGGTTTGCCGCCTACCTGCTGCTGGCTGCTCCAAAGGCCCGGCGGGGAAGGCAGGCCCTGCTGCTGGGATGTTCCTGCCTTGTCAGCGCCTGTCTCACGGGACCGGTTTGGCTGCCCGCCCTGCTCCAATACGCCGGTTCTGCTCGGGGAGTGGAGCTGCTTTCCAGCGTTTCCAGCCGGCTGTTTCCCCGGCTCTATACCACGCTGCCGCTGCTGCTCTCCACGCCGCTTCTTGCCGCTGTTCTGCCCTTTTTTCGAGGCGGGCGCTCCTGGAATGCCCGGAGGAAGCGCTGCTTCCTGGTGCTGTTTCTGCTGATGACGGTCCCCCTGCTCCTAGACCCTGTCAACAAGCTGTGGCACGGGGGCAGCTATCAGGCGTTTCCCGCCAGATACGGCTACATCACCACCCTGATGGGCCTGCTGCTGGCAGGGTGCGTCCTGCAGCGCTGGGAGGTTCCGGCGCCGGGAAAACCCAGACCTGCCGCCGCTGCCGCAGGGTGGGGCGCTTTGGCGCTGGTGACGGCTGGAGGTGTGTTTCTCCTGGCCTGCCGCATGGAGGAGTTGGACGCTTATGTCACATCCCTGTGGGGAGACGCAAAATCCTTCTCCTGGCTGCTGGTCTTTTTCGCGGGAGCGGCGCTGGCCTATGGGCTGCTGCTGTGGCTGCGCCGGTATGCCGGTCTGGGAAAGAGGACGTTCTCCTTGCTGCTCTGCCTGCTGACGGTGGTCTCCTGCCTGTTTCACGGCGGGGTATATGTGGGCGCCGCCGCCAGAGAGGATCGCTCCTGGCGGGAGACCGTGTCCCTGGGCGGGCAGCTTCAGGACTCCGGCTTTTACCGGGTCAAGGCCGGCGCCTGGGACCTGGACTCCAACGCTATTGGCGCGATGGGCTACAACACCTGGGGGCATTATACTTCTCTAACGCCGAAAACCACCCTGTTCACCATGAAAAAGCTGGGGTATTCCTCCAACTGGATGGAGATTTCACCGGCAGGGGGCAGCCTGCTCACCGACGCCCTGCTTTCCAATAAATATGTCATTGCCCAGGAGAAAGCCCAGGTCCCCCTGGGAGAACTGGCGGTTTCCGGGGAGAAGCGCCAGATTTACCGGAATCCCCTGTGCCTGCCCCTGGGGCTGGGGGTGAAGGGGGAGATCTCCCAGTGGGAGGCCCTGCCGGAAGGCAGCCGTTTTACTGTTCAGCAGGACCTGTACCGCATGATGGGAGGCGAGGGGGAGCTGTTCGCCCTCTATCAGCCCACCCGCCAGGAAAACGCCTCTGTGGTGGGAACGGGAGAGGGCCTTACCTGGGTTTCCCGGGCGGAGGGCGGAGACGGACCCTCCTGCCTGATCTATCAGGTGGAGGTTCAGGGCAGGCAGGCCCTTTACTTTGACGCCTTCCGGGACCTTTCCACCCGGCTGACAGAGCCGATTAACGACAGCTTCGCCATCAAGGTCAACGGCCGGAGCGCGGCGGAAAGCTACCCTGCCAAGCGAAATAACGGCCTGCTGTATTTGGGCCTGTTTGAAAATGAACCTGTCACCGTGGAGGTAGAGGTGCTCAAGGACGTGAGTCTGGCCTCCTTTGGCCTGGCGGGCCTGAACACGGCTCTTTTGGAACAGGCGGTAGCCCAGGCTCCCGGGGTGGAGCTTCAGGTCTCCGGGCGCAGGTTTACCGCCCAGGTTCAGGCGGGGGAGGGGGAATTTCTCCATGTGGCCCTGCCCTATGACCAGGGCTTTTCCGCCAGAGTCAACGGCAGGCCAGTGACCGTCTCCCGGGTCAACGGCGGATTTTTGGCTGTCCCCTTGGAGCCGGGGAAAAATCAGGTGGAGCTTTCCTTTCTCCCGAAGGGAATGGGGCTGGGCGCGGGACTCCTGGCCTTGGGAGGAGTCCTGCTGGTTCTTTTCGCGCTGGCCCTCCGCCGGGGATGGCTGGCTCGTCCCGGGCTGGAGCGGGCGGCCCTGGCAGGCTTTTTGGGGGCGGGAGCGGCTGTGCTTCTGGTGTTTTATCTGCTTCCCCTGGGACTTTACCTGGGACGGCGCGTATTTTAGGTTTCCATAGGGAAATAGGGATAAAAAGGGGCGTCCTCCTTCCGGTGGACGCCCTGCCTTTGTGGCGAGTGCAGCTTTATGTTTACGCGGCGGAAACGCTGACCAGGCCAACGGCGCTGAGCAGCAGCACTACCAGGCCGAAGAGAATCCGGTACACGGCGAAAACAGTCATGGGTTTCTTTTGCAGGAAGGAGATAAATTTCTTCACCACAATCAAGGCCACCACAAAGCTGACCACGAACCCGATGGCCAGGCTTGCCAGCTCCAGGCCGGTCATAGAGCCGAAGCCTCCCAGCTGCAGCAGCTTGAGGACGCTCATGCCGATCATCACCGGGATGGCCAGGAAAAAGGAAAACTCCGCGCTGGCCGTGGTGGACAGTCCCGCCACCCAGCCGCCGATGATGGTGGAGGCGCTGCGGCTCATGCCGGGAATGATGGACAGGCACTGGAACAGGCCGATGGTCAGGGCCTGCTTGGTGGAGACCTGAAGCCATTTCCCTTGGGTGGGCTGGACGGCTTTTTTCCGCAGGAAGCGCTCCGCCAGGATCATGGCAATGCCGCCCAGTACCAGCACGATGGACACGCTGACCGCGTTGAACAAGTAGGCGTCCGCCAAATCTCCCAGCAGCATTACGCCGATGAATCCGGGGATGCAGGCAATGGCCAGGGTAATCCAGAACCGCAGGCCGGTTTGGGCATAGGGACGCACCCAAACACCCTTCTCCTTTTTGGGAAAGAGGTTTTGCAGCGTTGCCAAAATCTTTTTCCAATACAGCACAATCACCGCCAGGATGGCCCCCAGCTGAATCACATAGGAATAGGTGTTGATGTACTGGGAGGAGCCTTCAAAGCCCAGCAGGTCCTCAAAGACAATCAGATGGCCGGTGGAGGAAATGGGGAGAAATTCCGTAATGCCCTCCACAATGCCCAGCAAAAACGATTTGAGACAGAACAGGACGTTTTCCATAAGCAGTCACTCCTTTTTCTCTTTTAGAAAGCTTTTCAAAGCTTACCACAAACCGGCTCCTTTTTCCAGGTCTAAAATGTAAATTTCCGGCCTTGAAAAAGATGTGGAAAGAAAGCGTTGAAACTCCCGGCAAAATATACTATACTAATACGAAGCCGGGAGTAGAAGCGGCTCTTGCTTCTCCCCGCCATGAGGAAGGCGTATCGCAAAAGAGAAAACAAATCAGGAAAGGATGCGGTCCCACATGAATCAATCCAACAGCGCGGTAGGGTACCTGCCGGAAGAGCGCCCCAGCTTTGTCAAGCTGCTGTTCTACGGCATCCAGCAGGTGATTGTCATGTTCCCTGCCACCGTCACCGTGGCCCTGGTCACAGGCTTTCAGGTGTCTACCACCATTTTCGCCAGCGGTCTGGCAACCCTCTGCTTTATCGTCATCACCGGCCGGAAAATCCCTCTGTACTACGGCTCCAGCTTTGCCTATCTCACGGCCATTGCCGGCATGTGCGCCGCCGAGGGCTTTGAAAAGGTGGATGGGATTCTCCCCACAGAGGCCATTCAGTATGCTCAGTTCGGCATCATCTGCTCGGGCTTGATCTCCATTGCCGCGGGCCTGCTGGTGAAGTTCTTCGGCAAGAAGGTGGTGGAGACCATTCTGCCCGCCTCCATCACCGGCCCGGTGGCCATGATTATCGGCCTGACCCTGGCGGGCAACGCCTTGTCCGACGCCATTCCCGCCGCCACTGAGGGCGCCACCTCCCAGACCGTGGCCTGGACTGTGGTGGCTTTAGTCACCCTGCTGTCCACCATTCTGTACGCCCGGTATTTGAAGGGCTTTTTGGGCCAGCTGCCCCTGCTTTTGGGGGTGCTGACAGGCAGCGCTGTGGCGGGCATCTTCTTTGCCGCAGGCACCAACCTGTTCCGAGAGGTTCCAGCGGCCGCTTTGGACGCCTCTCTGTGGAAGCTGGGTGACGGCTCCATCTTTGCTGTGCCGGCCTTCTCCTTCCCCAAGGTCTCCTGGACGGCTGTGGCGGCCATTATGCCCATTGCCATTGCCACCATTCCCGAGTCCACGGCCCACATGTATCAGCTGGACATCTATGTGAATGACGTGGCCAAGAAAAAGGGCAGCAAGAAAAAGTATGACCTGATCAGCCTGCTGGACCGCAACCTGATCGGCGACGGCATCTGCGACATGATCTCCGGTGTGGTGGGCGGCCCTGCCGGCACCAACTATGGCGAGAACATCAGCACCATGGCCATCACCAAGGTGTTTTCCGTGCCGGTGCTGATTGTGGCGGCTGTTATCGCCATGATCGTCAGCTTCTTCACCCCCTTGATCCAGGTGATTTACGGAATTCCCCTGGCGGTGATCGGCGGCCTGGAGGTCTACCTGTTCGGCGCCATTGCCGCTCAGGGTATCGCCATCATGATTGAGAAAAAGGTGGACATGTTCTCCTCCAAGAACATCGCGGTGATCGCCTCCATCATGGTGATCGGCATTGGCGGTCAGTACGCCTTCGGCGGCAATATTCCCTTTTTCGGCCTGCAGGTCCCCTGCATTGCCGGCGCGGCCATTTTTGGCATCGCTCTCAATTTGCTGCTGAGCATTGGAGAAAAAGTGAAAAAGGCCAAGGCCTGATCTGCCTGTGGAAACGTGAATTTGGAATGGGCTGCCCTGTGAGCGGGGCGGCCCTTCCTTTTTGCAAAAAAACAAGGATTGCCATTTTTTTGGAGATGTGATACCATGTATCCACTGTCGCGCGTTCCCTGGGCGCCCTTTGGGGCCGGGGGACGCCGCTGGAAGGGGGACAAGGATATGGATCAACTGATTGGGACACTGGCCCGGGAATTTCAGGTGCGGCCAGAGCATGCCCAGGCTGTGGTGGAGCTTTTGGACGAGGGCAACACGGTACCCTTCATCGCCCGTTACCGGAAGGAGCGCCACGGCGGGATGGACGACCAGACCATCCGGGAGCTGGCGGACCGCCTGTCCTATCTGCGGGGCCTGGAGCAGCGCCGGGAAGAGGTGAAGGCGGCTGTCCAGGAGCAGGGAAAGCTGACTCCCCAGCTGGAAGCCGCCATTGACCGGGCGGCGACCTTGGCGGAGGTGGAGGACCTGTACCGGCCCTACCGTCCCAAGCGCCGGACCCGGGCCGGGATTGCCAGGGAAAAGGGGCTGGAGCCGCTGGCCCGGCTGCTCTGGAACGGGAAGGACAGCCAGGGCCGTCCTCTCCGGCAAAGCCCGGAGGAGCTGGCGCAACGCTTTGTCAACCCGGAAAAGGGCGTGGAAACCGTGGAGGAGGCCGTGCAGGGGGCCAAGGATATTTTGGCCGAGGACTTCTCCGATGACGCTGCCATTCGCAAGCGGCTGCGGGCCATGCTGCAAAAAAACGGCGTTCTCCGGTCCTCCGCCGCCAAGGAGGAGGATTCTGTTTACAGCCTCTACTATGACTTTGAAGAGCCGGTGCGCCGCCTGCAAAGCCACCGGGTGCTGGCCATCAACCGGGGGGAGAAGGAGGGCTTTCTCAAGGTTTCCCTGTATCCGGGGGAGGAAAGCCCCCTGCCTCGGATCCTGCGGGACGTGCCTTCCCGCCATCCTTACTGGGAGCTGTTGGAGCAGGTGGCCCAGGATGCCTGGTCCCGGCTGCTGTTCCCCTCTCTGGAGCGGGAAATTCGCGGCGATTTGACAGACATGGCCGACGAGCAGGCCATTCACACCTTCGCCCTGAACCTGCGCCCCCTGCTGATGCAGCCCCCGGTGAAAAACCAGGTGGTGCTGGGCTTTGACCCGGCCTACCGCACAGGCTGCAAGCTGGCGGTGGTGGATGCCACCGGCAAGGTGCTGGACACGGCGGTGATCTATCCCACCAAGCCCCACAACAAGGTGGAGGAGGCCAAAAAGGTCTTGCGCCGCCTGTGCGACGCTCACGGCGTCACCTGCGTGGCAATTGGCAACGGCACCGCCAGCCGGGAGTCGGAGCTGTTTGTGGCGGATTTCATCAAGGAATACGGCAGGCCTCTTTCCTACATGGTGGTCAGCGAGGCGGGAGCTTCGGTGTACTCCGCATCTAAGCTGGGCGCCGAGGAATTTCCCGATTTTGACGTGTCCCTGCGCTCGGCGGTGAGCATTGCCCGGCGGCTCCAGGACCCCCTGGCGGAGCTGGTGAAGATTGACCCCAAGGCCATCGGCGTGGGGCAGTACCAGCACGATATGCCCCAGGCCCGGCTCTCCCAGGCGCTGGACGGTGTGGTGGAGGACTGTGTCAACGGCGTGGGCGTGGATTTGAACACCGCGTCGCCTTCTCTGCTGCGGCGGGTGGCGGGCATCACTCCAGTGGTGGCCAAAAACGTGGTGGCTTATCGGGAGGAGCATGGAGGCTTTGCCAGCCGGAAGGAGCTGCTGAAGGTGCCAAAGCTGGGCCCCAAGGCCTTTGAGCAATGCGCCGGATTCCTGCGGGTGATGGAGAGCGAAAATGTGCTGGACCACACCGCCGTTCACCCGGAATCCTATCAGGCGGCGGAGCGGCTGCTGACTTTGTGCGGCTATTCCCTGGGGGATGTGGGCAAGCTTTCCGGCCTTCCCCAGCGGCTGGAAAAGGTAGGGGAGGCCAAGGCCGCCCAGGACTGCGGCGTGGGCTTGCCCACGCTGCGGGACATTGCCGGCGAGCTGCAAAAGCCCGGCCGGGATCCCCGGGACCAGCTGCCGCCGCCTCTGCTGCGGACCGACGTGATGGACCTTTCAGACCTAAAGCCGGGCATGAGGCTTTCCGGCACGGTCCGCAATGTGGTGGATTTTGGAGCCTTTGTGGATATTGGCGTTCATCAGGACGGCCTGGTCCATGTGTCCCAGATCACCAACCGGTATATCCGCCATCCCTCCGAGGCGCTGACAGTGGGTGACATTGTGGAGGTGACGGTGCTGTCCGTGGACCAGGAGAAAAAGCGGATTTCCCTGACAATGCGGGAGGAGGCGCCCGCCAGTCTAGAGGCGGAAAAGGCCCGCGCCCCCCAAGGCGGCCGGCAAAAACGCTGAGAACAGACCTTTTTCAACAGATTTTACAGTGGTATTATCTGGTATTAATGAAATTATCTGTGATTTATTGTATGATTTATGGGAAATCACCGGGTTGATTCCGAGGTGTTCTTAAGCTGTTCTTTGTTTTTTGAAATTCGGCCTGCAAGGGAATTGCCGGCCAGACGAGGTGATTCTCATGAACGTGGAGCTGGCGTTGTTTTACCAGCAAATTCTTCATCTGACAAGCGCGCCGTTGATCCAGCAGCTGGTGTCCTTCAGCGAAGTGCGAAAGGTGAGAAAGCGAGTGGTTTTCCATCAAAGCGGAAAGGTCCAGACTACGGTGGATATTTTGCTGCATGGGCTGGTGCGGGGCTTTTTTCTGGACAGGGTGGGGAAAGAGGTCACAGACTGCATCGCCCTTGTCCCCGGCACGCCCCTGGTGTCCGGCTTTGAGCTGGGCGGAGCCTCTGTAATCAGCCTGGAGGCGGTGGAGGAAACCACCATGGTGTCTCTGCCCTTAGCCCAGCTGGCCCCCCTTTTGCAAGAGCCGGAGCTGGTCCGGCTTTACCTGGAGTTCCAGCGGGACTCTCTTCGCAAGCACTGGAGGAACAAGCTGATGCTGGTGCAATACACGGCCCAGGAACGGTACCTCTGGTTTGTAAAGGAATATCCCGGGGTGATTGACAAGATGAGTCACAAGCACATCGCCTCCTTTTTGGGCATGACGCCTGTTTCTCTTTCCCGCATTCGCCGCAGTCTGCGGGACGGGGAGCTCAATGTGCGGAAACGGGAAACGCCTTAAAATCCCCCTGCCAGCGGCGCTTTGCCGGTGCGCAGGGGGATCTTTTTCCAGGAGAAGGAAGAGCCTTACCGCAGCTCCTTCTTGATCTTGTTCAAGGCCCCCTTTTCCAGCCGGGACACCTGAGCCTGGGAGATGCCAATGCGTCCGGCCACCTCCATCTGGGTTTTACCCTCTAGAAACCGCAGGGAGAGGATTTTTTTCTCCCGGGGGCTTAGGTTTTGGATGGCCTGCTTCACGGCAATTTCCTCCAGCCAGTCTCCGTCTCCGGCGGGATCTCCTACCTGGTCCATAATATAGATGGTGTCGCCCCCGTCGGAGAACACCGGCTCGTACAGGGAAACCGGCTCCACAATGGCCTCCAGAGCCAGCACCACGTCCTCCCGTTTCATGGAAAGCTCCTGGGCAATCTCCTCAACAGTGGGTTCCCGGCTTTTCTCCGCGGTGAGGCGCTCCTTGCACTGGATGGCCTTATAGGCCGTGTCCCGCAGAGAGCGGCTGACCCGCACCGGATTGTTGTCCCGCAGAAACCGCCGGACCTCCCCGATAATCATGGGAACGCCGTAGGTGGAAAACTGCACGCCCTGGTTCACGTCAAAGTGGTCGATGGCCTTCATCAGCCCAATACACCCCACTTGGAACAGATCGTCCGGGTTTTCGCCCCGGTTGCCAAACCGCTGAATCACGCTGAGCACCAGCCGCAGGTTCC
This sequence comes from uncultured bacterium, assembly GCA_905215055.1. GTDB lineage: Bacteria > Bacillota > Clostridia > Oscillospirales > Acutalibacteraceae > Acutalibacter. The sequence continues at coordinate 9,657 of CAJMOH010000063.1, forward strand.
CGGAAATCAGGGCTTCTCTGGCTCCCTTGTCCCCGTTGTGGCTTTTGATAAGCAGCTCCCTTGTCTCCTCGCTTTTCAAAACCTTCAGCCGCGACGTGTTCACGCCGCAGATTTCCACTTTCCCCTGCATAGAAAAAGACCACCTCCGAAAAATTCTTCCAGAGGTAGTCTTTGCTTTTTTGAAAAGCTTTAATCAGCGGGGAAAAACCGCCGCCTTTTCCCCGGCGAAGGCCGGGCTCTCCTTATAGGCTTTGGCTTATAAATCCCGGCCGCAACACTTTTTATATTTTTTTCCGCTCCCGCAGGGGCAGGGATCGTTGCGGCCCACCTTGGGACCCTTTACCACGGTTTTGGAGAGCTTTTGCTCCTTGTACAGCTCCCTGCGGCGCTCTTCCGGGATCAGCTTGTCCCACTGGGGCAGGGTGTAGAGCCACTCAGCCTTGGCCTCTACCATGTTCTTGTAGAGCAGCTCCTTGTCATAGTTCAGGTTGACCTCGGTGTCCTCTTCCAGTGCTTCCAGGGAGTTTTTCTCCTTCAGGCTGTCGTTGATGCCGTCCAGAAAGCCCACCATTGTCATCAGGTCCACGCCGTACTTGTCCGCGTAGCCCTTCACCGTGTTTTTCCGGGGCTTGCTTTCCAGAATCCGCTTGTAGATCTCCGTCTCCCGCTGGAAATATTCCTTCCAGAATTCCACGCCCTTGGGTCCGTTCTGCTGTTCTTCCGCGTATTGCCGCCATTGCTCCAGCAATGCCATGCCGCATCTCTCCTTGTTCCTTGGTTTTCCATGCTTCAGGGTTGTATCTTACCATGTTTCCCCGGGGATGTCAACGAGAGGGCGCTTTTCACCGGTCCTCTTTTCTGCTATAATGTCTGTGGCAGGAGGGCGGCAGGCGTCCTCAGGCCGTTTCCCTGCCCACACTCTCAAAAAGGAGGAATCTCCATGACAGCGTTTTCCATCCAGCCGCCCCGGCAGGTGCTTTCTCTTTTAGACCGGCTGGAGTCTGCCGGCTTTGAGGCCTGGGTGGTGGGCGGCTGCGTCCGAGATTCCCTTTTGGGCAAGGTCCCCTTTGACTGGGATGTGACCACCAGCGCCCGGCCGGAGGAAACCGCCGCCTGCCTGGAAGGGGAACGGCTGCTCCAAACCGGCGCCGCCCACGGCACGGTGGCTCTGATCTCCCAAGAGGGCCGTCCCATCGAGATTACCACCTTCCGGGCGGACGGGACCTATACCGACAGCCGCCACCCGGATTCCGTCACCTTTTCCCGCCGCCTGGAGGACGACCTGTCCCGCCGGGATTTCACCGTCAACGCTATGGCCTACCATCCCGGCCGGGGACTGGTGGACCTGTTTGGAGGCAGGCGGGATTTGGAGGCGGCGCTGCTCCGGTGCGTGGGAGACCCGGCCCGCCGCTTCTCTGAGGACGCCCTGCGGATTCTCCGCTGCCTGCGCTTTGCCTCCCAGCTGGAATTTTCCATCGAGTCTGCCACCGGCACCGCTCTGGTGGAAGCAAGGGGGCTGCTTTCGGTCATCTCCCAGGAACGGGTGCGGGAGGAGCTGACAAAGCTGCTTTGCGGGCCGGGGGCGGCGTCTGTTTTGCGAGAGTACAGCCAGGTGGTGTTTGCCGTCCTGCCGGAGCTGGCCCCCATGAAGGGCTGCGCCCAGGAGACCCCCTACCATTGCTTTGACGTGTGGGAGCACACCCTCCACGCCCTGGACCACGCCCCCCGGCAGCCAGATCTGCGCTGGGCTGTGCTGCTCCACGACGGGGGAAAGCCGGGGAAAAAATTCTACTCTCCCGACGGTCTGGCCCACTTTTACGGACACCCGCCGGAAAGCGGCAGAATTGCCAGGGAAATCCTCTCGCGGCTGCGGTTTTCCAACCGGGAGCGGGAGTGGATTGCCGCCCTGGTGGACCACCACGAGGAATCCATGCCGATGGGGGAGCGCCGGGTGAAAAGGTTGTTGGGCCAGTACGGAGAGAAATTTCTGTTCACCCTGTTTCAGCTCCAGGAGGCGGACAACTTTGCCAAAGCCCCCGGTATTTTCCAGCAGCGCCTGCCCTTGCTTGAGGAGAGCCGGCAGACTGCCCGGCAGGTTTTGGCTCGGGGGGACTGCTTGACCCTGCGGGACATGGCGGTTTCCGGAAAGGACCTGAAGGCAATGGGAATTTCCCCCGGGCCGGAAATGGGAAAGCTGCTGCGGCGGCTGTTCCAGGCGGTGGAAGGGGGAGAGGTCCCCAACCAGCGGGAGCCGCTGCTGGCCCTGGCCTGCCGCTTGCTGGATGGGAAGTGACCGGAATATGAAAAGCGCCGCGGAAATGTCCCGCGGCGCGCCTGCGGCCTGCCTTTATGTAGGCCGCAGGCCAAAGCTGATGGAAAGGGCCTGGTCCACCCGGCCCATAGAGTCTGGGTCAAGCCGGCCCATTTTTTCCCGCAGCCGGTGTTTGTCCAGGGTGCGCACCTGTTCCAGCAGGATGATGGAGTCCTTAATCAGCCCGGACCCTTGGGCGTTGACAGCGATGTGGGTTGGCAGGTTTGCCTTGTCCTTTTGGCTGGTGATGGCCGCGGCGATCACCGTGGGGCTGAACTTGTTGCCCACGTCGTTTTGCACGATAAGCACAGGCCGCACGCCGCCTTGCTCGGAACCCACTACGGGGCTTAAATCCGCGTAATAGATGTCTCCTCTGTGTACGATCACGGTTTTCACACTCCGTTGCAATGATTTGTCTTTAGTTTTGCCTCCATTTGGCTGGTTTAATCACCCAAGCGAGGTTTTCCGCGGGTTTGTCTATTCCATTGTATCCAGGAGCCGGGGCTTTGGTGCGGGGGAAAAATAAAAAATTCAAAAAATTTGAAAAAAGGGGTTGCATTTTCCAGAAGGCTGTGATATTATAATCAAGCGCTAAGGCGAGAGACAAAAACGCCGGGCCGCGACAAGTGAATATGGGGGTATAGCTCAGCTGGGAGAGCGCTTGAATGGCATTCAAGAGGTCAG
>CAJMOH010000064.1 GCA_905215055.1 uncultured bacterium
AACAAGCTGCCCCAGGACATTGAGGAGCGAGATGTCATTGTTTTGGATCCCATGCTGGCCACTGGCGGCTCCGCCATTGACGCCATCACCATTGTCAAGCGCAGCCATCCCAAAAGCATTAAGTTTATGTGCATCATTGCGGCGCCGGAAGGCCTGAAGGCTTTGACCGAAGCCCATCCCGACGTGCAGATCTACTGTGCCGCGGTGGACGAATGCCTGAATGAAAACGGCTATATTCTTCCTGGCCTGGGAGACGCCGGCGACCGGATTTTCGGCACACTGTAACAAGGCCGTGCCTTTGCAAAACTGAAAACGCAGAATCCACGGAGAGTATTAGATCCGCTGGAAAAAAGCGTGCCGCGGACAAAACTGTTTCGCGGCGCGCTTTTTTTCATGATTCTGGAATTGTGAATTTTTTTCGTCCCCTTTCCATTACCGGAAGGATGTGGTATACTAAGACCTTGATAGAGCATATTTATGCAGTCTCGCGCGGCACGCCGCTGTGGAGTGGCTTCCTTTTCGGACAGAGTCCATGAAAAAAAGACGCTTGGAAGGACAGTCTCTGCTCTTTGCGGTGAGGGTGGCGGAAGAAACTGCCTTATGCCATTTTTCTTCGGGAAGGATCGCACAATGATGAGTGAAATGAACACGCAGCCTCTCAGCGAAGCTGTCACGCTGCACACCTTTACAGACTCGCGCTTTAAAACCGTGAAGGTTTCGGTGAATATATTTCTCCCTCTGCGGGGAGAGAACGCCGCCCGAAACGCTATTTTGCCAGCTCTGGTCACCTGGGCTTCCAAAAAATATCCCGATCCCATTGCTCTAAACCGCCGCCTGGCGGAGCTTTATGGGGCTTCTCTAACCAGCAGCGTCCAGAAGATCGGCGGCTTTCAGGTGTTGAATCTATCCGCAGTGGGGCTTTCCAACCGGTATGCCTTTGGCGGAGAAGATATGCTGGCCCAGCTGACAGGGCTGCTTTTTGACATGCTGTTTGATCCCTTACGGGACCAGGAGGGCCTGTTTCCCCTGGAGGGCTTCCGGCAGAAGCAGCGGGCCTTGCTGGAGGCGCTGGACGCGGAATATAACGACAAGGGGGCTTATGCCCATCGCCGCTGTGAAGAGCTTGTTTTTGCCGGACAGAGCGCGGCCCTCAACCCCTATGGAACCAAAGAGGAAATCGCCGCCCTGGACAGAAAGGCTGTTACCCAGGCCTGGGAAGAAATCCTCCACACCGCCCGTTTTGAGATCTTTGTACTGGGAGACTGTTCTCCCCAGCCAGAGCTGTTTGCCCGCCGTTTCGCGGGAGTGGGCGGGGCGGTGCCTTTGGAAATTCTCCCCTTTGAAGCGCCTCAAGAGCTGCGCCGCGCCACAGAGGAGCAGCCCCTTTCCCAGTCCAAGCTTTCCATGGGCTTCCGGCTGGACTACAAGCCGGAGGAGAAGCCTGTGATCCGCCTGATGTCCGCTGTGCTGGGCGGTGTTCCCAGTTCCAAGCTTTTCCAAAATGTGCGGGAGAAGATGAGCCTTTGCTATTACTGCTCCACAGGTCTTTACGCCAACAGCCGGGCCTTGTTCATTTCCAGCGGAGTGGAAACTGAAAATCTGCGGCGAACGGAAGAGGCCATCTATCAGCAAATTGAAGCCTTGCAGCGGGGAGAGCTTTCCGAGGAGGAACTGCTTTCCGCCAAGCTGGCCCTTTGCAATTCCAACCGGTCCGTAACGGACTCTCTTTTCGCCATCGAAAATTCCTATTTGGGCCAGCTGATGGGGGGAACCATTCTTTCTCCCCAGGAAACCATTGACCAGATTCTGTCCTGCACCCGAGAGCAAGTGATAGAAGCGGCAACAAGGCTGTGTCCTGCGGCAGTGTATACCTTGAAGGGGGGCGGTGTTCGTGGATAATACTATGAGGGAAATTACAGGCAGGCTGGCGGGGGACAGCTACTATCAGATCAAGCACCCCTCCGGCCTTACTATTTTGCTGTACCCCAAGGAGGGCTTTAGCACCACCTATGCCATGCTTGGCACCCGGTATGGCTCCATTGACAGCTGCTTCCAGCGCAGCGACGAAACCGCGCCGGAGACTGTCCCGGATGGCATCGCCCACTACCTGGAGCACAAGCTCTTTGAAAGTGAGGACGGCGATGCCTTTGAACGGTACTCCAAAACAGGAGCCAGCGCCAACGCTTTTACCTCCTTTGAATACACCTGCTACCTGTTTTCCTGCACGGACAAGCTGGAGGAATCCCTGGAAATTCTGCTGGACTTTGTACAGTCCCCCTACTTTACAGAGGCAACCGTCCAGAAGGAGCAGGGAATCATCGGACAGGAAATTAAAATGTATGACGACGACCCCCAGTGGCGGGTGATGTTTAACTATCTCAAGGCCATGTACCACAGTCATCCTATTCAACAGGACATTGCCGGCACGGTGGAGAGCATTTCCCACATCACCCCGGAGCTGCTCTACCGCTGCTATGACACCTTTTATAACTTGGGGAATATGGTGTTGACCCTGGCTGGAAACCTGGACGTTCAGAAGGTGCTCCAGGTTTGCGGCAGACTTTTAAAGCCTTCCACGCCGGTGACAGTGCGGCGCGTGATCCCGCCGGAGCCGGATTCGGTGGTCCGGCCCCAGGTGGAGGAACGTCTGTCTGTGGCGCTGCCGCTGTTCCAGTTTGGCTTTAAGGAGCCGGGTGCGGACAGTCCTCGCGGCGAACGGGACGTGGCCGCCGTGGAGGTTCTCCTAGAGACCATGGCTTCCGAGTCCTCGCCCCTGTATCAAAGCCTTTTGAAGAAGGGGCTGATTAACGAATCAAGCTTTTCCTACGAATATTTTGAGGGAGCGGGCTTTGCCACCGTCATGTTCTCCGGGGAGTCCAAGGACCCTCAAGGAGTGGCCCAAGCCATTTTGCGGGAGGCGGAGCGCTTCCGGCAGGAGGGTATTCCGCCGGAGGCCTTTGAGAGAGCCAAGCGGTCTCTCTATGGAGAGATGGTTTCCGCTTTGAACAGCCCGGGAAGCATTGCCAACGGCCTTGTCGCCATGACGCTGAAGGGCCGTGAGCTTTTTACCTATATTGACGCTTTGGCCAGCCTGCGGCCAGAGGATGGAGAGGAAAAGCTGCATAGAATTTTCCAGAAGGAACAAAGCGTGCTTTCTGCCATTCTTCCCTTGGAATCATAAAAACGCGGCGGATCCGCCGGTTAGGAGGAATTTTACATGACTCATCAAATCACCTTTCCACACCTTGGCTTGGAATTTACAGTAAACACAGTGGCTTTTTCCATTGGCAGCTTTCACGTTTACTGGTATGGAATCATCATCGCGGTAGGATTTTTGCTGGCGCTGGCATATGCCAGCTTCAGCTGCAAAAAGATGAACATTGACATCAACCGGCTTTTTGATGTAGTGATCGTCGGCTTGATTGCCGGTGTGATCTTTGCCAGGCTGTTTTATGTGGTCTTTTATCCCGGAGACAAATATTTGGAAAATCCCATGGAAATTTTCCAAATTCACGACGGCGGCCTGGCCATTTACGGCGGGCTGATCGGTGCCGTGGTCTTTGGCGGCTTGATGGCCAAGATCCGCAAAATGAAGGTGGCGGCTGTGCTGGATATTGCCTCTCTGGGATTTCTCATCGGCCAGGGAGTGGGCCGCTGGGGAAACTTTATCAATCAGGAGGCTTTTGGCAGCGCTACGGATTTGCCCTGGGGTATGCACAGCGACAATACCGCCCTGGTGGTGGAGGGCAATGTGCATCCCTGCTTCCTGTATGAATCCCTTCTGTGCCTGCTGGGATTTGTGCTGCTGCACCTCTTTACCAGAAAGCTTCGCCGCTATGACGGCCAGACCTTCCTGCTGTACATTGTGTGGTATGGCGCCTGCCGGTTCTTTATCGAGGGCCTGCGGACAGACAGCCTGATGATCCCCGGCACGGGACTGCGGGTGTCTCAGGTGATTGCGGCGGTGTGCGTTGTGGCTGGCGTGGTCCTGCTGATCCTGTTCCGGCACAAAACCAGCCTGACTGGCTGCGGGGACCCCCATGTGATGGAATCTGTGGGCTTGGAGAAGGAAGCCGCCCCCGTGGAGGAGGAGACCCATACGGCAAGCACCATTTTTGGCGATTTGCCCGAAGAGGAAATTCAGGAAATTTTTGGAGAGCTTCACCGGGCCGAGAACGCCGGAGTCTCTCCGGAAGAGGAGAAGCCGGAAAAAGAAGCGGAAAAGAATTCGCCCGCTGAAGAACAGCCGGAAACAAACGAGAAGGAAAAGGAACAATCTTGACGGAAGGAAGGATTTTAAAATGGCAACACGGATGGATGGAAAGGCTGTCTCCGCGCAGGTGAAGGAAACGGTGGCCCTGGAGGTAGAAGCCCTGAAGCAGCAGGGCCTGTGTCCCGGATTGGCAGTTGTGATCGTGGGGGACGACCCCGCGTCTCGAATTTATGTAAACAACAAAAAGAAGGCCTGCCAGGCGACGGGGATTCACTCGGAGGAGTACGCTTTGCCTGCCTCCACCACCCAGGAAGAACTGCTGGCTCTAGTGGAAGAGCTAAACCACAAGAAGGAAATTCACGGGATTTTGGTCCAGTCCCCCTTGCCGGATGGTTTGGATGAAAAAGCCGTGGTAGAGGCCATTTCCCCCGAAAAGGATGTGGACGCGTTTCATGCCTATAACGTGGGAAAGATCATGATTGGGGACTATCACTTTCTGCCCTGCACGCCCGCCGGAATCATGGAGCTTTTGCGGGCCTATGGCATCTCGGCCGGGGGAAAGCGCTGCGTGGTGATTGGCCGCAGCAACATTGTGGGCAAGCCCATGGCGATGCTGCTGCTCCACGAGAACGGCACCGTGACCATCTGCCACAGCCGCACCCAAAATCTGCCGGAAATTACCCGGCAGGCAGAGATCCTGGTTTCCGCCGTGGGAAAAAGCCATTTTGTCACAGCAGATATGGTGGCGCCTGGGGCCGTTGTCATTGATGTGGGCATGAATCGGGATGAAAACGGAAAGCTCTGCGGCGACGTGGATTTTCAGGCGGTAGAGCCTATTGCCTCTTACATCACTCCGGTGCCAGGTGGCGTTGGCCCCATGACAATCGCCATGCTGCTGAAAAATACGGTCACAGCTGCCAAGCTGCAAAACGGACTGCTTTGACCGGACGGGAGTTGTCTCTTTATGGCAAGTTTGCTGGAACAGATCCATTCCCCAGCGGATGTAAAACGTTTGGGGGAGGAAGAGCTGACCGCTCTGTGCGAGGAAATGCGTCAGGCCATTATTGACACTGTCTCCGCCAACGGCGGGCATTTGGCCTCCAATCTGGGCGTGGTAGAGCTTACTGTGGCCCTGGGACTGGCCTTTTCTCCGCCTCAGGACACCATTGTCTGGGATGTGGGCCATCAAAGCTATCCCTATAAGCTGTTGACAGGCCGGTATCCCCAGTTTTCCACCATTCGGAAGGAGGGGGGACTGGCTGGGTTCCCCTGCCGGGAGGAAAGCCCCTACGATATGTTTACCTGCGGTCACAGCAGCGCCTCCATTTCCTCTGCCTTGGGTGTTTCCGAAGCCAATTTTTTGCAGGGCAAGGAAGGATATGTGGTGGCGGTAATCGGGGACGGCGCCCTCACCGGCGGCCTGGCCTATGAGGGCTTGAATAACGCCGGGCGTATTCATCGCAACTTGATTGTGATCCTCAATGACAATACCATGTCCATTTCTAAAAACGTGGGGTCTATTGCCCGCTATCTCAACCATATCCGCACCAAGCCGGGCTATATCAAGACAAAAAACAGGATGGAGCGCTCTCTGCAAAGGCTCCCCGCGGTAGGGCCTGCCATTGCTGGCTGGCTGCGCGGGGTAAAGCGGGGGATCAAGCGGCTGTTTTACAATACCACCATTTTTGAGGACATGGGCTTTGCCTATTACGGTCCCTTTGACGGCCACAACATCAAGGAGCTGGCGGAAACTCTGGAAACCGTCAAGCTGATTCACAAGCCGGTGCTGCTTCATGTGAGGACCTATAAGGGAAAGGGCTATCAGTACGCGGAGCAGGACCCCTCTATCTATCACGGCCTTTCCGGCTTTGACGTGATAACAGGAAACACAGGGGAAAAATCTCAAAGCTTTTCCGATGAATTCGGTCAGACCCTCTGTGCCCTGGCCCGAAAAAATGAAAAACTCTGCGCCATCACAGCCGCCATGCAAAACGGCACGGGACTGAGCGCTTTTCGCGAGGAATTCCGCAGCCGCTTTTTCGACGTGGGCATTTCCGAGGAGCATGCCGTCACCTTTGCCGGCGGCTTGGCCGCCGGAGGGATGCTCCCTGTTTTCGCGGTGTACTCCACCTTTTTGCAGCGGGCCTATGATGAGCTGATTCACGATGTGTCCATGCAGAACACCAAGGTGATTTTAGCCATTGACCGGGCCGGCGTGGTAGGGGAGGACGGGAAAACCCATCAGGGCGTGTTCGACGCCGCGTATCTGCAAACCATTCCCAACGCCACGGTGTATTCTCCTGCCTATTTCATGGAGCTTCGCACGCAGCTGACCTATTTGGTGGAGGAAGGCCGGGGGCTTTGCGCCATCCGCTATCCCCGTGGAAAGGAACTGTATAAACCTGCCTGGTTCCAAAGCACCGCGGCTTCTGTCAGCGTGTGGGGGGATGGTTCCGCCAGCGTGTGCCTTGTCACCTATGGCCGGGTGTTTTCCTTTGCCGCCGAATGTAAGGAGCGGCTGGAAAAAGACGGCATTTCCGTCAGATTGGTCAAGCTGAACCGTATGATCCCCGTGGACCCTGAAGCGGTAGAAGCCGCCTTGCCCTGCGGGCAGGTGTTCTTTTTGGAGGAGGGCGTACAGCGGGGTGGAATTGGAGAGCATTTTGGCTTTTTGCTGGAGCAGGCCGGCTTTGAAGGAGCATTTCACCTGCGGGCAATCCGAGATCCTTATATCAAACACGCGCCGATGTTCCGCTCCTTGGAAACGCTGGGCTTAAACACAGACGGCATAGAGGCTCTGGTCCGGGGTGCGCTGGAGAACAAAAAAGGAGAAGGCCATGAAGAAACGGCTTGATGTATTAGTGACAGAGCGGGGCTTGGCGGAAAGCCGCGAGCGGGCCAAGACCCTGATTATGACGGGACAGGTGTATGTGGACAATCAAAAGGCGGACAAGCCGGGAGATACCTTTGCCGAAGAGGCCCAGATTGAAGTGCGGGGAAAGGGCCTGCGGTATGTGAGCCGCGGCGGTTTGAAGCTGGAAAAGGCCATGAAGGAGTTTGATCTGGAGCTGACCGGCACCGTCTGCATGGATATTGGCGCCTCCACAGGGGGCTTTACCGACTGCATGCTTCAGAATGGAGCGGAAAAGGTATACGCGGTGGATGTGGGCTATGGCCAGTTGGCCTGGAGCCTGCGGAACGATCCACGGGTTGTGAATTTAGAGCGCACCAATGCCCGCTATCTCACAAAGGAACAGATTCCCCAGGAGATCGGCTTTTTCTCGGTGGATGTCTCCTTTATCTCTCTGACCATCATTCTGCCGGCGGTGCGTCCCCTCCTTTCTCCCCATGGCAGGGCCGTGTGCCTGATCAAGCCTCAGTTTGAGGCAGGACGGGAAAAGGTGGGGAAGAAGGGCGTTGTCCGGGACAAGACGGTTCACAGGGAGGTCATTGAGGGAATCTTGGATTTTGCCCTGCACCACGGCTATTCCGTGCTGGGGCTTACCTATTCCCCTGTAAAGGGACCGGAAGGAAATATCGAATATCTGGCGTACTTGGAGCGCTCCGATTCCCCGGTTTGCGCGTCCGGCGTTCCCAGCGCCGGGCAGGTGGTAGAGAGTTCCCACTTGGAGCTGGACCGCCCCGCTGGAAAATAACGGCCGGCTCTGGGAAAAGAGGAGGGGCAAAATGAAAATCGCGGTTGTTCCCAATCTGACAAAAGAAGCGGCCCAGGCCTGCACGGATGAGGTTTTGGAAATCCTCACCCGCTGTGGCTGCGAGACTGTGCTGAAAACCGATCTGTTTTCCTCTCATGGCATCTATCAGGAGCGCGTGGAGGATTCTCTCCGATCCTGCGACATGTTCATCGCCATTGGGGGAGACGGAACCATCATCCATACGGCAAAGCTGGCGGCATCGATGGATAAGCCCATTTTAGGAGTCAACGCAGGCACCCTGGGCTTTACAGCCGGTGTGGAGCGCCATCAGCTTTCTCTGCTTTCCGCCCTGCCCAAAGGGGAGTACCGGGAGGAGCGCCGGCTGATGCTTTCCGTAAAGCTGTTTTCCGGCGGACAGTCCCAGAGTTTTTATGCCTTAAACGACGCGGTGCTTTCCGGCGAACCTGCCAAGATCATCGATTACAGCATGGTGCTGGGACACCGCTCCTACCGGTACCGGGCGGATGGGTTTATTGTGGCTACGCCTACCGGCTCTACGGCTTATTCTCTTTCCGCCGGAGGGCCGGTGATCGAGCCCAATCTGGACTGTTTGGTGTATACGCCTATCTGTCCTCATTCCCTGTTCAACCGCAGCATTATTTTTGGAGCTGGCTCTGAGCTGACTGTACATATCCCGGAAAATATCGGCAAGCTGTATCTTTCCGTGGACGGCGAAGCGCCCTTGGAGGTCTTTACAGGGGATGAGCTGCGCTTTTCCCGAGGACAGCGCTTTGCCCGGTTTATCCGTTTGGGGTGCCACGACTTCTACGACATTCTCAACCAGAAAATCATCGAAACGCGGCAGTAGATCCGCGCCTTCGTTCTTTTTATTTTTAGAAAACGCCCATTGGCAGAAAGGACAGGTTTCTATCCCATGAAAACTCGACGGCACGCGAAAATTCTGGAATTGATTAAAGAGCACGACATCGATACCCAGGACGAGCTTCTGCGCTATTTGCGGGACAGTGGGTTCGACGTGACCCAGGCCACCGTTTCCCGGGACATTAAGGAGCTGCGCCTGGTGAAAACCCTTTCTCGTGCGGGAAAATACCGTTATTCCACTGGCAGTGAAAACACCGGTGACATGTCCTCGAAATTTTATTCTCTCTTCGCCGATTCCGTGCTCAGCGTGGAGGCTGCTCAAAACATGCTGGTTATCCGCTGCATGGTGGGGATGGCCCAGGCAGTCTGCGCGTCGCTGGACTCCATGCACTGGCCGGGCTTTGTGGGAACGTTGGCGGGAGACGACACCATTTTTATCGTCTGCCGCACGGACACCGACGCCTCGGAAACTCAGGAAGAGTTTCGTAAGCTGATTAACAGGTGAGAATATGCTGTCACAACTGTTTATTCACAATATCGCGGTGATTGAAAAGGCCTCCATCGACCTGGACAGGGGCTTTACCGTGCTGACCGGCGAGACCGGCGCGGGAAAGTCCATCATCATCGACGCCATTCACGCCGTGCTTGGAGAGCGCACCTCCAAGGAGCTGGTGCGGACAGGGGCGGCGGCGGCTTCCGTTTCGGCCCTGTTTACCGGTTTGGATGAGGAAACCCTGGCGCTGCTGGATCAGCTGTCTCTTCCCAGGGAGGAGGATGGTTCTCTTTTGATCCAGCGGGATATTCGGCTGGAAGGGCGTTCCTCCTGCAAGGTCAATGGAGCGCCGGCAACGGTTTCCATGCTCAAGCAGCTGGGACCGCGGCTTGTGACCATCCACGGCCAGCACGAAAGCTACGAGCTGCTGTCGCCAGAGGTGCATATCACCTATTTGGACAGCTATGGAGAGCTGGAATCCCTTTTGCGGGAATATCAGGCCTCTTATTCCGCTCTTCGGGAGACCCAGCGGGAGCTGGAGGCTTTGCAGACCGACGAGGGGGAAAAGGCCCGGTTGTCCGACCTGCTGCACTATCAAATTGACGAAATTGAGGCGGCGGACGTTCACGAGGGGGAGCGGGAAGAGCTGGAAGCCCAACGGAACGTCATCCGCAACAGTGAAAAAATCGCCGAGGCGCTGGAGCTGCTACGAGGCCTGCTTTCCGGGGATGAGGAACAGGAGGGCCTTTTGGCCGGGATCTCCCAAGCGTCGTTGGAGGCTTCACGGATCGCCCCGTATCTTCCAGAGTTGGAAGAGGCTTCACAAAAGCTTCAGGAAGCCGGCTATCTGCTGGAGGATGTGGACAGCATCCTTCACAACACGTCCGTGGAATTTGACCCCGCCCTGCTGGAATCTATGGAGGACCGGCTGGACCTGCTCTATAAGCTGGGACTCAAATACGGCGGCAGCGAGGAAAAGATCCTGGAATTTTTAGAGGACTGCCGCTCTAGGCTCCACCAAATCGAGTTTTCCGACGAGGAGCGGGAACGGCTGGAGGCCCAATATGAGGAGGAGAAAAAGCGGGCCATCGCCTTGGCAAAGGAGCTTTCCCAGCGCAGAAAAAAGGCCTCCGCTCAATTTATCCGCCAGGTCAAGGAGGAGCTGGCTTTTCTCAATATGCCCGGCATTGAGTTTGAGATGGAAATTCAGCGGGTGCCGCTGTACCATATGGGGTGTGACAGGATGCAGTTTTTGGTTTCCGCCAATAAGGGCGAACCGCCCAAGCCCATGTCCAAAATCGCCTCCGGCGGCGAGCTTTCCCGAATTATGTTGGCCATCAAGACGGTGCTTTCCGGCAAGGACAGGGTGGACACCTTGATTTTTGACGAGGTGGACACAGGTATCAGCGGCGCTGCCGCCAACAAGGTGGGGCAAAAGCTGAAGCAGGTTTCTCAGAACCGGCAGGTGCTGTGCATCACTCACCTGGCGCAAATAGCGTCTTTGGCGGATCATCACCTGCTGATCTCCAAGCATGTGGAGGAGGACCGCACCTTTACCCAGGTGCGGGAGCTGGATTTTGAGGGCCGCAAGAAGGAGGTGGCCCGCATCATTGGCGGAGATGCTGTAACCGATTTGCAGCTGAAAATGGCCGAGGAAATGCTGAAAAAGGGTTGACATTTTTCCTTTCGGGCCGTATAATAGCTGACAATGGCGATGATGGAACCTAGTAGGCGCCAGTCCCACGGCAAAGAGAGCCCGCGGCAGGTGAAAGCGGGAGCGTGAAGGCTGCTGAAGTTACTTTCCGGAGCTGCCGCCCTGAACCTTTTGAGTAGGGACGGCCGTGCGGCGGGCGTTATTCCGCCAGGGCATGGAAGTGCCCGGTAAGGTCACGGACCGTAAGGCCGTGATAAAATGAGGTGGTACCGCGGTAATCGTTGATTTATCGCCCTCTGCGTGAAAATGCAGGGGGCTTTTCTTTTTCCCAGAAAAAGCCTCCCGGTGCATTTTCAAAAAAATATTTTTTTGGAAAGGACTGACACACATGGGAGTGTACGAGGAACTGAAGGCTCGCGGCTTAATTGCCCAGGTCACCAACGAGGAGGAAATCCGAGAGGTGGTCAACAACGGGAAGGCCACCTTTTACATCGGCTTTGACTGCACCGCCGACAGCTTGACTGCTGGCCATTTCATGGCCCTGACCCTGATGAAGCGGCTGCAAATGGCGGGGAACAGACCCATTGCCCTCATTGGCGGTGGCACCACCCTGATCGGCGACCCCTCTGGCCGGACAGACATGCGGAAAATGCTCACCAAAGAGGACATCAATCACAACGCCGAGTGCTTTAAGCGGCAGATGGAGCGCTTTATCGAGTTTGGCGAGGGTGAGGGCAAGGCCATGATGCTCAACAACGCCGACTGGCTGCTGAAGCTGAACTATGTGGAGCTGCTGCGGGAGGTGGGCGCCTGCTTCAGCGTAAATAACATGCTTCGGGCCGAGTGCTACAAGCAGCGCATAGAGAAGGGGTTGTCCTTCCTGGAGTTCAACTACATGATCATGCAGAGCTACGATTTCTACTACCTGTTCCAGCATTATGGCTGCAACATGGAGTTTGGCGGCGACGACCAGTGGAGCAATATGCTGGGCGGCACCGAACTGATCCGCCGGAAGCTGGGCAAAGACGCCCACGCCATGACCATCACCCTGCTCACCGACTCCAACGGCAAAAAAATGGGCAAAACCGCTGGCAACGCCGTTTGGCTGGACCCCAATAAAACCAGTCCCTTTGACTTCTACCAGTACTGGCGCAATGTGGATGATGCCGACGTGATGAAGTGCATCCGGATGCTCACCTTCCTGCCTTTGGAGCAGATTGATGAGATGAGCACCTGGGAGGGAAGCCAGCTGAATCAGGCCAAGGAAATTCTGGCCTTCGAGCTGACCAAGATGGTTCACGGGGAAGAGGAGGCCAAAAAGGCCCAGGAGGGCGCCCGTGCCCTGTTCGGCGCCGGCGCGGACACCGCCAATATGCCTACCACTCAGCTGGCGGATGAGGACTTCACCGACGGCCAAATCGCTGTGCTGGATTTGCTGGTGAAAACCGGCCTGGCCAGCTCCAAGGGTGAGGGCCGCAGGCTCATCCAGCAGGGAGGGCTGACCATTGCCGACGAAAAGGTGACGGATCCCAACAGAACTTTCGCGCAGGAAGAGTTTTCCAGCGGATTAGTCATCAAAAAGGGCAAGAAGGTATTTCACAAGGCCGTGTGCTAAAGGATTTCTGTTTTGATAATCAAAACCACTAGTAAACTAGTGGTTTGCTCAGACCCCAGAGGGGTCAGTA
>CAJMOH010000065.1 GCA_905215055.1 uncultured bacterium
TTCTGCTGGCCCACCTGAGCCGGGAGAACAATACGCCGTCCCTGGCCAGGGAAGCAGCCTTGTCCGCGCTGACCGCAGCGGGGTATCAAGAGGGCTCGGGCTTTTGGCTGGAGGTGGCTCCAGTGGAAAACCGGGAAGGGAAAACCATCATTTTTTAGGGGGAACGCGCTGTGCTGGCAGTAAAGCTGATCTGTGTGGGAAAACTGAAGGAGGCGTATTGGAGGGACGCGGTGGCGGAGTATGAAAAGCGTCTGCGTCCCCTCTGCCGGTGGGAGCTGATCGAGCTGCCGGAGGCCCGGCTTCCCAGCAACCCTTCCCCGGCGGAGATTTCCGCCGCTCTGGAGAAGGAGGGAGAGCAGATCCTCCGCCGCGTGTCTGGAAGAGTATACCCCCTTTGCATCGAGGGGAGGGCGGTGGATTCCCCCGGGCTGGCAAAGCGCTTGGCCGGGGCCATGCAGTCTCCCGGGGCGGTGAGCTTCGTCATCGGCAGCTCCTACGGTCTGTCTCCAGCGGTGAAGCAGGCGGGGGAGGGGATCTCCATGTCCCCCATGACCTTTCCCCACCAGCTGGCCCGGGTGATGCTCTGCGAGCAGATTTACCGGGGCTTTCAAATTTTGGGGAACAGCTCCTATCACAAATAAAATGGAAAAGCGGGCCTTCCGGGGTGGGAAGGTCCGCCTTTCTGTTTTGAGAGAGATGGAGTCACACGTCCAGCTTCATGTCGCCGTCCTTTACCCAGCCCAGCTTGCGCAGTCCCAGGTTGATGACCCAGGAAAGCACAGCGGGCAGGACAAAGCACAGCAGTACCAGGCCCACCCAGTCCATGGGGGTGACGGCGGCTTTCAAGCCGTTGGCCACATCGTTCACCCAGCCGTCGATAACACCAATCTGCCCCACCAGACCGCAGGTACCCATGCCGCTGGAGACCGGCGCGCCGTTCATCTCCAGGTGAAACACACAGGTGGCTAAAGGCCCGGTAATGGCCGAGGCCAGAGTGGGGGCGATCCAGATGCGGGGGTTCTTGATGATGTTGGGGACTTGCAGCATGGAGGTGCCCAGGCCCTGGGCCACCAGACCGCCCCACCGGTTTTCTCGAAAGCTGATAACAGCAAAGCCCACCATTTGGGCGCAGCAGCCCGCTACCGCGGCGCCCCCGGCCAAGCCGGTCAAGCCCAGAGCGGCGCAGATAGCCGCGCTGGAGATGGGCAGAGTCAGAGCCACGCCCACCAGCACCGAGACAAACATGCCCATCAGGAAGGGCTGCAAATCTGTGGCCCACATGATGAGCTGTCCCACGGCTGCCGCGGCGGAGCCGATAGGCGGCGCCAGCACATAGGCCAGCAGCGAGCCGGAAAGAATGGTCACCAGCGGCGTGACCAGAATATCCACGGGGGTTTTCTTGCTCACCAGCTTTCCCAGCTCCGCGGCGATAATGGCCAGCACCAGCACGGCCAACGGCCCGCCCTCGCCGCCCAGGGTGTTAGAGGCGCTGCCCACCACCGCCAGAGAGAACAGCACCAGGGGCGGGGCCTTCAGAGCATAGCCGATGGCCACCGCCATGGCGGGGCCTGCCATTTCCTTGGCGAAGCTGCCAATCTCTTCCAGCAAAGGCACACCCAGCTGAGACCCCAGAGTGGAAATGATGGTGCCGATCAGCAGAGAGGCGAACAGGCCCTGAGCCATGGCGCTCATGGCGTCCACCAGGTAAAGCCTGCCGTACGCTTTGATCTTTTCCCAGGCGCCGGTTTCCTTTTGAGGTCCGGCGGCTGGGGCTTGCTTTGTATCTTCCAAAACGATCTTCCCTTCTCAGAGGAGAAGAGCCGGAGAAAAACCGCGGACGGTTTCTCACCGTTTCCTCTCCGTGGTTTTTCCGTGCCTTTCCCGCGGCCCGGCACAGGGCGCTGTGCTGCGGGGATCTATATTGGCTATGTTGCCCGAACAGGCTGTCCGTTTTGGACCGTGAGATCGCCTGCCGGGGATTTCCCGGCGTGATGGTCGTCTCAGGGCGCTACTGGCGGTACTGTCTGTCCCGGCCGTTTTGGTTACCGGGATATCATACCACAAATGAAGGAAAAATGGAAGAAGGGACCAGACGCTTTTCCAGGGTATTTGCCAGACAATAAAAAAGAGACACCCAAGCGTTCGCGCTTGCGTGTCCCTTTTCGCTTCCCTTAGTGCGGGCAGCCTGCCCGGGGTGCGATCCCTTAGATCACGCCCTGAGCCAGCATGGCGTCGGCCACCTTGATGAAGCCGGCAATGTTGGCGCCCATGACATAATTCTTGGGATGGCCGTACTTCTCAGCGGCCTCGTCAGCGGACTTGAAGATGTTCTCCATAATGCCCTTCAGCTTGGCGTCAACCTCCTCGAAGGTCCAGGAGAGGCGCTCGCTGTTCTGGGTCATCTCCAGAGCGGAGGTGGCCACGCCGCCGGCGTTGGCAGCCTTGCCGGGGGCAAACAGCACGCCGCCCTCCTGGAGAATCTTGGTGGCCTCGATGGTGGTGGGCATGTTGGCGCCCTCGGCCACGGCGATGCAGCCGTTGGCCACCAGCTGGCGGGCGTCGTCCTCCAGCAGCTCGTTCTGAGTGGCGCAGGGCAGAGCGATGTCGCACTTGACGCTCCACACGCCCCGGCCCTCGTGATACTCGCTGTTGGGACGGTAGTTCTTGTACTCGGTCAGACGGGCGCGCTTGACCTCTTTAATCTCCTTGATGGCGGCCAGATCGATGCCTTCGGGATCGTACACCCAACCGTTGGAGTCGGACATGGTCACAACCTTGGCGCCCATCTCCTGAGCCTTCTGGCAGGCGTAAATGGCCACGTTGCCGGCGCCGGAGATGACCACGGTCTTGCCAGCCATGTCATAGCCGTTTTTCTTCAGCATAGCGGCGGTGAAGTACAGCAGGCCGTAGCCGGTGGCCTCGGTGCGGGCCAGAGAGCCGCCATAGGTCAGGCCCTTGCCGGTGAGCACGCCCTCAAAGGCGTTGCGGATGCGCTTGTACTGGCCGTACATGTAGCCGATCTCCCGGGCGCCGGTGCCAATGTCGCCGGCGGGCACATCGGTGTCGGGACCAATGTGGCGGTACAGCTCGGTCATAAAGCTCTGGCAGAAGGCCATCACTTCCCGGTCGGACTTGCCCTTGGGGTCAAAGTCAGAGCCGCCCTTGCCGCCGCCGATGGGCAGGCCGGTCAGGCTGTTCTTGAAGATCTGCTCAAAGCCCAGGAACTTGATGATGCCCAGGTTCACGGAAGGATGCAGCCGCAGGCCGCCCTTATAGGGGCCGATGGCGGAGTTGAACTGCACCCGGAAGCCCCGGTTCACCTGCACCTTGCCGTTGTCGTCCACCCAGGGTACCCGGAACATGATCTGGCGTTCGGGCTCCACAATGCGCTCCAGGATACCGGCGGCCTCATACTGGGGGTTGGCCTGAATGACAGGCTCCAAAGAGGTGAGAACCTCTGTGGCGGCCTGGATAAACTCCGGCTCGCCGGGATTTTTCTTCTTTAAAAGTTCCAGCTGTTCGCTGACGTAAGACATGACATTTCCCTCCATACTGCAAGTTTGATTTGGGGATCTTGCAAAATCATAGTGTTATCTTACCATAGAAGGCCGGATTTTACAAGAAAAAATTTGTAAAATTCTTTTTGCGGCGGTAAGGGCGGAAGCCCTTTTTTCAGAAAGCGGGAAAATCTTTTGGGGAAAAGATTGACATCAGGCCGACTTTTTACTAAAATTGAAGCGTATGAGGTCGCCCGCTGCACGGCGGGGTTTCCCTTGCAGGGAATCGGGAAAATTTCAAGATGCTGGACGGAGGTCTAATCATGCAAAAGAAGGAACTGCTCTACGAAGGAAAAGCCAAGAAGGTCTATACCACTGAGGACCCCGAAGTATATATCGTCTCCTACAAGGACGACGCCACCGCGTTTAACGGCCTGAAAAAAGGCACCATTGCCGGCAAGGGCGTTGTGAATAACGAGATGTCCAACTTTATGTTCCGCATGCTGGAGGAGAAGGGCGTTCCCACCCATTATGTGGAGGAGCTTAACGAGCGGGAGACCGCTGTGAAGAAGGTCACCATCATCCCCCTGGAGGTTATCGTCCGCAACGTGGCCGCGGGCAGCCTGTCCAAACGGCTGGGCCTTCCCGAAGGCACCGCTCTCAAATGCCCCGTGCTGGAGTTCAGCTATAAGAACGACGAGCTGGGAGATCCCATGGTCAACGATTACCACATTCTGGCCATGGATCTGGCCACTCGGGAGGAGCTGGACAAGATCGCTCAGATGAGCTTCCAGATCAACCAGATCATGGTGGACTTTTTCAAAACCGTGAAGGTGGACCTGATTGACTTTAAGCTGGAGTTTGGCAAGACCTCCGACGGAACCATTATCCTGGCCGACGAGATCTCTCCCGACACCTGCCGCTTCTGGGACAGCGACACCCACGAGAAGCTGGATAAGGACCGCTTCCGCCGGGATATGGGCGGCGTGGAAGAGGCCTATGAGGAAATGATGCGCCGTTTGGGGCTTCGCAAGTAAGAGAAAATAGAGGGTCCCGCGGGGAGGGCGTTATCCCGTCCCCCGGGACTCCCTTGCGTTTTTCGGGAATCACAACGAAACAGAAAGGTTGGAGCTGAAACATGGCAAGAGACGTGTACGAATCCCCTCTGTCCGCCCGGTATGCGGACAAGGAAATGAAATACCTGTTTTCTCCAGATATGAAATTCCGCACCTGGCGCAAGCTGTGGATCGCTTTGGCGGAGGCGGAAATGGAGCTGGGCCTGCCTGTCACTCAGGAGCAGATCGACGAGCTGAAGGCTCACGCCGGCGACATCAATTATGAGGTGGCCCAGGAGCGGGAGAAGGTGGTTCGCCACGACGTGATGAGCCACGTTTACGCCTATGGCCAACAGTGTCCCAAGGCCGCGGGCATTATCCATTTGGGTGCTACCTCCTGCTATGTGGGAGACAACACGGACATCATCGTGATGACCGAGGCTTTAAAGCTCATCCGCAACAAGCTGGTGGGGGTTGTTCGGGTGCTGTCCCACTTCGCCAGGGAGTATAAGGACCTGCCCACCCTGGCTTTCACCCACTTCCAGCCGGCCCAGCCCACCACCGTGGGCAAGCGGGCCACCCTGTGGATCCAGGACCTGCTGATGGATTTGGAGGACGTGGAGTACCAGCTTTCCAAGGCAAAGCTGCTGGGCTCCAAGGGAACCACGGGAACCCAGGCCAGCTTTTTGGAGCTGTTTGAGGGTGACCACCAGAAATGCCGCCAGCTGGACCAGCGCATCGCCGAGAAGATGGGTTACAAGGAGTGCTTCCCTGTCTCGGGCCAGACCTATTCCCGCAAGCTGGACAGCCAGATGCTGAACATCCTTTCCGGCATCGCCCAGAGCGCGGCCAAGTTCTCCAACGACATCCGGCTGCTTCAGCACCTGAAGGAAGTGGAGGAACCCTTTGAAAAGGGGCAGATCGGCTCCTCTGCCATGGCCTACAAGCGCAACCCCATGCGCAGCGAGCGCATCGCGTCCCTGGCCCGGTACGTCATTGCCGACGCGGTGAACCCCGCCATGACCATGGCTGCCCAGTGGTTTGAGCGCACCCTGGACGATTCCGCCAACAAGCGCATCAGCATCCCCGAGGCGTTTCTGGCGGTGGACGGCATTTTGAACCTGTACCAGAACGTGGCCGATGGCCTGGTGGTGTACCCCAAGGTTATTGAACAGCACATGCTGCGGGAGCTGCCCTTTATGGCCACGGAGAATGTGATGATGGACGCGGTCAAGCGGGGCGGCAACCGGCAGGAGCTTCACGAGCGCATCCGGGTCCATTCCATGGAGGCTGCCAAGGTGGTCAAGGAGCAGGGCGGGGAAAACGACCTGCTGGCCCGCATCGCGGCGGACCCCATCTTTGGCGTAACGCTGGAGGAGCTTCACGACATTGTAAAACCAGAAAAATATGTGGGCCGCGCCCCTGTGCAGACCGAGGAATTTCTCGCGGAGGTTGTGGGGCCGGTGCTGGAACGATATAAGGACGTGGCGGAGGAAAAAGCGGAAATTACCGTGTGACCTGCCGCATACACATGAGAGGGATCCCCTCTCCCAAGACAACGGGGGACGGCTAGCCGCCGTCCCGAATGAAAACACAGAAAGGCTTGAAGTGCTATGGTTAAAGCGATTGTAGGCGCCTGCTGGGGCGACGAGGGCAAGGGAAAAATCACCGACGTGCTGGCGGAGGATTCCGACATTGTGGTGCGGTTTCAGGGGGGCAGCAACGCCGGCCACACCATCATCAACGAGTATGGCAAGTTTGCCCTGCACCAGCTGCCGTCCGGCGTGTTCCGCCAGAACATTGTGAACGTGATCGGCAACGGCGTGGCTCTGTCTGTGGAGAACTTCATCAACGAAGTCAACTCTGTGGTGGAGCGGGGCGTCCCCGCGCCCAAGCTGCTGGTCTCTGACCGGTGCCAGGTGGTCATGCCCTATCACAAGGAGCTGGACGGCATGGAGGAGGCCCGGCTTGCCGCCAAGTCCTTTGGCTCCACCAAGTCCGGCATCGCCCCCTTCTATTCGGATAAGTACGCCAAGATCGGGTTCCAGGTCAGCGATCTGTTTGACGACAAGGATTCCATTATGGAGCGTATTGACCATGTGCTGGGGCTGAAGAATGTGCTCTACACCCAGCTGTACCACCAGAAGCCCCTGGACCGGGAAGAGATCTACCAGAAGCTGATGGAGTACAAGGAGGCCCTGGCGCCCTATGTGGCGGACACCACCACTCTGCTTCACAACGCGGTGAAGGAGGGCAAGACCATCCTGCTGGAAGGGCAGCTGGGCTCCCTGAAGGACCCGGATATGGGCATTTATCCCATGGTCACCTCCTCCTCTCCCCTGGCGGGTTACGGCTCTGTGGGAGCGGGCGGCATTCCGCCCTACGCCATCCAGGAGATTGTCACCGTGGTTAAGGCCTACTCCAGTGCTGTGGGCGCCGGGGAGTTTGTCAGCGAAATCTTCGGCGACGAGGCGGAGGAGCTGCGCCGGCGGGGCGGCGACGGCGGCGAGTACGGCGCCACCACAGGGCGTCCCCGCCGCATGGGCTGGCTGGATCTGGTGGCCGCCCGCTATGGCTGCATGGTGCAGGGGGCCACAGCGGTGGCCTTCACCGTGCTGGACGCCTTGGGCTATCTGGATGAGATTCCCGTGTGCGTGGGCTACGAGCTGGACGGCAAGCGGATTGACTTCTTCCCGCCCACGGCTCAACTGAAGCGCTGCAAGCCCATTTTGGAGGTGCTGCCTGGCTGGAAGTGCGACATCGGCGGCATCAAAAAGTACGAGGATCTTCCGGAAAACGCCCGCAGGTATGTGGAATTTGCGGAGCGGGAGATCGGCGTACCCATCACCATGGTTTCCAACGGTCCCGCTCGAGACGATATTATGTATCGCTAAAAAAAGCCGCGGCAGCCTCTCCGTGGGGCTGCCGCATAAATTTCTCAAAGATTTCCCAAGCTAGTGACAGTGGATTATCTGGCTTTCCGGCCAGGAGTGAAAGGAGAGAGCTTGTATGTGCGGCATTGTAGGATATATCGGAGAGGAGCAGGCGGCGCCGATTTTGTTAAACGGCCTGCAAAAGCTGGAGTATCGCGGCTATGACTCCGCGGGCGTGGCGGTGTATAACGACACGGGCCTTCATGTGGTCAAGTCCAAGGGGCGGCTGAGCGTTTTGGAGGGGATCCTGGAGGGGGGCAGAAACCTGCCCGGCACCGTGGGCATTGGCCACACCCGGTGGGCCACTCACGGCGCTCCCAGCGATGTCAACTCCCATCCTCAGGTCAGCGATGGGGGCAAATTTGTGGTGGTGCATAACGGCATCATCGAGAATTACCTGGAGCTGAAAAACCACCTGATCCGCCGGGGGGTGGAGTTTGTCTCCGACACGGACACGGAAGTGGTGGCCCAGCTGCTGGAATACTACTACAAGGGAAACGTGCTGGAAACTATTCAGAAAGTCATCTCCAGGGTGGAGGGCAGCTACGCCTTGGGCATTCTGTGCGCCGACTGTCCTGACACGCTGTACGCCGTGCGGAAAGACAGCCCTCTGATTATCGGCATTGGCCAGGGGCAGAATTATATCGCCAGCGATGTGCCGGCGATTCTGTCCTATACCCGGGACATCTACCGGCTGAAGGACCAGGAAATCGCCGCGTTGACCCGGGATTCCATCGCCTTTTACAACCAGGAGCTGGAGCCTGTGGAAAAGGAGCCGGAGCGGATTCAGTGGGACATTGACGCGGCGGAGAAGGGCGGCTACGAGCATTTCATGATGAAGGAGATCTGCGAGCAGCCCGAGGCCCTGCGGAAAACCATTTCTCCCCGCATTCGGGAGGGGAAGATTGTGCTGGACGACATCACCCTGACCAAAGAGCAGATCCAGGAGCTGCACAAGGTGTTCATTGTTGCCTGCGGTACCTCCTACCATGTGGGGGTGGTGGCCAAGTACGCCTTCGAGCGGCTGCTGAAAATTCCCCTGGAGGTGGACGTGGCCAGCGAATTCCGTTACCGGGACCCCATCCTGGACGACAAGACCCTGGTGATTATCATCAGCCAGTCCGGGGAGACCGCCGATACCCTGGCCGCCCTGCGGATGGCGAAAAAGCGCGGCTGCCGGATTTTGTCCATCGTCAACGTGGTGGGCAGTACCATTGCCAACGAAAGCGATGATGTGCTGTACACCTGGGCCGGCCCGGAGATTGCCGTGGCCTCCACCAAGGCTTACAGCACCCAGCTGGCTGTTATCTATATGATCGCCCTGTACATGGCGGACCAGCTGAACACTGTCAGCAAGGAGGATATGGCCCGCTATATGGCGGATTTGCAGCGCCTGCCCGAGCTGGCGGAGGAGTGCCTGAAGGACAAGGAGACCATCCAGTATTTTGCCTCCCGGTACTTCAACGCCCACGATATGTACTTCATCGGCCGGAATGTGGACTACGCCGCGTCTTTGGAGGCCAGCCTGAAGCTGAAGGAGATCAGCTACATCCACTCGGAAGCCTACACCGCCGGCGAGCTGAAGCACGGCCCCATCTCTCTGCTGGAGGATGGCACCCTGGTCATCGCCATCGCCACCTATCAGAAGCTCTTCGACAAGATGATGAGCAACGTCCGGGAGGTAAAGGCCCGGGGCGCCGTGGTGCTGGGTATTACGGTAAAGGAGAAGGAGGAGGCGCTGAAGCAGGAGACCGACTATCAGTTCTGCGTGCCGGACATCACCGACTTTATGCTGCCCAGTTTGAGCATTCTGCCCTTGCAGCTGTTCGCCTACTATGTGGCCAGCATGAAGGGCTGCGACATCGACAAGCCGAGAAACCTGGCAAAATCTGTCACCGTGGAATAAGTTCTATTTGGAGGGAGCCGTCCGGCAGGGCGGCTCCCTTTTTGTACGGTTCAAAGAGCTGGCAAAAAAATGCTTTTCTTTTTGAGACAGCCGTGGTATACTGGTTGCAATTTTTAGCCGAGAAAGGAAGATGCGCCATGAGATTGATCCCTCTGTGGGAGGCGGACGAGCAGCGGGCCTACGATCTGCAAATGAGCTTTCGCCCGGAGGAGAACGGCTTTATCAACAGCGCCTACGGGCTGAGCCGGCAGGCGTTTTCCGGCTATGTGCAGCTGCGTAAGCGGAATTCCCAGGGCCTGGACCTGCCAGAAGGCTATGTTCCCGATACCGTCTATGTGCTGGAGAACGACGAGGGGGACTATGTGGGCATTGTCAACCTGCGCCACTGTCTGAACGAGGCTCTGCGCCAGGGGGCGGGCCACATTGGCTATGGCATTCGCCCGGAATACCGGGGCAGGGGCTACGCCACAGCGGCCCTGGCGCTGGCCTTGGAGGAGGCCCGGAAGATTGTCCCGGAGGAAGAAATTTACCTTTCCGTTCACAAGGACAACCCCGCCTCCCTGAAGGTTCAGCTCCGCAACGGCGCCCGGGTGGACCATGAGGACGACAGGGAATATTACACCCGCATTCCCTTTCCCCGATAGCCGCGAATCAGGCCGCCGGGCTTGCGAAAAGGCAGGGAGTATGCTACAATAGCCCTACAATAAGACTGGGAAAAGGATGGGATTACACATGGCAAGCAACGCGCACGAGCGGGTAGTGGTGCTGGACTTTGGCGGCCAGTACGCTCAGCTGATTGCCCGCCGGGTTCGGGACCTGGGGGTTTACTGTGAGATCAAGAGCTATAAAACCAATCCGGAGGAGCTGCGGGACTGCAAGGGCATCATTTTCACCGGCGGTCCTAACAGCGTTTACGCCGGGGACGCGCCCCTGTGCTCCAAGGAGGTCTTTGAGCTGGGAATTCCCGTGCTGGGCATCTGCTACGGCGCCCAGGTGATGGCCTACCTGCTGGGAGGCGAGGTTTCTCACAGCCAGGTGCCGGAATTTGGAAAGACCATGACCCAGTTTCAGGCGGATTCCCCCCTGTTCCAGAACGTTGGGGAGAGCGTGTGCTGGATGAGCCACAACGACTATATTTCCAAGCTGCCAGAGGGCTTTACCGTCTCCGCTTGGAGCGCCCACTGTCCTGCCGCTGCCATGGAAAATGGGGAGAAGGGCCTGTATGCCACTCAGTTTCATCCGGAGGTGGAACATACCCAGCAGGGCAGCGAGATGTTCCGCAATTTTCTCTATAACATTTGCCGCTGTGCCGGAGACTGGGAGATGAAATCCTTTGCCCAGGAGACCATCGCAGCCATTCGGGAACGGGTGGGGGACAAAAAGGTGCTCTGCGGCCTGTCCGGCGGCGTAGATTCCTCGGTGGCGGCTATGCTGGTTCACAAGGCCATCGGCAAGAACCTGACCTGTATTTTCGTGGACCACGGCCTGCTGCGCAAGGACGAAGGTGACATGGTGGAGCAGGTGTTCAAAAAAGAATTTGACATGAATATCATCCGTGTCAATGTAAAGGACCGGTTTTTAGAGAAGCTGAAAGGCGTCACTGACCCGGAGCGGAAGAGAAAGATCATTGGCGAGGAATTTGTCCGTGTCTTTGAGGCGGAGAGTGAAAAGCTGGGCAAGATGGATTTTTTGTGCCAGGGCACCATCTATCCCGACGTGGTGGAAAGCGGCACTGGCCAGGCGGCGGTGATCAAGAGCCACCACAATGTGGGAGGTCTGCCGGAGGACATTGGCTTTGAGGGGCTGGTAGAGCCTCTGCGGGATCTGTTCAAGGATGAGGTTCGGCGTGTGGGCATCGAGCTGGGAATTCCCTCCGAGCTGGTGTGGCGTCAGCCCTTCCCCGGTCCCGGCCTGGCGGTACGCATTATGGGAGAGATCACCGAGGAGAAGGTGAAGCTTTTGCAGGACGCGGATGCCATTTTCCGGGAGGAGGTGGCCAAGGCCGGTCTGGAGCGCAGCGTGAACCAGTATTTCGCCGTGCTTACCGCCAACCGCAGCGTAGGCGTCATGGGAGACGGCCGCACCTATGGTGTTACCGTGGCCCTGCGCGCCGTGACCACCACCGACTTTATGACCGCCGACTGGGCGCACCTGCCCTATGACCTGTTAGGCCGCACCTCCAACCGCATCATCAACGAGGTGGAGGGCGTCAACCGTGTGGTGTACGACATCACCAGCAAGCCCCCTGCTACGATTGAGTGGGAGTGATTTCAGAGACCCGGAAAAGCCTGATATGACTGGGTTTTTGAAGGGTTAAGGCCCTCCGTGGCAACGATTTGGCAACACTTTTTCATTATTCATGAAAAGAGAGCTAACTGATTTTGATTAGTCAGTTAGCTCTCTTTTGCTTTTATATTTCACTCATTTTTATCGTTCCGTGTAATCCCACATTAATTTCATCGGTATAATTCCCTGTCTTACTAATCGTCTTATAGGCTGATACCAATGAGGATATTGCTACACCATAGTTCTTATTAGGCTTGCACATTAGAGATACTCCCAAGGATATTTGGAAACACATACTCTCAATTTCTTTGAGTGACAAGTAATCTTCTGCATCAAGTTCTATTCTGCGTTCTTTAATTGAATTTACTTCTGAAAGTAGCGTCAGTCCGCTTGCAGACAAAATCAAAAACATTTTTTGAACTTTTTGAAGTTGTTCTGGCTGCATTTTCGATTGTTGTTCAAGAGAGTATTTATCTTGCAAAGCCTTTAATCTTTCTTCGGCTTCTTCAAATGAGATTTTTTCTTTACCTGGATACTGTTGACCGGCATAGATCATGTATTGAAAGGATGAGTAGACCGCTGGGTCTTGGTTCCAATCAAAGTCATCATTTAGCCTTTGGTCAAACCAAAGAATACGTTCAATCATCATTTTTAGTTGGTCTTTAACTTCCCTAAAATATATGGCTCTTGCTTTTATTTTTCTTTCCTTTTCTTTCTTTAAAGCCGCCGATTCAAGAAAAACGGCCATAATTGCAGCTGCAATACCACTACAGCCGATGCCAGATATAATTGTCAAAATATTATGATCCCAAATACAAGCTGGAATTAGAAGCAATAGTGAAATTATGATTGTCCAAATGTATATTTTT
>CAJMOH010000066.1 GCA_905215055.1 uncultured bacterium
GCCTTGCTGGAAAAGTCCCCTCCCAGCTTGCGGTGGGCAAGTCGCGCAGGCTCCTAACGTCGCCAAGCTGGGCGAAACGGTCCGCCGCTCTGCCCGCGCTTTTGCCTTGCTGGAAAAGTCCCCTCCCAGCTTGCGGTGGGCAAGTCGCGCAGGCTCCTGGCGTCGCCAAGCTGGGCGAAACGGTCCGCCGCCTTATGCGCTGTTTTTTGCCATTATACCACAGGTTTTCCGGAAAGCCAACTAATTTGTCCCAATGATTTTTATTTTATCCGCAGTAAGACCAGTTTGCTCCATGACGATCTCCTGGACAATCAGCGTATCCGTCTCCTCTACTGTGCCAGCAATCACCACGCTGCACTCCTCAGGAGTGATGTAGGCCACGCAATCGGAATAGCCCTTGGCCTCCAGCAGACTTTCCACATTGGACTCCTCCAAAATGTTTTGGGCAATGGCCGAGGCCTCCTCCACCGCCTGCTGTTTGGCGGCACTGTCGGAATCCACACTCTCCAGCACGCTGTCTAAAAGGTCCATGGCCTCATCCCGAGAGGTCTGCCGGTCTATTCTGGCCTGAGAAAGCACGTCGCCCCCGGTGGTTTGGGCGGAAGCGTCCGACTGCAGGTCGTCTGTCACGGTTTCCACATAAGCGTTGTTGACCAACTGCGCCGCCCCCAGCTGACTGGCTTCCGAGGCTGAATCCTCTACCGGCAGGCGGTTGGTTCCCGCAAATTGCCAATTCAGGTATACAGCCGCTCCCAGAGCCAGCACCAGAGAGGCCAAAACAAGCTGCTTCTTTCCAAATTTCATGACCGATCCCTCCAAGATGTTTTTTCATAGTTGCCCTGTCCCGGCCTAGCCGCTGCCGGTGACGCAGACCCTTGCTGAAGAAAGATTTAGGGCGGTGCATACCGCTGTGAGAAGCTTTTCCCGGACAGCGGGATTGTCAGCAAAGGCACTGACCACCACAACGCCCTGAACCTCCGGGTGGGTTTGGGTGATGGTCAGCGCGTGCTGATTGCCGTCGGCGTCCTCCACCAAAATGTGAGAGGATTCCCGTTCCGTGGTGGAGGCGGTTTCCTCCTGGCGCCCGCTTTCCCGCTCGTCCGAGGCGTAAAGGCTGCGGCCGTTGTCCGCCAAAGTCACCACCACAGTGGGGGCTTCTTCCCCTGTAATGGCGGTAACAATTCGGGCCAGGTCTGTTTCCAGCTGCCGCCCATAGGTCTGGGACTCCGCTGCGCTGGATAGAACGGAGCCAGTTTTCTGGCCCGGCTCCCAAAGAGAGGAAAGCCCGATCAGGACAATCCCGCAGATCCCCAGCAGCACCACCAGCTTGACAGGCTTATCCCGCCCCAGCAGCTCCTGGAACCGCTTTTTCCATTGGTCCCCTTTCATGGTCTCTCCTTTCCGGGGCGTCAGCCGCCTGTCCTTACAGTGACCTGAACCTCCTCCCCCAGCGTGTTTTGAAGCAGCGCCCTTGCCCGCTCCTCCTGGCTGGGATAGGAACACCACACGGCCACCTCAGTCAATACTATGCTATTCTCCTCGTTTCTATCTGTCGAAACACGGATTTCTTTTGCGTCCACATTTCCCGCCGCCAAAAGCCCCTGAATATACTCCCTCACGTCCTGCTGAACCGCCTGGTCGTATTGCTCCTCCACATACGAGACAAGCTCCTCCTGCCGGCGCTCCACCTGAGCCTCTGGAAAAGAGACGTCAAGCCGTATGTGAAGGGCCGTTCCAAGAGTGGATACCAGCAGCCCTAAGGCGATTAAGCCGCCCACAAAGGACACCATCTGGCTTTCCGGACAAAACTTCCGCAAAAGTTCTGTGACAATCAGCACGGCGCACACCGTCAAAACGCTTTCCATCACCTTGCTCATAAGGCTCCTTTCGCGAACACCACCAGCGCCGCGCAAACCACCGACACCAGGCAAACGCTGATTAATACCGCCAGAATCAGCTTTGTCACAGACACGCAGGCCCCGAAAAGCGACCCCAGCTTTGGAGTTTCAAACAGGTCGGCCGCCACCTGGCCCAGCAAACACACACCGGTCCACAGGGCTGTCTGCACCATAAGGGGGCCAAAGATACACAGCGCCGCCAAAATTCCAAAGGCCCCCACTCCCGATTTGACAACGCGCACGCTGTTTTGAATGGCGGACACCGCGTCTCCAAACGCGCTGCCCACAATAGGAATGGCGGAGGAGGCGATAAATTTCGCCGCCTTTCCTGTGGCTGCGTCCACCTGGGAGTTGAGCACGGTCTGCACTGAGAGAATTCCAGAGAACACCGTAACCGCCAAAACCAGCAGCCACTTCGCCAATGCGTACAGGCTTTTCAGCAGGCCGTCAAACCGCCCGCCGCACAGGGAGGTTGCCAGGGCGAGAGTTAAAAAAATGTGCAGCAGGGGCATGAGTACCCCTTGGGACAACAGGGAAATCAGATTTCCAGCAGCCAGGGTTAAAAAGCTGTATGAGCTTCCCACGACAGTGCCGCCAGAGGCCAGCAGCAGAGCCGAATACACCGGCACACTGGCGCCCAAAAATACACAGGCGTTCTCAATCACCTGCTCCGCGGAACGGATTAGCTCCAGCAAGGGCGCGGTGAGAACGCCGGCACAGGCCAGAGTACCCGCCAAAACCGACGCGCTGCCGCCCTCTTCAAAATTCCCCGCCAATCGGCAGAGAATTACAATTCCCAGCAAGGACGCCAATCCCTTCAGCGGGGCAGTCAGCCGTTCCCGCAGCAGCTGGGAGATCAGCTTCAGCAGATTTTCTCCTGTTTGTCCCTCCCAAACGCCTTCTTCCACCCCCGCCTGGTCAAGCAGGTCCTGGGTCTCTTGGTCCAGGGCGCCGTACAGCTCCCCGGCGCCGCTTTTCTCATAGATTCCCTCCAGCTCTGAGGCATGGGCTTGACAGGGCGCCCACCACAGCAAAAGCGCCATCGCGAAACACAACAGGATTGCCCGTTTTGCTCCCACAATTTCACATCCTTACCATGCGGCAATCTCTCCGATTTGCTCCAGAAGTGTCCCGACAGCGGGCAGAGCCGCCGCCAAAACCGCGGCCCTGGCAGCCAGGTCCACCGTGTAGGAAAGGGCGGACTCCCCGGCATCCTTGCACAGACGGGAAACCACCTGTCCCACAATGGTGATTCCCACCGCCTGCAGCATTAGCTTGATGGACTGGCCGCCCAGGGCGCCTCCAGAGGCCATCTCCTCCACCTGCTGAAACAGAGGCCCGGCCCGGTCCAATAAAACCAGAAGCAAAATGACCGACGCGCCCAAGCTGATGAGAAGGGCGTATTCCTTGTTGCTCTTCTGCACCAAGGCTCCAAAAATCACCGCGCACAAAGCGCAGATTCCTATGCCAAAAATCTCCACGGCTTACAGGGAAAAGATGGATTTGACCGCCTGAAACAAGGCGTCAATCTCTCGGATAATCATCATCAGCACCACGATCAGCCCAGCCAGAGTGGTCATCATGGCCTGCTCCTCCCGGCCGGAACGCATAAGCAGTTGATTGAGAACCGCCACAATGATGCCGATGGCCGCAATTTGAAATATCAGATCCACGTCCACGAGGACACGCCTCCCTTTCCAGTCCTTGTTACAGCAGCAGCAGGCTGAGAGTAACCCCGGCAAACAGCCCCAGGGCCACAAAGACCTTGGATTTTTGCTTTGCCTCCTCCCGAGCCTGCTCCAGCCGCGGCTCCAAAAGAGAGCGGTACAGCTCCAAATGCTCCATCTGGCCCTGAACGTCGCTGACGCCCAGCCCCTGGACAAAGCCTTGATACAGCTCCCAGTCCCCATTGTCCCACAGAAGGACACGCCCCGCCCCCTCCAAGGCTCGGGCGGGATTGAGGAGAAACTCCCCGTCCTTCTCCGCCAAACGGCAAAAGGGAAAGTCCTGGTACTCCAAAATCAATTCCGGAAGGCTGGCAGCGGCAAAGCGGATGCCGGTTTGAAACGCCCGCATCAGCATCTTCAGATCACGCAACATCCGTACCCGGCGCTGCAGCCGAGCCGCTCCCAGCGCGCCTCCGATTACTCCGCTGAGAACAAGCAGAATGGCTCCCGCCAGCTTCAACAGCCTCCCCTCCCCTTTCCCTTATGCGCTGGATAGACTCGATTTTTCCCGGGGTACTCCGCCCGGAGAGGCACACCGCTGTTCCAAAAGCCCCCGTTTCTAAAAGCTCCCGGCACAGGGGTCTTTGAAGCAGCCTGCCCGCCTCTCCGTGTACAGAGGCAACCAACGCCGCCCCGGATGCCGCCGCGCCCTTTAGCGCGTCCAAATCCCCCTGGGAAAGTTCGTCGCAGACGATGATCTCCGGCGACAGAGTTCGGACCGCCACATCCAGACCTGCCGCCTTGGGATAGCCGTGAAGCAGGTCCGTGTTAGGGCCAAGGTCAAAGCCTCCCAGCTCTCCCCGCTCGTCCACCACCGCCACCCTCCGGCTGGGCCCAAAGCGTCCCAGTGAGAGAGAGCGGGCCACATCCCGCAAAAAGGTAGTCTTTCCGCTGGAGGGAGGCCCGGCTACCAGAATCCCCTCCTCGATGGGAACACCCTCTAAAAACAGCCTGTCCCCACAGCCAATCACCTGTCTGGGAATACGGTACACCAGCGCGGTAATGTCCCGCACGGAAAGAATTTGCCCCTTCTCTGACACCGCCGAACCGCAAAGCCCCACCCGGCAGTTGCTTCCCATCTGCACAAAGCCCCGGCGGATTTCCTCCTGGTGGCGGAACACCGAGTAGCCGCAAGCCTGCAAAAAAAGCTCCCGAACCTGAGCGGCCGTCGTGGCCACGCCCTCCTGGGGCAGCTGGGACACACCGTCTCTTTTGAGGAAAAGAATACCCTCTCTGCCGCTGATGGAAACAGGCTGTCCCGCGGCGATGTGAATGTCAAAGGCCTGTTCCTTTACCCAGGCAGGCACTGTCAAAAGCAAGTCCCCATAGACAGAAATCTGCCGTGCCACATAATCAAAACCGGAAGGTTCCATCGCCTTCCCTCCTTTGTCCAACGGATGTTCATATCTATGGACAGGACCTGGAAAATAGAACAAGGGGACGCCGCGAAAATTCACAGCGTCCCCTGTCGGGATGTTTTGTTCCTTATTCCTCCTGGAAGCCGTCCTCATAGCGAAGAAAGGCTTGCAGCACGCTTTGATCCGTGGCATAAGTAACCAGCTCCAGGGCCTTTTCAGGAGCTTCCCAGCGAAGCTCCAGCACCTCCTCCGGCTGAGGACGGGCCTGATCCATCTCCGCCTTGGCGGCAAAGTAGATTACGTCCTTCATCACGCCGGGCTTTGGCGAATAGGTTACAGTCTCCCGAAAGCCGGTGTCCAGAGACACCTCCAAGCCGGTTTCCTCCCGGATCTCCCGCAGAGCGGTTTCGCTCTCCGTTTCGCTGTGCTCTACATGTCCCTTGGGAAACGCCCAGTGACCGCCGTTTTTGTGTTTGATCAAAAGCACCTCTGGGGCGCCCGCAGCAATGCGGTACACCACCGCTCCGCAGGATTTTTCTTTTTTCATGGGGACACTCCTTTCAAATATACATCAAAGAAAAGAGACGCCTCAGCTCCAAGCCAAGGAGTCCCTCTTTTGCTTCCTTATTTTACGGAAAAACGATACTCTGTGACGGTGGAGAATGGCTGACCGGGCTGCAGGTACTGGAAGGGAAAATTCCCGTGATGTACCGAATCCGGATAGAACTGGGTCTCCAGGCACAGGGCAGAGTGAGGCTTCATGGGGCTGCCGTCCTTGCCCACCAAGCCCTCGTCCGGCTTGTTAAAGGTATACAGCTGCACGCCGGGCAAATCGGACCAAACCTCCATCACGCGGCCGCTTTCCGGCTCGTAGGCCTGGGCAAACTTCCGGAAACCCTGGCCCTCCACGCAGAAGTTGTGGTCAAAGCCGCCGCAAAGCTGAATCAGGTGGTCGTCGGCAAACATGTCGTCTCCCAGCTTTTTGGGAGAGGTAAAGTCCAGAGGCCCGCCCAGCACCGAAACAATCTCTCCCGTGGGGATCAGGTCGTCAGAAACAGCGGTGGACTCCTTGGCGTTGATGGTGAGATAAGTCCCCAGCACGTCCTTCTGAGGATCGCCGGACAGGTTAAAGAAGGAGTGGTTGGTGGGGTTAAAGGGCGTTTCCTGGTCGCAGACAGCATCGTACCGCAGAGCCAGCGTGTTGTCCTTCTTCAAGGTATAAGTAACCTTCAGCTTCAAATTGCCGGGGTAGCCCTCGTCCCCGTCCGGGCTCTCGTGGGTAAAGGTGATGGAAGGCTCCTCCCCATCCTGGGTTTCCGCCGTCCATAGCACCTGGTGATA
Organism: uncultured bacterium; assembly: GCA_905215055.1. Taxonomy (GTDB): domain Bacteria; phylum Bacillota; class Clostridia; order Oscillospirales; family Acutalibacteraceae; genus Acutalibacter. Next base: position 6,325 of record CAJMOH010000066.1, read on the forward strand.
GCCGCCAGGGCCGCCGTGCAGGGTGTTGTTGCCGTCGTTTTTCGCCAGGGTATAGGTTTTTCCATTCAGCTCAAAGGAGGCGCCGCCAATGCGATTGGCATAGCGTCCTACAAACGTTCCCTGATAGTTGGAGCCGAAATACTCCTCCAGAGTGCGGTGGCCTAAAACCACATCACCCAAGTTTCCATGCTTGTCCGGCACCAGCAGCTGGATAATCCGGCAGCCATAGGGGGTTGTGACAAGGGTCATACCCCCGGAGTTTTTCAAAGTGTAGAGAGCGGCCTCCCGGCCATCCGGCAGAGCTCCAAAGATCGTTTTCTCCACAGACATCCGCGATTACGCCTCCTTGCCCAGCAGCGCGGCGCCGATAATGCCGGCATCGTTGCCAAGTTCGGCGCGGCAAACCACGGTTTTCTTGGAAGAATTTCTGGCGTACTGGTCAGCCTCCACGAAAGCCCGCACAGGAGCCATCAGGGTTTCTCTCTCGTTGGAGATGCCGCCGCCAATGCACAGGATGTCAGGCTGGAAGATGTTGATCATATCCACAATACCCACGCTGAGGTACTTCACATACTCGTCCACAATTTCCTTGCCGATGGGGTCGCCCTGACGCATGGCGTCAAAGGCGGTGCGGCCGCTGACCTTATTGATGTCACCCTCCACCAAGGTCCACAGAGGGGAATCCTTGGGAGCCTTATCCATATGCTCCTTCGTGGTTTTGATCAAGCCCGTAGCGGAGGCATAGGTCTCCCAGCAGCCATGACGCCCGCAGGTGCAGGGCCGGCCGTCCACCACAATTACGGTGTGGCCCAATTCAGCGCCGGCAAAGTTGCTGCCGGAATAAATCTTGTGGTTAATGATGATGCCGCCGCCGACACCCGTTCCCAGAGTGATGGCCACAGCGTTGTCGGCGCCCTTCAGCGCGCCGGCCATATATTCGCCGTAAGCCGCGGCGTTGGCGTCGTTTTCCATAAGGACCTTTTTGCCCTCCAGCCGCTCAGAAAGCATTTTCTCCATGGGAGTATTGGCAAAAGGCAGATTGTTGGCATATTCAATAATGCCAGTGGCCTTGTTGATGGTTCCGGGAGAGCCGAGGCCGATCCACGGCACGTCATTCAAGGTGATGCCTGCGTTTTTCAGAGCCTCGCGGGCAGTCTCCGCCATGGCGTCAGCAACCTGCTCGGCGCTGTCCACCTGCGTCTTAGAGCTGGCGCGGGCGATAATCTGGTTGTTTTCATCCACGATGCCGACGGCAATGTTGGTGCCGCCCAGATCGATTCCTAGGTAATACATAATCCTTTGCTCCTTCAGCAAAAATTCTGGGTACTCCCCAATCGTTTTTAGTATACTATAAATGAGTGATAAAAGTAAATGACTCCCGATAAATTTTCAGTGTTTTTTTCCGCGTTCCACCTCTTGATTTTCTCTGTTCGATGTGATAATATAATTTAGTTAAACAAGCATTTGCTTTGTTTTTTACCAGAAGCCGCTGTGGTGGAATCGGCAGACACAAGGGACTTAAAATCCCTCGGGAGCGATCTCGTACCGGTTCAAGTCCGGTCAGCGGCACCAGGCTGAGCCTGGACGCGACTTGCGTTCCAGGCTCGGCCTTTTCTTTTGTCTTACCCCTCGCGCTTTACAATGACTATTTTTTATCTTATCAGTGATTCTCAGGGGAGCGCCCCAGGCAAGCCTTGAATTTTACCTTGGCTGGATTTACGATTCTTCCTTGCAGCGTTTGCTTTGCTCAGACCTGTTTTTTTCTGTATTTTTTCTTAAATGATCCGTAAAAAAGACCGGTTTGGCAATTCCAAATCCGGTCTTTCCCTTTGAATGGGACTTTTTACAGCCCCGCTGTTTTTTACTATTCCGGCATGAAAACCGCCAGCCGCCATTTGCCCTTATTGATTTTCCGATGGGGCGGCGGGGCGGCTCAGGTCCCGCACGCTTTCCCGCTCCACAAAAGAGCTTCTCACCTGGATTTTCGTGCAGTAGTCCGCCCCGTGCTTGGCCATCTCCACCAGGCGCCGCACCGCCGCCCGGCCCATTTCCCGGTTGTACACCTTAATGGTGGTCAGGGGCGGGTTGGAAATGGCGCAGAAGGGCAAGTCGTCAAACCCCACCACCGACACGTCCCCCGGCACCTGGTAGCCGTTTTGCTGCAGCGCCCGCACGGCGCCCAGGGCGATCATGTCGTTGTCGGCGAAAAACGCCGTGGGCAGGTCCGGCTCCGTTTGCAGCAGAGAGGTCATGTCCGCGTAGGCCCCCTCCATGCTGGGCGTCAGGGAAAAGGTGTATTCCGGGCGGTACTCCAGACCCTTCTCCCGCAACGCCCGGACATAGCCCTCCTCCCGGTACAGGAAGTTCTTGATGCGGTAACTGCCCTTGAGATAGCCGATCTCCCGGTGGCCCTTTCCGGCCAGGTAATTCACCGCCCGGGCAGCCCCGTCCACATTGTCAATAAGCACCGCGTTCAGACTCAGCCCCTCGTACCAGTTGTCCAGCACCAGAACCGGGGACATGGCCTCCTCAAAGCGCTTGGCCTGCTCCTCCTCCAGCTCCGTTCCCAGCACCAGCAGCGCTGTGGAGGGGTCGCCGCAAAGCTCCTGAAGCTGCCCCTCATAGTCCCCGCTGTCCCGGGTCAGGTTGTAAATCAGCGTGTCAAAGCCGAAGCTCCTGCCCTCCTCCTCCACCCCGCTGATCAGCGAGGAGAAAAAGGGCGAGTCGTTGACGATGGCCCCGCTGGCGCGGTACATCACCAGCTTGATGGAACTGACATGCCACTCTGTCAGGTACCCAATCTCTCGAGCTGTCTTTCGAATTTTCTCCGCTGTTTCCTTATTGACGCCCCGCTTGTTATTCAAAGCGTTTGACACAGTAGCAGGCGAAAAGCCGGTAAGCTCGCTGATTTTTTTGATATTTACCTTCATGGGGGTGCTCCCTTTCTCAAAATAGACTAGCCGTTTTGCGAATCTAAGCCGCAGGTTCTTTCTCTTTCTACTCTATTATACTGTAACAGCACCCTGTGTTTCAACGGAAGAATCAAAAATCTCACATAAAGAATCAGCTCATTCCCTGTAAGGAAACTTCAATTTTGAAAACATATCGTCCAGAATAAACCGGGGATTGATGTCATCATAGACCCGGATCTTCCGTCCGTTCCCTGTAAAGTGGTATCAAGCCCTTAATAACAAATTTGGGGGTGAGCAGCGCATGCACGATGGTAAATTGGTCGTCCGCTTCATTTTTGGCATCACTGTTGACAATCAAGCGCACTCTTTTCGTTTCTGGGACAAGGTACTGATACATTCCAATGCTTCCTTTCTGTATAAAGCATTTTCACTCTCTCGATTATTTTTCACAAGGATAAACACGATTTTCGCAGAAGCCCATCCGCATAAAAGGAAATCGCCTTTCCCTCACGTCTTTTATGTTTGCTCTCCGGCCTTAAAGAACAAAATGTGCAAGCCATCCTCCAGCATATGCCCCTCGCCATAAAATTGACTGCCATAAAGCAAGGGCGCCAAAGCGGCGCTGTCCGTAAGGAACGTCGGCACGGTGCGAAACGGCATACTCCGGTGAGCATCGTCAAACCACCCATTGTTCTCGATATAAATATGGGCTTCCTTTCCCTCCGGATCTCGTCCGGTCAGCATGTAACGGGCGCTCATATGACGAACCCCCGCGGCATTCACTATCTGCGTATCCACCCCGCAAGGCTCAACAATTCCTTGGAACAGATCGCTGCTCACGCTTCCGCGAAAGGGGATCATCACCACTTCCCCGTTTTCCGCCTTCATTTCCAGAGAAGGCCCATTGGATTCAATCTTAATGTCAAAAACCGGCTTTTTCATGTGTATTCCTCCTAGATTTTACAGCTTTATCAAATTTCCCGTTTTGGGATCCCGGGCAAATTTGCCGATATGCTCCCACACCAGCTCGGCAAACATCACCGTGGCTGAATGGACCATCTTTTCGCAGGCCACGGTCCGGAATAAGCACTCTTCCCGCGCCGCCACCTGCATCACGCCATAGCTCTCTGTGAGCTTGATAGGATTGTGCGCCCCATGCAGACAGAAAATCAGCGGGAATTTCCGCTGCGGCTGGAGTTCCGCTGCCAAGGGGATATAGCTGGCCCATTTCTCCCTGCCCGTTCCATAGACCGCTTTGCGAAGTCCCTTTTCATACCCAGCCCAATACGCCAAGTCCTCTGGAGAGCCCTCCGCCAGTGTCATCAGTTCCATCCGCTGGGAAATCAGCTTGCCATCCTCGCTGGCCGCCAAGGCCGCCGGGTCCGCCTCGCTGTCGCCCATGGCGGCAAACAGCTTTTCGATCCCCGGCCCTTCGTCTTTATGGAGAACGTCTTCCCCGCTAAGCCCCAGCTTTCCTTCCTTGCTTTCTTGATGTGACATACACTCCTCCTGTTCTCAAGGCTCCGCCTCCTGGGAAACGCTGCCTTGTCTGTTTGTCTGTTTGTTTATTTCTATCATACCACAGTTATTAAAATTTTTCTAATAATTTTTATATAAATTTTTCTAGCGAAATTTGGAACAATGCTGAAAACACGGTTTGCAGAGGCGCTTCTCTCCAGGGTGTGTTGTCACCCGCCGAAACAGACAACAACCCCCCAGACGCACTCTCTCCAGCAAACCGGACGAACTTTCCACTTCTCCAAAAGCTCTGCCGTTCCGGCTCCCATAGACTCCTTCTAAACGGCTGGCCGAAAAGCGTCCTGCTTTTTCCGACTCTCTCCGGTGAGGACTGTGATCTTTCTTCAGGAATTTTTTAGCAAATTTACCACAGTTTTCTTGTTTTTTACAAGAACATTTGCTATAATTAAATCAATTCTCACCTAGAAAACACATCCTGAACCATTCTCGTTGTTTCTTCTTTCAATAAACTGCTGTAAATGGCGTGGCGCTAGATGGGAAATACCGCGTGTCTTTCACTCTGTTCTCAAGGACACAGCCTGCATGATATGGTCAAAGAAAGAAAGAAAGAAAGGAAGGTCCATTATGGCACGGAAAAAATCAGATCCCGCCAATAAGAAAGCTGCCTCTGTCACAGGAAAGTCCGCTCCTGCTCCCAAGAAGGAGGAGACCGCCTCTAAAAAGGCTGCTCCCGCTGAGAAGCCTGCGGCCCCCGCTCCGGCGAAGGCGGCTCCCGCTCCCAAGAAGGAGGAAACCGCCTCTAAAAAGGCTGCTCCTGCTGAGAAGCCCGCGGCCCCCGCTCCGGCGAAGGCGGCTCCCGCTCCCAAGAAGG
>CAJMOH010000067.1 GCA_905215055.1 uncultured bacterium
CCAGGCCGAGATTGATAAGGTCAAGGCCAAAATCAGCGAACAGCAGGCCCGGCTGAAAGAATTGGAACAGAAGAAACTGGAGGCCGAAAACAGCGAGATCGTGGACATCGTGCGGGGCATGAGCATCCCCCTTGCGGAGCTCCCCCTGGTGCTCCAGAAGCTCCGGGACGATGGCACTTTGGGACAAAGTGTCCCGAAGTCCGAGCCCGCGCCTGTTACCGAGGGAAAGGAGGACAACTGAATATGAAACGCTTTCGAGTCTTGACGGCGGCGCTTTGCGCCGCTGTTCTTTTATGCGGCTTTACCCCCGCAACGGCCTACGCCGGGGGCGGCGAGGACTGGGAGGGGCTTGACCCCGTGGAGCCCGCTGTCACGGAGGAGCCGGTGATTGAGCCCGGCGAGGGCTTTTCTGAGGACGGCAATCTTGTGACCCGTGATCTGCTCTATGACAAGCATACCAACAAGCAGTTTATTACCGTCCAGACCAGCGGCGGGGCCACCTTTTACATTGTCATTGACTACGACAAGCCCGTGGACGAGGACGGCGAACAGTACCAGACCTATTTTCTGAATACGGTGGACGAGGCCGACCTGCTGGCCGCTGCCGAGACCGCTGGCGTAGAGCTGGCCTCCTGCTCCTGCTCGGACAAATGCGCGGCGGGGGCCGTCAATACCGACTGCGCGGTGTGCGCCGTCAACATGACCGAGTGCGCAGGTGTGGAGCAAAAGCCGGAACCAGAACCGGAGCCTGTGGCCGAGCCCGACGCCGAGCCGGAAACAGAAAAAGGCAACGCCGGGATGCTCCTGCTGGTGCTGGCCGTGGCGGTGCTGGGCGGCGGGGCCGCGTTCTATTTCAAGGTGTACCGCCCCAAACAGCAGGCGGCAACAGAGCCGGAGGAGGACTACGGCGAGGAACTGGAGGACTATGACGGCGAGGAGGACGGCCCGCCCTGGGATGAGGACGAGGACGAAAACGAGGATACGGAGGACGGGGAATGAATTTCACAGCAAGCTCTTTTGAACGGATGATGAAACAAAAGCCCCGGCCCCAGGCTCCCGGCCCGGCCAAACCGCCCAGAGGCTCCGCCTGCTCCGTCTGTCCCTACTGGCGGGGCCTGCGCTGTGTCTGCTGTTATCAGAAACTTTCTCCCAGGCCGGGCGGCGGGAGGTGACGCTTTGGCCCGCGAACTGACACGGGAGGAAAAGGCGGCCATCCGCTCCCTGGTGGTGAAATGGTGCGCCAACTATGACCGGGCCTGTGGATGCCTGCCCCTGGACTGTGAGTGCTATATGCTGGGAAAGTGCTGGACAGGTGCCTATTGCCGCTACTTCCGGGAGGCCGTCCTGCCCCTTGATCCAGCTCTGGAGGCCGCCCTTACTACTGTGGGCCCCAGGCCGGATTTCAAGCCCTGCCCCATCTGCGGCGGGGCCGTGGCCCCGGACAGGCGGCAGGCATATTGTTCAGAGGCTTGCGCCTTAAAAGCCCACCGCCGCCAACAGCGGGAATATATGCGCCGGAAACGGGGGTGATCTGTTGACAATTAGCCCCCGGAAAACCCGCTGATTTCAAGGCTTTTTGGGGCCGCTTTTGGGGCGGGCCGTAGTTTTATATGCCCGGCCCTGGAATGGCCGAAATGTTGTCAACATGGAAAAACGGGACTTTGGGACAAAGTGTCCCGAAGTCCCAGGCTGTTATGCTTGAGGAGGTGTCTATGGAAAAACAGAAAGACCAGGAATTTGCACATCTGGAGGTCAAACGTCTTTGCGGCGTGTTCGGCGCGCCCCTGCCCCCTGTGGAGGAAAAGCCCGTGGATAAGGTCAAGGAGCCGCCCCGCCCCTATCGGAGTCGGGAACGGGAGGAGCGGTGACAAAGAAACGCCGCCGCCCTGTCCATCTTCATGTCATGGTGTCTGAGGAGGAGCAGGCGCTGATCCGGGAGCGCATGGCCGAGGCTGGCATCCGCAACATGGGGGCCTATATGCGGAAAATGGCCCTTAACGGCTATGTGCTCCACGTTGACCTCTCGCCCGTCCGGGAGCTGGTGTCGCTCCAGCGGCGGTGCTCAAACAATCTAAACCAGGTGGCGATCCAGGCCAACACCTACGGCGGCATCTACCCGGAGGAGATCGCCGCTCTGCAAAGGGACTATGCGGCCTTATGGGGGCCGCTGTCTGATTTACTGGAAAGGCTCTCCGCCGTGGTGGAGCTTTGACCCTCCGGGGAGCGGTGTTTTACCGCTCCCCGGTTTTCACGACTTTGGGACACTTTGTCCCAAGGTGGCGAAAGCCGCATACAGAGAGGAGGGGTATTCACGGCCACAACCTACATCCGGCCTTACAAGGTAGCGGCTGGAAAAAGCGCAATCCAGACGATGGAGGAGCGGTTTGATTATGGGCTCAATCCCAAAAAGCTGGGGGCCGTGTCCGCTTATCTCTGCGACCCGTCCACAGCTCCCGCCGAGTTCCTGCTGGTAAAAAGCCAGTACCAGGCGGAAACGGCCCGGCCCGTGGAGCGCGGGGCCCTGTTCTTCCAGATCCGGCAGGCGTTCCCGCCCGGCGAGGTGACGGCGGAGGAGGCAAATAAAATCGGCTATGAAACGGCGATGCGCTGGACGAAAGGCAAATACCAGTTTTTTGTCTGCACACATACCGACAAGGGCCACATTCACAATCACATTTATTACAACTCCACGGCCTTTGACCGCTCCCGGAAATTCCATAATTTCATCGGCTCGTCCTTTGCCCTGCGGCGGCTGTCTGACCGGGTGTGCATTGAGCACGAGTTGTCCTATATCCAAAATCCCAAACTGCACAGCAAGGGCCGTTTTCTCCATTACGGTCAATGGATCGGGGAAAAGCCGCCCTCTGCCCAGCAGAGGGTGCGGCTGGCTGTCATCGCGGCCCTGGAGAAAAAGCCCGCCGACTTTGCGGCGTTCCTGCGGCTCATGGAGGAGTCCGGCTTTGCCGTCAAGCATGGGCGGGGCGGCGTGATCTCGTTCCTGGCTCCCGGCCAGGATAAACCGACCCGGCTCCGGGCTTCTACCCTGGGCGCGGGCTTTGACCCGGAGGACATCCGGGCGGTGATTGCCGGGGAGCGGCCCATCCCGGAACTCCCCCAGGACGCTCCGGCCCCGCCCCGGCGCGTTGATCTTGTGATTGACATTCAACAGCGCATGGCCCAGGGCAAGGGCCCGGCCTATGAGCGGTGGGCCAAGGTCTACAACCTAAAGCAGATGGCCGCCGCGCTCCAGTATCTGCGGGAGCAAGAACTGGCCGACTATGCCGCGCTGGAGGCCAGCACCGAGACGGCGGTGGATCGCTTTCACAAGTTGGCCGGGGAGCTGCGGGACACGGAGGCCGCCCTCTCCAAAACGGCCCGGCTTATGGAGGCCACGGTGGACTATGCCAAGACCCGGCCTGTGTTCGATGGTTACAAGGCGGCCCGGTACAGTAAAAAATACCTGGCCCAGCATGAGGCGGAGCTGGCCGCTTATCGGGCGGCAAAGGCGGCCATGAATGAAATCCTGGACGGGGCAAAGCTCCCCAAAATAGACACGCTGAAAAAATCCCGCCGGGAGCTGGCGGAAAAGAAAAAGGCCCTCTATGCCGAGTACCGCCAGGCCCAGGCGGATATGCGGGAGGCCGTGGCGGTCAAGGCGAATATTGACCACCTGCTCGGCGTGACGGACGGGCGGGAAAATAAGGCCCAGGAGCGGTAGCGACAGGCCGCAGACAACAGGCGCATAGCGCCGGGACTTTGGGACACTTTGTCCCGAAGTCCTGCGGGTTTGGGGAGCTCCCCAACAAGCATTTTTGCGGGCCTGCGGCCCGGCAAAAATTTCGGAGTGTGGACACACTCGAATTGCTTGCCAAAACGTGCGGGCCTCGGAAGTACCCGCGTTAAAACATCGGACTTATGTCATTTCACTCTTGTATTGTTCTATTGGATGTGCTAAAATAAAGTTGATTTTTAGAATTTGTTTTTATTTTGCAGGGAAGAGGTGACGGGATGCCAAAGGTAGCTTATTCTGAGGAGGATAGAGAGCGCATCAGAACGGAACTCGTTGCAGTTGGTCTTGAACTGATGGCAAAACAGGGCATACAGCATACTACTGTGGAGCAAATATATAAAAAGGTTGGTATTTCACGAACTTTCTTTTACTCTTTCTTTGCAACGAAAGAAGATTTGATCGTTGAAACGCTGTACTTGCAACAGCCTAAAATTATTGAGCAAGTGCAAAGACTGATGGCCGATCCTGCTTTAAGCTGGCGTGATGCCGTGAAACAATTTCTCTATGCCTGTTGTTACGGAGAGAAAAATGGCATCGCTGTTTTAACGATTGAAGAACAGCAACTCATTTTCAAACGTTTGTCAAAGGAAAGCTATCAAATATTCCGTCAAAAGCAGCTCCGTCTTTTTGGAGAAATTTTAGAAAACTTTGGTATAAAGGCGGACGCGGCAAGGATCAATTTATTTACGAATTTGAGTCTGACAGCGATGGTTGTACGCAAGGCAATTCCTGATACGTTACCTCTGTTTGTTCCCGAAGTTGCCGATGAAACAGTTGACTTTCAAATAAACGCTATTGTGGATGCCCTGGAGAAATTAAAAGCAACACCTACCGCTTGAGTGATTGAAATGAGATAATCCGTCCGAATATCATGTTTCGGCCATATATTCAGACGGATTTCTTTTTAGCCAGGATAAAAACAAATTTGGTTTTTTGCTCTTATTTTTGAGAGATAAAACCTAAAATAAAACGCAAAGGAGAACACGCGATGAAAGTATTTGATCTGTTCGTAAGCAAATATCCACCGGGTAATGATTTGAGAAAACCTACTGCGGAAACGCTGGAGCAATTTCAAGGGAAAGTGCCAGCGGAGCTTCTGAACTTTTGGCAGGAATATGGTTTCGGAAATTATGGCGGAGGTTTGCTAAAAATTATTGATCCAACCGATTATATTGATACGCTCACTCTTTGGCTGGGCGAACAGGAGGGGTGCCTTCCCATTCTAATGACTGGATTTGGAACGCTTTTTATTTACCGCAAGCTGTCTGATACAGCCGATGATATGTGCCTGCTTGATATTCACAACCGCAGATCGGGCAGTTTCTCTACCAGCTTTTCCGATTTTTTTGAGCGTATTATTCCTGCCGAAAATTTTGCGGCGCAGTTTCTGAGAGTGGGTCTATTTCAAGAAGCATTTGCTAAACATGGCGGCCTTTCAGAAAACGAGATTTTCTTCTTTGCTCCGGCTTTGGCTTTTGGGGGAACTGAGTCCATTCAATATGTCGAAAAGGGAAATGCCGTTGTTCATCAGCACTTGTTGTTTGAAATGGGGGCGGATCATTCCGATGATACAGAACCGGATGATATGTGGTCGCAAGCCTATGAAGCAAATCCCCATGTGTTTGAATTGGATAATGGCGGGCTTATGGTTAGCTTCACCTTTTCGGAAACTGTGGATACCATCCTGCCAGTAGCACCAGAAACGCTATATGAGATTGAGGGAGAGACTATTTCTCTATGGGCGCTGACTTTCGTTAGTCTAACAAAAGAGGAAAACCTTGGCTTTTTGGAGTACCACAAGGCTTTGAAACAATTACAACCCTACATTGTGGAAACGAGAGGAGATCACATATTAGTTCGCGGCCTGAGTTTGGCAGAGATGGAGCATATTCTGGCAAAGCAATAAATTTGCTTTACCGCTACTTTGGGACAAAGTGTCCCGAAGTGATATAGCTACTATCAAAATTATTTCATTTATGATGCTGTGGGTATTGCCCCATCCAGTTTCATATAAACACATTCAAACATTTAGGAGGAAAAGTCATGGGATTTTTTAGCAAGTTATTTAAGGGCCCTGAAATTGACATGGAAAAGAGCAACGCAAATGCAAAGAAAATGCGTGCTCTATTTAATCAGGTTGTAGAGAACGGGGACAATTACAGACTGATTTTCGGATATACCGAGGATGTGAGCCGGTTTAACTATGGCTTTGTTCATGGGAGCAAAACAAAGATCGGAAATTTAATTGTCGGCTGGAACGAAGCCAGCCAGACGATTGTGGTTGTTCCCACAGTACCCGATCTTTCCGGCTGTGGCGATCCGACCTACTATCGCCGTTCTGAAATTTTGAAAGCCTATCGGAACAAATACCCTACCGATGCTTTTATCATTTATCCAGACAAAAAAGGATACATTGGCATCAATGCCTATGACTGGCTGGAAGATGAAAAGCTGTATGTTTATGTATCACAGGATGATGAATTGGCCGCTTTTACCGACTTCTTTATGAATCGCTTTGCAACAAAGTGAGGTAAAAGATGCCTATTGGAGAAATCGGAGCGTTCCTGCTGTTTCTTGTGATCGTGTTTATAGTTGGAAATCTATGGTTTCATTTCGTAGAAGCAATTCTGCGGCAGATTAAAAAGCTATTTACACGTCACAAAAAACCTCCGGCATGGCATCCGCTCCCCCCGGACAAGGAGGATTGAAAATGTTCGATATAGACGAGATTAGGAAACAGGCACTCGCTTCTATGAGAGAAACCATGGAAAAGAACGAGGAACGAATTAGCAAAATTGAGGTTCCCAGCTCTGAAAAAGGCGCATCTGTGTCTGCCGCCGAAGTGGAAGAACAGATTGCCGCTAATACTCAACGTCAAGTAGAAATTCTTGGACAGATGTTTGGGCCAGATAGTATGGCTCAAATGGCTGTTAATGAGGAATTGCTGCAAAAGATGGTAAATGATAAAGTTGCTGAGGCAACTTCAGCTACTGCTGGGGACTTGATGGGACAGCTTTTCGGAGAAGATATGGGCATACTTGCGGCTGCTCTGGAAACGCTGGAAATGGAAGATGCGGACGATGAGGAAGAACTCTCATTCGATCTGGAACTGGAAGAAAAGCTCTATACTACCTTGGAAGAAACAATGGCCCGGCTTGAGGCCATGCCTGAGCCAGAAGCGATCCCATATCAAAAAGACGATGTAAAATGGGAACGCTTTGGCATCCTGCTGTCCGGTATTTTATCGACCCTTAACAGTCACGATCTGGATAGTATGGATGTGGAGGAACATATTCCTGTTATGGAGCAGAAAATCGTGTCCCTTGTGCGCCGCTCCTGGGGGATAGATGGCCGGAGTGATCTGCTGGACATGATCCGTTATCTGGCGCAGGAGGGTTATATCCTGCGGTATCAGCTTTATAGTGAGGCATCTTCGCCGGAGGAACTCATGGACGAAACTATGGACGAGGATGACCGTGAGTCTACCTGCCGGGCATGGAGGTTTGCACAACGGTATAAAGGTCAATATGCTCCCGGTTTTATGGCTGGATGGGATATTGGCCGGGCGGCGATGCTGACACGCTGGGGATGCTATTTAGGCTGGATCACAGAAAGCGAGGCTGTTGGTATTCTGTGGGATCTCTCCCAAAAGGTTGTTGAGGAACTGCATAGCTGGCGCGAATTTGCGCAATCTTATCTTTTTGGCGGTCTGATGTGGAAATTGCTATGCGGTGACAGCTCCGCAGGAAGTTACCTGGGTTATCTTGCAGACGCCGCCACAGACCTATTGACTGGAAAAGCAGAGCAGGATAACGGACAATGGCGTGATTGCCCTTGGCCTGCACAGAGAAAAATTGGTTTCACATTATAAATCTTTTTGAAAATTTGTTGCTATTCATCAGCCGCCAACGGAAACGGCATATAAAAAAACCGTTGGCTTGGCGGCTGTGTTGATGCACGCCTAAACTAAAGTTAAGCGGCGGTTTTGAAATTAACCATTTCAAGGCCGCCGCCTTTTTATATCACACGGCGGTAACAAAGGAGGTACGTCGTGTCCCGCACAATCCTTACCCGCCCCTCTAACTTACCAAAAAAAGCCAGGGCCCCGGACAAGGATATTTTAACCGTAGTTGCGAAAATTGTTATAATGTAGGTGAATATCTCAATTTATGCGCTTGCGCGGCTTTATGTCGTGCAGGCGCATTTTGTTATCCGTACTTTGAGACAAAGTGTCCCAAGGTGCGGGACGGCCCTCCCAGGTGCCGCTCCCCGCCGGCCCTCCATTTCGTTTCCCCTCAACCCGAACAAAACGAAATGGAGGACAAGCTATGACAACCATCAATCTGAAAGATTTTTATTATTGGTACATACAGGATCAATTTATCGAGGTTGCTGACGAGGTGGCCGAGGCTCTCACCGCCAGCAGACGCCAGGAGGCCGCCTATGTGGAGCGGGCCCGGTACAACAAGGCATATTATTCCCTGGACTGTGATGACGGGATCGAATATTCCGCCTGCCAGCATGAGCCCAGCCCCCAGGAGCTCCTGGATCGCAAGGAAATGTTTTTCCGGCTCTGGAACGCGCTCAACTCCCTGCCGGAGCTCCAGGGCCGCCGGGTGGATGCCCACCTCATTCTCGGTAAAAGCTATCGGGAGATCGCCCGCGAGGAGGGCGTGGATAAAAGCGCCGTTAGGTGCTCCGTCCTCTGCGGGATCAAACGCATGAAAAAATATTTGCGGGAAAATTTCTAAAAAGCATCTCCATTACCCCCTGTTTTTCTGGTGGTATATGAGAGGTAGGTTGCCTACCTCTCCACAGCAGGACGGCGGCGGCTCCGAGCATAGCGCGGGGAGCCAGGCGGCGGGTGCGCGGTGACTTCTCCACAAGAGAACGAGCGACCAACACCTGCGCCGCAGGTGGGCCGGGCCATCCCACGGCCACGATCCGCCACAGGACAGGCTGGCCGCCTGTCCCTCCGGGCCGCTGTCTCCTGCTGTGTGGGAGTGCTGCGCCGAGTATGGTTGTCTTTGGACAGGTCAAGGAAACGGGCGCGGCCTCCCTCTATCTTATGAAAGCGGGGCCTGCTTTATGAGCAGGGCTCCGGCTGGCTTCGAGACATTTTGTCCCGAAGTCCCGGTCAAAACAAGGGCCAGCACTTTCGCGGTGCTGGCCTTTGTCATTTCTGAAATGGGAGGTATTCTATGCACGCACAGACCAAATACAAAAGCGAAATGAAAACGGCTGTACTTGGTGATCGGACAATTACTATTAAAAATCTTACTCCCATTCTGCCCCCGCAGGAACGGGAAAAGCGCAGGCGCGAGGTGGAACAACAGCTTTTTGACGTGTTCCGCAAATATGCCGGACAGCGGGGGTAGTCAAAGGCATCCTTGTTGAATGGGGGCGGCAGAGGTATAATATAATTGTAGGTTGGCTCCCGTATAAACGGAAGGGAGCTAATTATGGATAATAGAATAGATGCAATTTACGGGCGGCAGTCGATTGACAAAAAGGATAGTATCAGCATTGAAAGTCAATTTGAATTTTGCCGGTATGAACTAAAAGGCGGTGAAGCGAAAGAATACAAAGACAAGGGATATTCCGGGAAGAACATAGAACGCCCCGACTTCCAGCGGCTTCTGAAAGACATCCGGGCCGGACTGATCCGGCGGGTGATTGTTTACAAACTGGATCGGATTAGCCGCTCCATTGTGGACTTCGCAAAGCTCATGGAACTGTTCAAGCAGTACAACGTGGAATTTGTCTCCTGCACCGAAAAATTTGATACGTCAACCCCGATGGGCCGGGCGATGCTCAATATCTGCATCGTGTTCGCCCAACTGGAACGGGAAAGCATCCAGATGCGTGTGCAGGACGCTTTTTATTCCCGGTGTGCCAAGGGCTACTATATGAGGGGCCGGGCTCCATACGGTTTTGATACGGAGCCCATCGTCATGGACGGTATCAAAACAAAGCGGCTGGTTGAAAACGCTGAGATGGACTACGCCGAGCTTATGTATGAAATGTATGCCGAGCCGGAGAACTCCTACGGCGACATTACCCGGTATTTTACCGAGAATGAAATCATGGTGTATGGAAAGACATTGAAGCGCGGCTTTGTGGGCCAGCTTTTGAGAAATCCGGTTTACGTCCAGGCCGATATGGATATTTACGAATATTTCAAGGCCCAGGGCGCGAAAATCGAAAGCCCGCCGGAACTGTTCACAGGTGAATTTAGCTGTTACTTGTACCAGGGCCGCGAGGGGGAGGAAAACATTCTGGTGATTGCGCCCCACAAGGGCCGCATCCCCTCGTCCCTCTGGCTGGCCGTCCAGCACAAGCTGTCCCAAAATACCACGTTCCAGAATGGCCGCAAATGCCACAATACATGGCTGGCCGGGAAAATCAAGTGTGGATGCTGTGGGTATGCGCTGGCCAGTCTGAACGCTCCAAACGGTGTCACTTATATGCGGTGCAAGCAACGCATGGAAAACAAAAGCTGTCAAGGGCCCGGCACTCTCACAAAGCACGACTTGGAAAAATCGGTCTATGAGGAAATGGTTAAGAAGATGCGGGAATTTCAAACGCTGAAAGGCAGTAAGGCGGAGGGGTACAATCCCAAACTGACCGCCGCCCGCGCTAAACTTGCCAAAATCGAGGGCGAGATTGAAAAGCTCATTGACACGCTGACCGGGGCAAACCCGCTTTTGTTGCAATACGCAAACAGCCGGATTGAAGAACTGGACGCGGAACGGCAAAAGCAGTTAAAGCTGGTGGCCGACCTCACCGCTAACTCTGTTTCTTCCTCACAGGTCGATAGCATAACGGGATATTTAAGCCATTGGGAAGATGTGAGCTTCGATGACAGGCGGCGCGTTCTTGACACGCTGGTTTCAAAAGTTGAGGCCACTCGCACCGAACTTGCTATTGAATGGAAGATCTAAAACTTTTCACTTTGCATTGTACCCTTGTCAAGAACGCTTAAAAGAAAAGGAATACACTTT
>CAJMOH010000068.1 GCA_905215055.1 uncultured bacterium
GCGTTGGCGCCGTGCTTGCGCAGGTAGTGCTTGTCCAGCAGCTCCTGCTGCATGGGGGGCAGGCTGGGGTCCATCATCAGGGCGTGCCAGGCCATAAAGGCAACCTCCTCCAGCACCACCGCGTTGTGGACGGCGTTTTTCGCGTCGGTCCCCCAGGTAAAGGGACCGTGGCTGTGAACCAGCACCCCGGGAATGTCCTCCGGGCTTTTCCCCTGAAAGGTCTCCACAATGACCTTGCCGGTTTCCAGCTCGTACTCCCCGGCGATTTCCTCGGGGGTCATCCTCCGGGTACAGGGGATCTCCCCGTAAAAGTAGTCCCCGTGGGTGGTGCCCAGGGCGGGGACTCCCCGGCCCATCTGACTGAAAATGGTGGCCCATCGGGAGTGAGTGTGCACCACACCGCCAATGCTCTCAAAGGAGCGGTACAGCTCGCAATGGGTGTCTGTGTCGGAGGAGGGGTTCCACTTGCCCTCCACCTTTTTCCCAGTGCGAATGTCCACCAGCACCATGTCCTCCGGGGAGAGCTTGTCATACTCCACCCCGCTGGGCTTGATGGCCATGATGCCGCTCTCCCGGTCAATGCCGCTGACGTTGCCCCAGGTGAAGGTCACCAGATGGTGGGCAGGCAGCAGCATGTTGGCCTGATAGACCTGTTCTTTCAACTGTTCTAGCATAACGATTCCTCCCATACAGGCGCGGCATGCCGCGCCATTTGAATCAAACAAATGGCTACGTTGCCAAAAAAGCTAAGGTTTACGCGGGATTAAGCAACTGGGCCGCTTCACTTGCACATCCCCCTACTTGAAATCCAAAAGTGATCGAGTAAGCTAAAAAACCTAGGAAATAAGCCATTTTTGCTTACTGCGACGTTTGCACCAGTAAGCGGGAAAATGCACCAGTAAGCGGGAAAATGCACCAGTAAGCGGGAAAATGCACCAGTAAATGGGATAAATGCACCAGTAAGCCCCTTACTGGTGCACCTGCATCAGTAAGCGAAACCCGCATAAAACCTGGCTTTTTCGCCTTACTGGTGCATTTCCATTTCTCAAGCCGTCCGTGCTCGGACTGAGCATGCCGCGGGGCGCGCGCACTGGCGCGCGGACAGTAATCGAGACGTCATCTCGCTTGCGCGGGAGGGGCCGTTTGCTGCGGGAAAGAAATTGGAAAGGTCCCCGCAAAGCCACCGCCGCGGACGTGCATGAATGGTTCGATCAAGCGCGGCCTTCAGCCGCCGCTCCAAGGCGCGTCTTGCTCAGCGGGAGCACCCGCTCAGCTTCTGGATCCGCTCCATAGCTTCCTTGGTCTTGTCCGCGTCGCCAAAGGCGGTCAGGCGGAAGTAGCCCTCGCCGTTTTTGCCAAAGCCCTCGCCGGGAGTGCCTACAATCTCCGCGTTGTGCAGCAGGTAGTCAAAGTACTCCCAGCTGCCCATGCCGTTCGGGCACTTCAGCCAGATATAGGGGGAGTTGGTACCGCCGGTGAACCACACGCCCATTTTTGTAAAGGCGTCCATCATCACCTTGGCGTTGTTCTGATAGTAGGCAATGGTCTCTTTAATCTGCTTCTGGCCCTCTTCGGTGAACACCGCGGCGGCGGCCCGCTGGGTGATGTAGCTGGTGCCGTTGAACTTGCAGCCCTGGCGGCGCTGCCACAGCTTGGACACGGACACGCCGTCCACCTCCAGCTCCTTGCGGATGGTGGTGTAGCCGCAGCGCATGCCGGTAAAGCCGGCCGTCTTGGAGAAGGAGCAGAATTCAATGGCGCACTTCTCCGCCCCGGGAATCTCAAAAATGCTGTGGGGCAGGCCCGGCTCGGTGATAAAGGCCTCGTAGGCGGCGTCAAACAGGATGACGGCCTTCTGCTCCAGGGCGTAGTCCACCCAAGCCTTCAGCTGCTCCTTGTTGTAGGTGGCGCCAGTGGGGTTGTTGGGGGAGCACAGGTAGATGATGTCCGCCTTCACGCTGGGGTCGGGCAGAGGCAGAAAGCCGTTTTCCTCGTTGGCGTCCATGTACTGGATCTTCCGGCCGGAGATCATGTTGGTGTCCACATACACAGGGTACACCGGGTCGGGCACCAGCACGGTGTTGTCCACGTCAAACAGGTCCACAATGTTGCCCACATCGCTCTTGGCGCCGTCTCCCACAAACACCTCGGAGGGGTCCATGTCCACGCCAAAATTCTTGTAATAGCTGGCAATGGCTTCCCGCAGGAAGGGGTAGCCGTCGCTGTCTGGGGAGTAGCCGTGGAAGGTCTCCTTGTGGGCCTGATCCTCGGTGGCCTTGTGCATGGCCTCAATAACAGCAGGCGCCAAGGGCATGGTCACATCGCCAATGCCCATTTTGATAATCTTGTTTTCAGGATGCTCCTGGGTGTAGGCCGCCACCTTCTTGGCGATGGTGACAAACAGGTAGCTCTGCTCCAAATTCTGAAAATTGCCGTTCAGCTTCATACTCTCTCGATCCTTTCAAGAAATTTTGACCCTGGATCTCCAGGTGACGTTACTTTTTCTCCCGGCCCTCCCGATAGTCCACAGCAGCCTTGATAAAGCCCTTGAACAGAGGATGGGCGCGGTTGGGGCGGGACTTAAACTCCGGGTGGAACTGGCCCGCCACAAAGAAGGTGTTCTCAGGCAGCTCCACGGTCTCCACAATGCGGCCGTCGGGGCTGGTGCCGCTGATCACCATGCCCGCGGCTTCCACCGTCTCCCGATAGTCGTTGTTAAACTCGTAGCGGTGGCGGTGGCGCTCGTGGATCAGCTCCTTGCCGTAGCACTCCATCATCCGGGTGCCGGGCTTGATCTGGCAGGGATAGCAGCCCAGACGCAGGGTGCCGCCCTTGTTGATATTCTTGTTTTGGTCGGGCATAAAGTCGATGACCTTGTTCAGACCGTACTCGTCAAACTCGCCGGAGTTGGCGTCCTGAATGCCGCAGACATTCCGGCAAAACTCGATCACGGCGATCTGCATGCCCAAGCAGATGCCCAGGTAAGGCACGTTGCTTTCCCGGGCGTATTGGGCCGCCAAAATCATGCCCTCAATGCCCCGGTTGCCAAAGCCGCCGGGAATGATAATGCCGTCGGCGTCTCCCAGGCGGGAGGCAGTATTCTCCGGGGTAAGGGTCTCGGAATCCACCCAGTCGATCTCCACTTTGGCGCTGTAGTCATACCCGGCGTGGCGCAGGGCTTCCATCACAGAGAGGTAGGCGTCGTGGAGCTTCACATACTTGCCCACCAGGGCAATCCGCACCAGCTTTTTCCGGCTGCGGATCTTGTCCACCATGTGGAGCCACTCGGTCATGTCGGGCTCGGGGGTCTCCAGGCTCAGCTCCCGGCAGACAATCTCCGAGAAGCGGCTCTTCTCCAGCATGATGGGGGCCTCGTACAGCACGGGGATGGTCAGGTTCTCAATGACGCAGTCCGGCCGCACGTTGCAAAACAGGGCGATCTTGTGGAAGATGCTGGGATCTGTAATCGGCTCGTCGGTGCGCAGCACAATGATGTCCGGCTTGATGCCCATGCTTTGCAGCTCCTTCACAGAGTGCTGGGTGGGCTTGGACTTGTGCTCTCCCGAGCTTTTCAGATAGGGAACCAGCGTGACGTGGATGAACAGGGAATTTTCCTCCCCCACCTCCTGAGACACCTGGCGGATGGCCTCCAAAAAGGGCTGGCTCTCAATGTCGCCGGCGGTGCCGCCGATCTCGGTGATGACCACGTCGGCGTTGGACTTCTGTCCCACGCTGTAAATAAAGCTCTTGATCTCCGAGGTGATGTGGGGGATGACCTGGATGGTCTCTCCCAGATATTCTCCCCGGCGCTCCTTGTTCAGCACGTTCCAGTACACCTTGCCGGTGGTCAGGTTGGAAAACTTATTCAGGTCCTCGTCGATAAACCGCTCGTAATGGCCCAAATCCAGGTCGGTTTCCAGGCCGTCCTCGGTGACATAGACCTCCCCGTGCTGATAGGGGCTCATGGTGCCGGGGTCCACGTTGATATAGGGGTCCAGCTTCTGGGCGGCCACCTTCAGGCCCCTGGCTTTAAGCAAGCGCCCCAGAGACGCGGCGGTAATGCCCTTTCCCAGCCCGGAGACCACGCCTCCGGTGACAAATATATACTTGGCCAATTCCAAATCCCTCCTTGCTGGTCTTATACGTTCACCGTGCCTTCAAACACGGTGACTGCCTCGCCGGTCATCCACACACGGCTGCCCTCCACGCGGATGGTCAAATCCCCGCCCCGCAGCCGCACCAGAATGTCCTCCCCTTCTTTGCAGCGGCCGCAGAGGATGGCCGCCACGACACTGGCGCAGGCCCCGGTGCCGCAGGCCATGGTCTCGCCGCTGCCCCGCTCCCACACCCGCATTTTCAGGGTGCGGCTGTCCAGCGCCTGGATAAACTCGGTATTCACCCCCTGGGGGAACAGGGGGTCGTGCTCAAACAGAGGGCCGATCTCCGGCAGGTCCAGCTCGTCGGGATCGCCGCCGAAAATCACACAGTGGGGATTGCCCATAGACACGCAGGTGATCTCATAGATTCCCCCGGCCACCTCCACGTTTTGCTGGACAACCTGCTCTCCCGGCAGGTTCACCGGGATTTCCGCCGGGTTCAACACCGCGTCGCCCATGTCTACGGTGATGGACACAGCCTGGCCGTTTTCCTCGTGGACCCGGCAGGTTTTCATGCCGCTGAGGGTCTCAATTCGCAGCTCCTCCTTATGGGCAATGTGGTGGTCGTAGACATATTTGGCCACGCAGCGGATGCCGTTGCCGCACATTTTTCCCTCGCTGCCGTCCAGGTTGAACATGCGCATTTTGGCGTCGGCCTTGTCCGAGGGGCAGATCAGGATCACCCCGTCGCCTCCAATGCCCTTGTGCCGGTCGGAGAGGCGGACGGCTAAAGCCGCCGGGTCCTCCACCTGTTCCTCAAAGCAGTTGATATAGATATAGTCGTTGCCGCAGCCGTGCATTTTGGTAAAGCGCAAATTGCCCATAGCGTTCCCCTTTCCTTGGTGTCATGTTGATAAATCCACAAAGGACTTTCCAAAGGGAAAGTCCTTTGCTGTGCCGCGCTGTTTCGGAATGCTTACACCTCTACCACGCCGTCATAGACCTTCTCGGCCTTGCCGGTCATCAGCACCCTCTCGTCGGTGTAGTGGATCTTCAGCTCGCCGCCCTTGAGGATCACCCGGATGTCCCGGTCCTTTTCGCAATAGCCGTTCAGGGTGGCGGCCACCACCGCGGCGCAGGTGCCGGTGCCGCAGGCCATGGTCTCGCCGCTGCCCCGCTCCCAGATGCGGGCCTTCAGGGTGTGGTCGTCAATGACCTCTACAAAGCCCACGTTGACCCGTTCGGGGAACATGGGGTCGTGCTCAAACTTGGGACCCAGGTCCTCCAGGTCCAGCTTGTCCACCGAAGGCACAAACACGGTGCAGTGGGGGTTGCCCATAGAGCAGCAGGTGATGCGGTACACATTGCCGTCAATGGAGACCGGCTTGTTGACCACCTTCTCCCCCTCCAGCCGGACAGGGATCTTCTCTGGGGCCAGCTCGGCCTTGCCCATGTCCACCGTGACCTTGGAGACCTTGCCGTTTTTGGTGATGACGGTGCACTCCTTCACGCCGGACTTGGTGTCGATGTGGAGCACATACCGGCCCTCGCCCACCTTTTGGCCCTTGGCAATGCCGTTGTCAAACAGGTATTTCGCCACGCAGCGGATACCGTTGCCGCACATCAAGCCCTCGCTACCGTCCAGGTTGAACATCCGCATCTGGGCGTCGGCCTTGTCCGAGGGGCAGATCAAAATCACGCCGTCGCCCCCCACGCCGTTGTGCCGGTCGCTGAGGTAGATGGACAAAAATTCGGGAGAGGAAACCGTGTTCTCCTTGTCGAACAAGTTGATGTAAATATAGTCGTTGGAGCAGGCGGACATCTTGGTGAACTTCAGCTTCTGCTTCCGCTCCTTCAAGTTGTTGATGTCAATAATCTCCGTGTTCTCCGGGGTGTACCGGCTCATCAGGGAGTCGGCCAGAGCGTTGGCGGTGTCCAGAGCGGTCAGGCAGGGAATGCCCAGCAGGCTTGCCTTCCGGCGGATCTTCACGCTGTCCCGGGCGGGGTTGCGGCCCTTGGCGGAGGTGGAGATGACATAGTTGACCTTGCCGCTTTCCAGCAGGGTGATGGTGTTCACGGAGCTCTCGTGGATCTTGTCCACAATCTTCACGGACAGGCCCACCTTGGCCAGCACCATGGCGGTGCCGGTGGTGGCGTAGATGGCAAAGCCCATCTTGTCAAACTTCTTGGCAATCTCGCCGATTTCCGGCTTGTCCTGGTCCCGCACGGTGATGAACACGCCGCCGCCCTTGGTCATCTTGTGGCCGGAGGCGATCAGCCCCTTATACAGAGCTTCCTCCAAATTGTTGCCAATGCCCAGCACCTCGCCGGTGGACTTCATCTCCGGTCCCAGGTGGGTGTCCACGTCGGTGAGCTTCTCAAAGGAGAACACCGGCACCTTCACCGCCACGTAGGGGGAGGGCTTGTAAAGCCCGGTGCCGAAGCCCAGGTCGGTGAGCTTGTAGCCCAGGCTCACCTTGGTGGCCAGGTCGCACATGGGCACGCCAGTGACCTTGCTGATATAGGGCACGGTGCGGGAAGCCCGGGGGTTCACCTCGATGACGTAGATCTCCCCGTCCATGATGATATACTGCAGGTTGATCAGGCCCAGAGCGTTCAGCTCCCGGCAGAGGGTTTCGGTGGTGGCCACAATCTTGGCGCTCATATCGTCGTCGATGTCCGAGGCCGGGTACACGGCGATGCTGTCGCCGGAGTGGATGCCCGTGCGCTCCACATGCTCCATAATGCCGGGAATGAGGATGTTCTCCCCGTCGCAGATAGCGTCCACCTCAATCTCCATGCCGGACAGGTACTTGTCAATCAGCACCGGGTTGTCCTGCTTGTGGGAGAGGATGATGGCCATGTACTCCTCAATGTCCTCGTCGCAATAGGCGATAATCATGTTCTGCCCGCCCAGCACATAGCTGGGCCGCATCAGCACAGGATAGCCCAGGTCCCGAGCGGCGGCAAGGGCCTCCTCGGTGGTCATGATGGTGTGGCCCTTGGGCCGCTTGATGCCGGAGCGCTCCAGCAGCTCGTCAAACCGCTCCCGGTCCTCGGCCATGTCGATGGTGTCAGCGGAGGAGCCCAGAATGGGAATGTTGTGCTGGGCCAGGGTCTTGGTCAGCTTGATGGCCGTCTGGCCGCCGAAGGCCACCACCACGCCGATGGGCTTCTCGATGTTGATGATGTCCAGCACGTCCTCGGGGGACAGGGGCTCAAAGTACAGCCGGTCGCCGGTGTCAAAGTCGGTGGACACGGTCTCCGGGTTGTTGTTGATGATGACCACCTCGTACCCCAGCTGCCGCAGGGACATGACGCAGTGGACGCTGGCGTAGTCGAACTCAATGCCCTGGCCGATGCGGATGGGGCCGGAGCCCAGCACGATTACCGTCTGCTTCTCCCGGTTTTCCCCGATAAACTCCAAGGCCTCGTCCTCGCCGCCGGATTCCTCCGTGTCGTAGGTGGCGTAGAAATAGGGGGTGTGGGCGGCGAACTCCCCGGCGCAGGTGTCCACCATCTTAAAGGTGGGCTTGCGCGCAAAGGTCACCTCACAACCGGAGAGCCGGGCAATGGTGGAATCGGGATAGCCCAGCTGCTTGCCCCGGGTGTACAGCTCTTGGGTCAGCTGCCCCTTGGCAAGCTCCCGCTCGTAGTTTAGAAGGTTCATCAGCTTGGAGAGGAACCAGCAGTCGATCATGGTCTCCTGGTGCATCTTCTCAATGGTGACGCCCCGCTTTAAGAGCTCGTACACGGCAAAGAGCCGTTCATCCGTGGCGTGGACGGCAATGTGCCACAGGTTCTCCTCAGTCTCTGCGGCGAACTTGGGCAGGTTCAGGGTGTCCAGGGAGATTTCCGCCCCGCGGACAGCCTTCATCAAGGCCATCTCAAAGGTGTCGGCGATGGACATGACCTCGCCGGTGGCCTTCATCTGGGTGCCCAGGTCCCGCTTGGCGTAGACAAACTTGTCAAAGGGCCACTTGGGGAATTTCACCGCCACATAGTCCAACGCGGGCTCGAAGGCGGCGTAGGTCTTGCCGGTGACCGCGTTTTTGATCTCGTCCAGGGTGTAGCCGATGGCGATCTTGGTGGCCACCTTGGCAATGGGGTAGCCCGTGGCCTTGGAGGCCAGGGCGGAGGACCGGGACACACGGGGATTGACCTCGATCACCGCGTACTCAAAGGAGGTGGGATGCAAAGCGAACTGGCAGTTGCAGCCGCCCTCCACGCCCAGCTCGTCGATGATCTTCAGCGCGGCGGAGCGGAGCATCTGATACTCTTTATCAGACAGCGTCACCGTAGGAGCGATGACGATGGAGTCGCCGGTGTGAACGCCCACCGGGTCCAGGTTTTCCATGGAGCACACGGTGATGGTGTTGCCCTTGCTGTCCCGCATGACCTCGAACTCAATTTCCTTCCACCCGGCGATGGACTTTTCCACCAGGATCTGGGTGATGGGGGACAGGGCCAGGCCGTTGGCGGCCACCTCCCGCAGCTCCTCCTGGTTGTTCACAATGCCGCCGCCGGAGCCGCCCAGGGTGAAGGCGGGCCGGATAATCACCGGATAACCGATCTCCAGGGCAAAGGCCTCCGCGTCCTCCACGGTGGTGACCACCTTGGAGGGGATGCAGGGCTGGCCGATCTTTTCCATGGTGTCCTTGAACATCTGCCGGTCCTCGGCCTTGTCAATGGTCTCGGGGGAGGCGCCCAGCAGCCGCACATTGTGCTTCTCCAAAAAGCCCTCCTTGGCCAGCTGCATGGAGAGGGTCAGACCCGTCTGGCCCCCAAAGCCGGAGAGAATGCTGTCGGGCTTCTCCTTTTCAATAATGCGCTTGACCGTGGTCAGGGTCAGCGGCTCGATATAGATCTTGTCCGCCATGGCCTTGTCGGTCATAATGGTGGCGGGGTTGGAGTTGACCAGCACAATTTCAATGCCGTCCTCCCGCAAGGCCCGGCAGGCCTGGGTGCCGGCGTAGTCAAATTCCGCGGCCTGGCCGATGACGATGGGACCAGAGCCGATTACCAATACCTTTTTAATATCCTGATTCAGCGGCATGTTATTCCCCCTCCTTCATCATGGCGAAAAACTGGTCGAACAGCTCCTGGGTGTCCAGGGGACCGCCGCAGGCCTCGGGATGGAACTGTACGGAAAAGGCGGGGCAGTCCAGATAGCGGATGCCCTCGCAGGTGTTGTCGTTCACGTTGACGAACAGCTCCCGAGCCACGGCGCTGTCAATGGTCTCAGACACCACCGCGTAGCCGTGGTTCTGACTGGAAATGTACACCCGGCCGGTCTCCAGGTTTTTCACCGGCTGGTTGGCGCCCCGGTGGCCGTACTTCAGCTTCTCGGTTTGAAAGCCGTGGGCCAGGGCCAGCAGCTGGTGACCCAGGCAGATGCCGAACAGGGGGATGTTCAGCTTGCAGATTTCCTTTAAGTTAGCGATGATCTCCACGTTCTCGGCGGGGTCGCCGGGGCCGTTGGACAGCATAATGCCGTCCACGCCCATGGCCTGAATCTCCTGGGCGGTGGTGCCGCAGGGGCATACCGTGACCTCCGCTCCCCGCCTGACCAGCTCCCGATAGATGTTCTTCTTCAGGCCAAAGTCCAGCAGGGCGATTTTCTTTTTGACCTCCCCTTCCGGACTGACCACATACCGCTCCTTGGTGGAGGAGGCCTTCACTGCCCCGGTAACCCGATAGGCTTTCAGGGCCTCAAAGTCCACGGTGGAGGGATCATCGGTGATAACCCCGTTCATCACGCCGGTCTCCCGGATAATCTTGGTCAGGGTCCGGGTGTCGATGCCGGACAGGGCGATCACGCCCTTTTCTTTAAAAAAGGTGTCAAGGCTGCCCTGAGAACGGAAGTTAGAGGGAGCTTGGCACCAATGTTTCACGATATAAGCACAGGGACCGATGGCGTCGCTTTCAAAGTCGGCGGGAATAACGCCGTAATTGCCAATAAGGGGGAAGGTCTGCACCACCATCTGCCCCCAATAGCTGCGGTCGGTCAATGTCTCCAAATAGCCGGTCATACCCGTGGTAAACACCACTTCCGCGGTCATCTCGCCCTCGGCGCCAAAGCGCTCGCCGCGGAAAATCCTGCCGTTTTCCAGCACAAGATACCCTGTTTTCCCCATACGCTCAACCCTTTCTTTTGGTTTTAGAGACTGCGCCGCCCCGGCCCTCCCCTTTCCCCAGGGGGAGAAGCCAAGGCGCTCCGGTTTCTCTCTCACAGTTATCAATAGTATATCATACCCGATAGACGGAAAACAAGCAAGAAGATTTTTTTATTCTCCACTTTTTACAAAGCTTGCCGCTGTTTGGGAAAGTTTCTTCCCCACAGCTCCAGGAGAGGATGCCTCCACGGGAAATGTCTCTCCGGCTTCTCCAGCCCGGAATGAAGCCTTTGGCCTCTATTCCTTCACCTTCCCCGAAAACAGCAAAAAGGCGCCCGGCTCTGGGAAGGGGAGGAGAATTCCATTCCTCAGCAGCCGGACGCCTTTGTCCGTGGGGTTGATTATACTACGAGATGGGCCGCGTTGTCAAGGCGCTTCTGCAATTTTGAGCGCCCCTTCCTTCATCTCTTGCCCCCTTCCGGGATTTTCCATAAAATTCCCCCTCCTCTCTCCGTCCCCTTCTGTTCACCTGGGAGAAACCCTCCCTTCCCCTTGAC
>CAJMOH010000069.1 GCA_905215055.1 uncultured bacterium
GGAAACCCAACGAAAAAGAGGACATGTCCTCTTTTTCGTTGGGAAACCCAACGAAAAAGCTCTGTATGAATCAAGAGGAATAGAAAGGTGGTTTCATGGGAAAAGCTGAAGTAAGCTGCAAAGAGGCTTTGTCTGGTCCTGCTTTTGTTCCAGGCGGAGTGAAGCTCTGTGCGGCAGGCCCCGGCAGAGAAATGGACGTGTGACACCTTGACAAAGAAAACGTTCCAGTGCGCGGAGCAGGCCCGCTGGGAAAACATCCCATGAATGACCTGTGGGAAATCCTGTGCGCCGTGTTACGGAATAGAAGGAAACTATCAAAAAAGAGGAATGAATCGAAATGGCGGGAGTAATGAATGTGCTTGGCACAAAGATAAAACAGGGAACCCCTTCCTTCGCAAGAGAGCATCGAGCGGCTTTGATCGTGTTGCTCTTGCTTCTTGTTCTGCGGCTGATGACTCTTTACAGCTTGGGCTTTACCTACTCTCTGGAGAGTGATGACCTCTCCTATATCGAAAGCGGCATTCAGTTTGCCAGAACAGGAACCATCTCCATGCACGACGCATATCCCAGCGCGCAGATTATGCCGGGCATGACAGTGCTGATCGGGCTTTTTGTGCTGCTGTTTGGCGAGGGAAAGCTGCTCTGGATCGCTTTGAAGGTGCTGTGGATCTGTATGGGTCTGGGGACGGCCTGGCTTATTTACCGGAGTGTTTGCCTGTTTGTTCCCAAATGGTGCGGCGTTATCGGGATGCTTCCCCTGTTCCGGGCGGATTTCATCTGGATGGATAATCTTATTTTAACCGAAACCCCCTTTATGCTGGCCCTGACCGCCATGGTGTACTACACGCTGCGGATGGGAAAGCAGCCGGGCTTTCGCTATTTTTGGCCATGCGCGATTTCGTATATGGCCGGCTTAATGCTGAAGGCGAATATCGCGCTGTATCCTCTGTTCGCTCTGGTGTATTTGCTGGTTGTCAAATATGACAGGAAGCTTCTGGCAAAGCAGTGCGTGGTCTTGGCCGGAGTTGTCCTTTGCTTTGTCATTCCCTGGAGTATTCGCAATTATGTTCAGTTTCACGCATTTGTGCCGCTGACCTACGGCGCGGGAAATCCCACGCTGTTAGGGACGTATCAGGGAGAGGGGTTTCCCTCCGACGACAAACTGGATTATGAAACAAACGTAGAAAAGGTGGCAGAGGAAAAATACGCGGATTACTACAACGATGCGGGAAAGGTGCTTCCTCAGTATCAGCGCTACGTTTCCTTGCAGAAGGATGCCATACAAGCAAGATACAGGCAGCAGGTGTGGTGGAACACAGACTATAAGAAAATGCTGTATTCCTATGGGGTAATCAAGCCCCAAACGATGATTGAAAGTGTGTTTTACTGGGATACGGTGTTTGATCAGCCCATAGAGACCCTGCAGCAAATTCAGCGAGTGGATCTGTATCTGTGCATCGCCTCGCTGGCTGCGGCGCTGGTTTTGAAGCGCCACAGGAAGCCCCTGCTTTTTGTCACGGCTGTCTATTTGGGGAATATCTATATCTACTCCATGACCTATGCCTTTTCCAGATATAACGCCTCGTTAATGAGCATGAGATTTATCCTTCTTGGTATTGGAGCGGGATTGCTGGTGCTGCTTCTTAAACGCGGCATGGATACCATGACGGCTAAAGGCTGAGCCATCACAGGCACCGAATTACGATCTTGACCGCAGAGGGCGGCCTTTCCCAATTCCCCGACAGCAACACCGTCGCTGATGGGGCGGAAGCTGTCATGTTCTGGGCCAGCAACGAGCTGATTAACGGCCACGACGACGGCACCATCGACACCGCAGGCCTTGGAACCAGAGCCCAGGCGGCTAGTATTATAGTGTATTTTGATAAGAATGTTGGAAAGTAAAAAAGTGAACCATTGCGGAAGGGCCGGGATTTCTCCCGGCCCTTCTGTTTATCCCAAAGAAGAGTCAATGCCCACGCCGCTGGCGGCCAAAAAAGGAACTGTGAGATGTCTCAAGCGATACGAGTGCTTTCCCAGGGCTTTTCACGAAGAAGCAAAGCAAAAATTTTTTAGTGACAAAATTGTGTTTCACTTGATAAAGGATTGACAAACTGAAGGAATGGTAGTATCCTATCCAATAGATAGTTTAAGTCTTAAACTAAAAGCAAAAACAGAGCTTGAGGGAAAACAATTTAGCAAGTGGAGCGTGGAAACATGAGGTTTCAGTACAGATGGTGGGGCAAGGGCGATATGGACGCCTCCATCGGTATCTTCTTCGACGGCTTCTCCAAAATTCTATCCGCTACGGGCATTATGCTGTTTGTGTTCGGCATGCCGGCGGATATTGTGCTGGGGAAGATTGTGCCAGGTGTTGGCCTGGCTATTTTTGCGGGAAATTTGTGGTATTTTTATGAGGCCTGGTCTTTGGCTAAAAAGGAGCAGCGTCAGGATGTGACCGCACAGCCCTTTGGCATAGGTGCCTCTCAGCTGACGGGCTGGCTGTACCTGATTATGGGTCCGGTCTATTGGCAAACTGGCGACGCGGAGTTGGCCTTTCAGGTGGGGCTGGCCGCCTCGCTGATCGGCGGCATGATCGAGGTGCTGGGAGGCTTTATCGGACGCTGGATCGTAAAGGTGGTCCCCCATAGCGCGTTGATGGGCAATATGGCTTCTTCGGCGCTGGTGTGGCTCTCCTTTGTGGGGATTGCCATGGTGTTTGACAAGCCCATCTACGCCCTGCTGCCCTTCTGCATGGTCATCATTGACTATCTGGGCAAGGCGGACCGGCGCTTTCAAAAAATTCCCACCGGGGTTGTCGCCGTGGTACTGGGTGCGGTCATTGCCTGGTGCGGCGGGTATCTCACCTGGGACAACTTTACCTCCTCCTTTGCGGATCTGGGCTTTTATCCTCCTACCTTCTGCGGCGGGGACATCCTCAAGGGTATCAAGGGGATTTTCCCCTTTCTGCCGGTTATTATTCCTCTGCAAATCAACAATTTCCTTTCTACCTTGCAGGGAATTGAGGCTGCCAAGGCTGTGGGTGACAGCTATCCCGAGCGCCGCTCTATGGTGATGGACGGCTGCTCCACCATGCTGGGCAGCCTGTTTGGAAATCCTTTTCCCACCACGGTGTATTTCGGACATCCCGGTTGGAAGGAGCTGGGTGCGCGGGCTGGATTTTCCCTGGTAAACGCGGCGGCTTATCTGGTGATTTGCCTCTCTGGCCTGACGGGTGTGCTGATGGCCCTTATCCCCACCGAGGCGGTGATGGTGCTGCTGGTGTTTGTGGGCTTCTCTGTAACAGCCGCCACGTTCCAGGAGCTGGACAAAAAGTATGTCAATGTGGTGCTTCTTTCCCTGATCCCCATTTTGTTCCAATATATCCAAACGCAGATCAGCTCTTCGGTTCAGGCAGCGGGTACCACGCTGGAGGCCCTGACGGCCGCCCAGTTTGCGGAATACTCCGTACCCATCAACGGCATTCAGTACCTGGGCAACGGCGCGTTTCTTTCCAGCCTGCTGCTGGCAGGTCTGCTGGCCTATGTGGTGGATAAAAAGTATTTCCACGCGGCGGCCTTCGCGGGAGCCTTGGCCCTTTGCTCCTTCATTGGGATGATCCACGCTCCCTCTGTGGCTTTGTTCCCGGCAGAGAGCGTCCCCTTTGGGATTGTGTACCTGGTGGCTGGCGCATGGCTGGTGGCCAAGGGCCTGCTGTTCCGCCAGGACAGGCAGGGAGGCAAGCCGGCCTCCGGCACCTTGTAACAAAAAGGCACCTTCGCTCTGGCTTCAGGGCGCGGCATAGATTCAATCGTTTTTACTTAGGAGGAAGAAAAATGACGGACAGCGTAAAGATCCCACTGTTCAAAAAAGCGGACTTGGACGCTTCCATCGGTGTGTTTTTCGATGGGTTTTCCAAGGTGATTGTGGCCGTGGCCATTCTGCTGGGTACCTTCAGCCTGGATGGCGGCACGGTGTTCGGCACCATGATGCCTGGCGTGCTGGTAACAGTCATTGTGATGAACGGCGGCCTGTGGCTTTATTACCGCCACATTGCCAAAGCCCGCGGCGACGGGAACCTGACGGCTGTTCCCGCCGGCCTGCAGGCTGGCCGTATGTTCATCTGGCTGTATTCCATCATGCTGCCGGTGTTCAATATGACCGGCGACGCGGAGCTGGCCTTTAAGGTGGGCGTGCTGGCTCATTTTGTGGGCGGCGCGGTATTCATCATCGGTGCCTTTGTGGTGCCTTTGGTGCTGAAGATTGTCCCCGCCGGCGCTCTGTTCGGCTCTTTGGCGGGCGGCGCTATGGCTTTTCTGGTTCTCCAGTCCATGGACGGCACCCTGAAGATGCCTCTGATCGGCTGGCTCTCTTTGATTGTGCTTTTTGTCATCTATCTGGGCAAGGTGAACACCAAGCTGCCTGCCGCCTTGATTGCCATTGTGGTGGGCGCTGGCGTCGCGTGGATTACAGGGGCCATGAGCTTCTCCACTGTTACCGACTCCCTGGCCAACGTGGGCTTCTACCTTCCCAATGTGACCTTTGGCATTTTTTCCGGAGACGTGATCTCCCACATGATTCCCTACCTGCCCATCATCATTGTGTTCTCTCTCAACGAGGTCATCACGGGCATTCAGGCTGTGGAGCAGGCCAAGGAGTGCGGCGACACCTTCTTCACCACCACCAAGCCCTTGGTGCTGTGCGGCGTGGCTTCTATGGTGGGCGCCCTGTTCGGCAACCCCCTGGCTGTGGGCCTGTACTGGGGCTATCCCGGCTGGAAAAAGATGGGCTCCGGCACTGGCTATCATCTGGGCATTGTGGTGCTGTACGCTCTGGTGGGCCTCACCGGCCTGTCCGCCATCATCACCGCCTTTATCCCCGAGGCCGTGGTGCTGCCCATCCTGGTGTTTGTGGGTATCTCCAGCTATTCCCAGGCCTTTGAGGTGGTCACCAAGAAGTATTATCCCGCGGTGATTATGGCCTCTCTGCCTGTGGTGATGGATTTCATC
Source organism: uncultured bacterium (assembly GCA_905215055.1). Taxonomy (GTDB): domain Bacteria; phylum Bacillota; class Clostridia; order Oscillospirales; family Acutalibacteraceae; genus Acutalibacter. The sequence goes on from CAJMOH010000069.1 coordinate 5,007, forward strand.
ATGGACAACGTGGCCGAGGGCAAGCTGGCCGGTTTCCTGGCCTTTGACAACGGCTCGGCCTTTGTGGGCCTGCTGGTGGGCTGCGTGTTTGTGTTCATCATCGACAACGACTGGCTGAAGGCGGCCATCACCAACGTGGTGGCGCTGGCCCTGACAGGCATTGGCATGATCCACTCTCCCGGCCTGCTGTTTACCAGCACCTACAACCCGGATCTGGGCTTTGTGGCGGTCTACTGTGTGCTGATCGCGGCCTTCCTGGTGATGCACTTCATCAAATTTAACCAGAAAGCCCATCAGGCGGACCTAGAGGCGGAAAAAGCAGCCGCCCTGGCAGCCGCCAAGCAAGAATAATTCCGGAGGAATCTGTCCTATGAAAACCCTAGTTATCACCGGTGCGGCCCGGAAAAACGGCCACACCAACCAAATGGTCAAGCTGTTTCTGGATACCCTGGGCGGCGAGTACACCATCATCGATGCCTATCGGGCAGAGAATATTGCTCCCTGCAAGGACTGCCGCTATTGCTGGCACAAGAAGGGCTGCTCCATTCATGACGGCATGGATGAAGTCTACCGGCTGCTGGAGGAGGCCGACAACGTGGTGCTGGCCTCTCCCATGTACTTCCACTCCGTCACTGGCAAATTCAAGAGCCTGATCGACCGGTTTCAGGTGTACTGGGCCGGTCATGTCCGGAACGATATGCCTGAGAAGCCGCTGCGCAAGGGCGCCATTTTGATGGTGGGCGGCGCGCCCAGCTTCCCCAACCAGTTTTTGGGGGGCGAGCTGGTGATGAAAAACCTGTTGAACGACCTGAGCACCGAGTGTCTGGGCGAGGTCTGCCTGCCCAACTCGGACCACGACTCCCTGGAGACTCGCCCGGACATCGCCGCCCAGGTGGTGGAGCTGGCGGAGAAAATGAAGGCCGCGCAGGAATAAAACCGCGAAGCGGCGTAAAGTTTTCGCTGTACGTCCGCAGGACGTACTGGCCTTCTTTCAAAAGGCTTGCAGGGTGTGGGGCGCGGTTTGCCGGTGGCAAACGAACTGAGCTGACCGAACCGGCAGGTGAGACCAGCGTCCTACGACCTTGACTGGGCGCAGCCCCGGCCGGGACCAAGAAAGCCCCGATCAGAACAAAAAACCAGGGAACTGGAGCGGCTCAGCCGCCCAGCCATCCCTGAACCTGTAAAAACAAAAATAGGAGGATACAATCATGCAAGGCTACACATATGTCAAAGGCGAGCACTATCCCGTAGAGCACCTGGTGTTTGAAACCGCCCCCGAGCACGTTCAGGAATTTTTGGACGTGGACCACGAGGTCTGGACCTTGGGCGAGGCGGAAAGCGATCTCTTCGACCACATCCCCTTCCTGTACAAAGAGGTCTGGGTCAACGACAACAAGCCCGGCGAGATGCACTTCATTTTTGTGTGGGAGAGCATCGAGAGCTGGCGCAAAGTGGACGATAAGGAAGTGCAGGCCGCTTTGATCGCCCGCTTCGAGTCCAAGTTCCAGCATCCCTATAAGCTGACCCGCTGCGTCCAGAACGAGGAGAATTTCGGCATCCACCGTTACAGCCGCTTCGAGCGCATCTAAACTTTTGTGGGAAAGGATCTGTTTGCAATGAAATTTGAGAATAAGGTTGTCATTGTCACCGGCGCCAGCTCCGGTATCGGCGAGGGCGTGGCCAGAATGTTCTTGGACGAGGGCGCCAAGCTGGTGGGATGCGGCATTGAGCCTGCCATGAAGCTTGAAAGCGAGAACGCCATCTACGTTCAGGCCGACCTGACCAACCCCGAGCAGGCTCAGAACGTGGTGGACAAGGCTGTGGAGGCTTTTGGCCGTGTGGACAAGCTGGTGTGCTGCGCCGGCGTCACCTTCATCGGCTCTTTGGAGAACACAGAGTACAACACCTTTATGCGGGAGATTTCCATCAACCTGGGCGGCGTGTTCAACATGTGCAAGGCCGCTGTAAAGGAGCTTGTCAAGAGCCAGGACCCCTCCATTGTCACCATCGGCTCCGACCTGGGCGTGCGTCCCATTCCGGAGCGCATTGGCTACTGCCCCTCCAAGGCCGGCGTCATTATGCTGACCAAGTGCATCGCCCTGGAGTATGCCCCCAAGGTGCGGGTCAACTGTGTGCTGCCCGGCCTGGTCCGCACTCCCATGATTGAGCAGCGCTTTCAGGAGGCCGAGGACCCCGCCGCTCTGGAGGAGGCCTACGCTTCTCTGTATCCCCTGCACAAAATGGGCAAGGTAGCCGATATGGCCAACGCCGTAAAGTTCCTTTCCAGCGAAGAGGCTGGCTTTATCACCGGCGAGATTATGAACGTCTGCGGCGGCAGTCTGATTTAAGGGAGGAACACCATGGCTACATCCCTGTTTAAAATGCCCTTCGACGTGGACCGCCTGCACCTAACCCGCATCTATCAGAGCAAGGAGCTGGAAAGCTGCCAGGTGGAGACCATGAGCTGCCCCAAGATCCAGAAGATCTACGGCGACCTGAAGTTTTTGGAGCTTCATGAGGACCGGCCCTGCACCTACACCTCTCTGGTGACCTCTATCGACGGGCGCATTGCCTTTACAGACGCCCCCCAGGGTCCCCTGATCGCCAAAAAGAACAAGTATGATCCCGCCGGCGCTGACGCTGACTGGTTCATCCTGAATATGCTCCGGGCTGTCTCCGACGGCGTCATGCTGGGTGCCGGCACCATGAACGCCGAGGCCGACTACACCTGCCATGTGTTCGACCAGGATATGGAGGACATGCGCCTGGAAAATGGCAAGCCTCCCGTACCGTGGAACATTATCACCTCTCTGGACGCCACCGATATTCCCTTCGGTCATATCCTGTTCAACACCCCCGAGGTGCCAGTGATGATTTCAACCTCCCGCAAGGGTCTTGACCTGGTGAAAAGAAACCTGGGAGACAGGGGACATTATGTGGACGTGTCCTCTCGGGAGGCTGTGATAGAGGAGCTCATCCAGGGCATGAAGGAGAATGCGGACAAGGTGCTGGTCATCGGCACCGGCGATACCGCTCCCGACTCCAAGGCGGCTCTGTATGTGCTGAAGAGGTTCGGCATTGACCGGCTGCTGGTGGAGACCCCCTCTTACATGCACTATCTGGTGAGCCAGAAGATGATGGACGAGCTGTTCTTCAATTACTCCTGTATCTATGTGGGTGGACAGGCTCTCACCATTGGCAAGTTTGGCAAGGAGTTTACCAGCGAGGACCATCCGCACACGCGTGTGCTTTCCATTCACACTCACAGCGATCATTTCTTCTATTTCCGCCACAAGCTGCTTTACGATTGAGTGCTGCAATCCAGGCTTTGACCGGGCGGAATCCATCCTATAAAAAGAGGAGCCAGAAGTGGCTCCTCTTTTCACAGGGAACAGGCCGGCCGGGAGGCGGTGTCCTGGGCGTTTGCCAGCTCTTGAAAAAACTGGCACAGCGCCTGGTGGGCCGCCCCCAGAATGGGGCCGCTTTTGCCCAGGCGGGAAAGCACCACCGTTTCAGAGTGGGTGATGGGAAGCACCATCCTTCGCAGAATCTCCGGCAGATAATAGGGAAGAGCCGAGAGCAGCTCAGAGCTGATAACAATGGCCTGACAGTCAAAAATAAAAATGATGTTGGTAAGGCCCACGGCCACATAGCTGATAAAGCGGTCCAGCACGTCTTTCGCCAGAGGAACCTGATGACGGATCAGCACCACCAGCTCTTGGATGGTAGAAATGGGCTTTGGAAGCACGGAATTGGCGTAGGCCAGTACCGCGCTGTTGGAGCAGTATTGTTCCCAGCAGCCAAACTTGCCGCAGGAGCAGCGCTCGGACTCATCAAAGTTGATGGTGTGGTGTCCAATAGCGTTGGCAAAGCCGTGATAGCCCCGCAAAACCTCTCCGTTGGTGATAAGCCCGGCGGAAATGGAGTCGCCGATATTTACCACCGCCAGACTTTGGAAGGCTGGCTCCTGAGGGCTTTCCTCAGGAGAGGCCATCAGGTTTTGCTGGGCAAGGGCCGCCAGGTTGCCGTCGTTATCCAAAGAGACTGGGACATGATAGCGTTCTTCCAAAAGGGAGCGCAGATCCACGTTGCGCCAGCCCCGCCGCGGAATGAAGCGGATCAGCCCAGAGAGATCCACAACGCCGTGTACCGCCACCCCAATGCCCACCAGTCCATAGCGGGCAGGGGGCGTTTGCCCCAGCAGCCGGTCGATGGTTTGGCAGATCTTGTCGTACACCAGGGAAAAATCCTCTCCCTGGGTGGAAAACTGTTCCCGGCAAAGAACGGTCTCTCCCGAGAGGTCGGTGACAATCGCCTGTACGCGGGTGATGTCAATGTCCAGCGCTACCGCGTAGCCGGCTTGGTGGATGGGTTGCAGAAGGATGGGCTTGCGGCCTCCTTCCGAGTGGCCCAGCTCGGTTTCCATCAGCAGTCCGGCGTCTATCCACTCCTTGACGATGGTGGAGACAGTGGCCTTGTTCAGCCCTGTGAGGCGGCAAATATCCGCCCGGCTGATTGGATAGCGCCTTAAAGCCTGGCGCATGATTTCCCAGCGGTTGGCGGCGCGGATGTCTTTTGTCTGTGTGATCTTCATGTAGGTCTCTCTTTTCTGTTTTGGGGACTACCCAATTCGTTTCAAAAGGATTATACTAAAATTATACACCAGAAAATGAAAAAGTTCCAGGCCCCAAGAAAAGGGGTCTGCCAAGGAGGTTTTATTTATGCCATGCATTCAAATCAAGACAAACGCCGCCGTTTCTGAGGAGACAGCGCAAGCTTTGAAAAGCCAGCTGGGTACCATCATCACCCGTCTCCCGGAAAAGACCGAGGACTGGCTGATGGTCACGCTGGAGGACAATTGCCGCATGTGGTTTCGCGGTGAGAGTGAAAAGCCTCTGGCCATTGTGGAGGTGAAGGTTTTTGGGCAGGCGATCGATCCGGAAGGCTCTGAGAAGATGACGCAGGATGTTTGCGCCCTGTTCCAAAATTTGTTGGGAGTGGATCCCAAGGACCTGTATATTCGCTATATCGCAACCCCGGATTGGGGCTGGAACGGCGGGAATTTTTAAGTGCGTGCGGCAAGGGCAAACGAGAAGCCAGTGTTTACAGAACGCTGGCTTTTGCTTTGCCCACATTCCAAAGGCAGACCTGTCCGCAGCCTCAACGGCCAGCGGCTGGGGAATCTTCCAGGCTTTTGGGAACCCTTCCTGTGGTTTTCCAAGTTGCCCCATTTTAAAAATTCCATCCCATAAAAAATGAAAAAAACTCCCCGCCCCAGGCAGGCGCAACCTGACCGAAAGGCGGCGCCTTTTCTTCAGGCTTCAAAAGCAAGAGGGGTTATGGCTCCTTTGCCGGAGCAGCGTTGGCGGCTGGACCAAGTCTCCCAAAACCAGGAAAACATTACCGCGCCAGTTTTGCGAAAGAATTCTAATTTCTGTTGACACCGGCGCAAAT